>NZ_CP130610.1:2732542-3036158 GCF_030544485.1 Halomonas sp. HAL1
CTGGTCCGTGGCTCTCACCAAAGGTAGTCACACTGAATAGTTTGCCAAACGTATTGCCAGACATGGCCGTTAATTCCTCACACGAAAGACGCCGCATGGGCGTCGAGTTCAGCGGCGCTCAGAGCAAAAACACCCTGGCCGCCACGCTCGAATTCAAGCCATAGAAAAGCGACATCCGGAAATGCCGCTTCCACATGGCGGTCAGAGTTGCCGACTTCTACAATCAGCCAGCCCTCATCGGTTAAGTGTTCCCGCGCCTCGCGCAAAATACGCCGCACAATATCCAGCCCATCGCTACCGGCTCCCAGGGCGAGCGAAGGCTCGTGGCGAAACTCGGCGGGCATGGTGGCAAGGTCACGGGCATCGACATAAGGCGGATTAGAGACAATCAAATCAAAGCGTCGACCTTCTAAGCCACTGAAGACATCCGACTCTACCGCCCGTACCCAGTCGCCCACATCATGGCGGGTAATATTCTGACGCGCGACGGCCAAGGCCTCCTGACTAATATCGGCAAGCGCCACTTCGCAGGTCGGTAAATAAAGTGCCGTCGCAATGCCGATACAGCCAGAACCGGTGCATAAATCCAGCACACTGGCAGGCGGCTCTTCAGGAAACCAGGCGGCAAAGCCGTCTTCAATCAGCTCGGCAATCGGCGAACGCGGTATCAGTACCCGTTCATCGACACTGAACGGATGGCCGGCAAAAAAGCTCTCGCCCAATAAATAGGGGAGCGGACGGCGGGTGGTAACACGTTCCCGCGCCAGAGTAATAATCCGCTGCCGTTCTACGGGCAGTAGCCGCGCCTCGAGCACACCGGGATCGATGTTCCACGGCAAGTGCAGCGCGCCTAAGCAGAGCGCTACCGCCTCATCCCAGGCAGAATCGGTGCCATGGCCGTAGTGCAGGCCCGCCAGATAAAACTCGCTGGAGACCCAGCGCAGATAGTCGCGTAGGGTAAAGAGCTGGCTCACCAGCAACGACTCCGACAGGGAAAGGGTTGAGTGAGAATGCTCAACGTTTAGATGCGTGGTCACAGCGGCTCCTGATTGACGATAATGATGAATACAGCTGATAAAGCCTTATTCATGCAACGAATAAAAAGATTGTACCTTTCACGCCGCCCGGTTCACAGCAACGCTCAGCCCGCTATACTGTGCCTCTTTATCTGTTTCACCTTTATTTGCCACTTTTTTGCCACCCGAGCCTACCATGACGCGACGCCGCCACCTGCCCGACGATGACGATATCAATGCCTTTCGCGATGCGTTAAAGGCGGCAGGCGTGCGCCGTATCGCGACTAACCAGGCCGACCCTGGCAAACCTAAAATTGACGGCAAGGCCCATGAAGCTAGACGCCATGCGGCTGTTGAAAGCAATACGCCTCAGTCCAGCGGGCGCACCTCTGATGGCCGGGTGGAGGCCGTGCGCCCTTCTGAGTATTTAGAGTTTTGTGTGCCGGATTTACCATGGCGTACTTTTAGCCAACTAAAACGTGGGCAAACGGCGTGGCAAGCGGGACTTGATATGCACGGCTATACGCTGGAAGAGGCGCGTGTGGAGTTGGAGAGTTTTTTGCGCGACGCCGCCAGCCAAGGCTTGCGCTGCGTACTGGTGGTGCATGGCAAAGCGTGGGGCACCACGTCCGACTTTCCTGTACTTAAAAGCCATACTAATGCTTGGCTACGTGAGTGGCCGGGCGTACTGGCTTTCTGCTCCGCTATCGATATCGATGGTGGCACCGGGGCGGTATATATCTTGCTGCGGAAGCGGGGTCAGTAGCCGTTACTCGGTCGCGTCGGATGCGATGCTCGGCATGCGCCGCTCCAGTGCTTCATCAGCCAGATGCCGGCCCAGGCGAATCAAATCCTTGCCGCGGTGGAATTCATAGGTACTGCAGACTGTTTTGGGTATTTCGATCAGCACGTCGGGCGGGTAGCCCGCCACCTTGTACTTGGCCAGCGCCGCCTGGGTAATATCAAACGACTCCAGAATCATATCGAGCTTGCTCCACTCCCGCTTGCCACGGGCTTCAGTGGTCTCCTCCAGCTCTTCGCCCTCTCCGGCTGCCCCCTCCCCATTAGCGCCCAGCCCCGCCCACAGTTTTCGCGTAGCGGCGCGCACATCCCCCATCCAGTTACCCATGTTTTGATCGCGCTCAATCTCTTTTTTGCTACGGCTATCGGTCGCCTCCTCTTCCTTAGGCAGCAACTCCTCCATGGTGACTGGCAGCGGGCTATGCGCGGTCACGTTGACTGCCACCACAAAATCCGCTTGATGAGCCGCTACCACAGGCATAATCGGCAGCGGATTGAGCAACCCGCCATCCACCAACACCTGATCACCCAAATGCACGGGCGTTATTACTCCCGGCACGGCAATTGAAGCGCGAATCGCCTGTAATAAGGGGCCATTTTGAAACCACACTTCCCGCTGGCGAACCAGATCCGTTGCCACCGTTGTTACTGGAATCGTGAGGTCTTCAATTAAGATATCGCCCACCAGCGCTTCCAACTTGCTCATGACCTTGCTGGCACGCATCGCGCCCATGGGGCTCCAGGTCACATCGACCAATTTGAGTACATCCAAATAGTCAAGGTTGCATACCCAGTCGCGGTATTCAGGCAGCTTGCCTGCCGCGTAAATACCCCCAATCAGCGCGCCCATCGAGCATCCTGATACGGCGATGATTTCAAAGCCCCGCGCCTCAAGTGCTTCAATCACCCCAATATGCGCATAGCCGCGCGCACCGCCGCTGCCCAACACCAGAGCGACCTTGTTTCCACGACTGACATGCGCCAATTCGTTCATACTGGTATCCATCGCTAGGCCTTATTGGTCTTAACCCTGTCGCTCATAACCCAATGAGCGCTGATTACCGCGGCGACTTGCGCTACGGCACGGGGTTCCAGATGCAAGTGGTGGCCACCATTAAGCACATGCCGGGTCAATGCTTTTACTGCTTGCCGCGCCTGCACCGCCCAGGCGCGTTCACCCAGAATCCCCTGCTCCCCTTCAACCAATAGCACTGGAGCGCTGATTTCCGCCAGCAATGACAACACCTGTTCGGGCGTGAAGCGCACCAATGAAGGCTTCAGCAAGCGACTGTCGGTGCGCATTTGCACATGGCCATCGGCTGTGGACTGGGTGTTGCGCTCCACTAACGGTGTGGCCGTAATGGTATCCACCGGTGTAACGCCACCGGCAACACGCGCAGCGATGGCACTCTCGATATCCGGGTAGCGAGGCGCGCGGGAAATTGGCCGACGGTAGGCTGTCAGTCCTTTGCGCAGTTGGCTAGCGGTCTCTTCAATGGGCGTATTGAGCGCCCCCAGCCCGTCAATCAACGTTAGCCGCTCCACCCGTTCGGGCAGCGCAGCAGCAAGCAAGCAAGCCACTGCGGCGCCCATGGAGTGGGCCAACACGCTAACTTGGTTAAGGCCGAGGTCTTCCATGGCATCCAACACATCGTGGCAGTAGTCCCATAGCGCATAGTCACCGCCCTGGGGCACATGTGCCGAATGACCATGGCCGCGAAAATCCAGCGCCACAATACGAATATCCAATGCCTCTACCAGAAGCGGGGCTAACCGAGTAAAACTGGCTGCATTATCCAGCCAGCCGTGCAGAGCCAGCCAAACCTGGGCATCAGCGCGCCCCCAACTAAGGGCGGCCAGGCGACCCTGGGCAAGAGAAAGCGGCTGCGGCGCAACGCTGCGTGCAGCCGTAGATTCGGTGTGGGGCATAATCAACCATCCTGAACAAACGGCAACGTCATAAGGCAAGCAAGATGACGACGTAAGCGACAAACGTTACCATGCCCGGCGTAATGCTTCCGCCTCTTTTACCTCCACCCTCATTTGGTGCCATTATGAAACCACACCGCGATACCCGCGCTCGTAATCTGGTCTTTTTTGTTGCTGTCATCAGCGCACTGGTGGTCGGTTTCTGGCTCGCAAAATAGGCTCAAGCCTCACCGAGTAGCCCCAGGCTGGCCGCTGGCGCTTGGCGACGTAATCCCCGCGAGAGTGCATGACCTATTACGCCAATCAGCACAGCACCGCCAATGGGGAGGAAAATCCATAGTCCCAGATGAAGGCGCGGGGTTAGATCCAACAAAAAGATGTACAGCGCAGCCGTGGTCAGTTCGGCCAGCACCGCACCCATCAACCCACTGGCAAAGCCCAGCAACGCGTATTCAGCGCCCTGCACCCGTGAAATCATTTTACTGCCTGCGCCAAATACGCGTAATAGGCCGCTTTCATGGGCACGCACCGGCAAGCTTGCGGTCAGTGCGGCATACAGTACGCTTACCCCTGCCAACAGGACCAATGCGAGGACTAACTCCACCGCCCGTGTAACCTGGCCGAGTACATCCCGCACCTGGCCCAAAATGGCATCAACATTCAGCAAGGAAACCCCCGGGAATTCGGTAATCAGTTCCCGGATCAACCCCTGCTCCGCTTCAGGCAGATGAAAGGCGGTAATGTAGCTATGCCCAAACTGTTCCAGCACGCCTGGCGGAAAAATGACGAAGAAATTAGGCTGAAAACTATCCCAATTCAGGCTTCGCAGGCTGGTAATTTGGGTGGTGATTTCATCGCTACCCACCGAGAAGGTCATCTCGTCACCGATGCTTAAGCCAAGCCTTTCAGCGAGCCCATCCTCCATGGAGATGGGCACTGGCGCCGCTTGCTGCGTTGCCTCAACGGCGCTCATCCAGCCTTGGCCTTCACTGCCCTCTTCATTACCCTCCTCACTGTTAGCGTCGCCTCCCAACTGGGCTGGCGAGAACCAATCACCGGCCACCACAGCATTGCCTTCGGGCACTTCAGATTGCCACGTCAGATTGAGCTCCCGGCGCAGCGAGTTATCACCACGGGCGTCAGGCGGCACGGCGTCTCCAGGCGGCTGACCATTAATCGCAATCACTCGCCCACGCACCATTGGGTAGAGGGTGCTTTGGGTTTCCACCCTTGGAGAGACTGCCGCCTCGAAAGGATCGCGTTCGGAAGGCTGGATATTGATGGCAAAGTAGTTAGGGGTATTGTCAGGCAATTGATCCTGCCACGTGCTAAGCAGATCGCCCCTTACCAGAACAATCATCGCCATGGCAAAGAAGGTCACAGAAAAGGCCAATAACTGGCCTAGGCCCGCTTGGCGACGCCGTGCTAGCTGGCGGCCGCCTAAGCGGAGCGCCTGAGACCACTCACTACGCCCGGAAAATCGCTGTACAACGCGCAACAAACCGCTAAGCAGCAGCGCACTAATCATCCACAGCACACCGAGCAGAGCCGCCCCACCAATCAACAGCGCAATCGCCAGCGGCAGGCTACCCGAGTAGAGCCACAGCAGCCCGCCAAACACTAGGCTGGCCACGCCCACCACGAGCCAGGCCGAAGGCGGCAGCGGATCTAATTCGCGACGCAGAACTTTTAATGCGCTCACTCGTTTGATACGCAGCAGGGTTGGCCCAGCAAACCCCACCAGCACGGCAAGAGCCGTAAATACGCCTAATCCCAACGGCATAAGACCAGGCGGCGGTAGCGTCATGGGTAAGAAACTCACCAACAGCCAGATCAGAACCGCTTGGCCAATCAGTCCAAGCAGCGCCCCAATCACTGCGGCTACCAGTGCCAAACCCATTAGTTGAAGCGAAAAAATCGTCACCAGTTGCCGCTGGCTGGCGCCAAAGCAACGCAACAGTGCGGCAGTATCCAGGTGGCGTTCCACATAACGGCGAGTCGACATTGCCACTGCCACGCCCGCCAGCAGTACCGCTGCTAAACCGGCCAGCCCCAGATAACTCTCTGCACGCTGCAAGGCATTGCCAAGCTGGGGGCGATCAACGCGGACATCGCGCACTTCCACCCCATCGCGGCGTAGCTCAGCAAGCAGGCCTTGCACTTGATCAAGCGCTTCCGGCGGGCCTGCTGCCAAGATTTCAAACTCAATCCGAGAGCCTTCTTGAACAAGGCCGGTGGCTTCGACATCGGCGGTATTGATCATCAAGCGTGGATTAAAATTACTGAAGCCGCCGGACTGATCCGCTTCGCGCTCAATGATCCCTGTTATCTCAAGTTCGGTCTGGCCCACTTGGACCCGGTCACCCAGTTCTATCTCAACCAGCTCTATCAAGCGTGGGTCAGCCCATGCTTCACCAGGGGCTGGACCAGACGCTACTTGTTCGGTGCCATTGCCAAAGTCGACGGAAGAGGCGCCGTAGTGAGGGTAGACCTCATCCACGGCTTTTAAGCTAGCCGGTTGAAAACGTCCATCGCGGCTAATCATTGATACCAGATCGACTTGGTCACTCAGTACGAAACCTGCATTTTCAAGGCGTTCTCGCAGCTCCTCTGAAAACGGATCACGCTGCTCTAGCACCAGATCGCCACCCAGCATCTGGCCCGCCTGGCGCTCTAAGCCGCGCTCTAGGCGATCAAGGAAAAACGCAATCATGGTAGAAGCTGCGACCGCCAATACCAGGGCGATAAACAGCGCACGTACATCCGCAGCTCGCAGGTCTCGCCTGAGGCTGCGCATGGCCAGGCGCCAATTCACATCACTCATTGCGTGCCCTCGTCAATCGGAGCCGCGGTGGGTACAAACGCTTCTAATTTTCCATGGTCTAATCGCAGGCAGCGATCACAGCGGCGCGCCAGAGCATGGTCGTGAGTCACTAAAATCAGCGTGGTGCCTGCTTCCCGGTTTAGGGTGAAGAGCAGATCAATGATTTGCGCGCCGGTGTCGGGATCCAAATTACCGGTGGGCTCATCGGCAAACACCAGCTCGGGGTCGGTAACGAAAGCACGGGCTACGGCAACGCGCTGCTGCTCACCACCGGAAAGTTGTTTGGGTAAGTGATTCACTCGCTCGCCAAGCCCAACACGCTCCAACCACTGGGCGGCGGTTTGTGTCTCCCCTGCACGCGGTGAGAGTTCGAGGGGTAACATGACGTTCTCAAGCGCGCTCAAGGTGGGCAGTAGTTGGAAGTTCTGGAACACAAAGCCCACTCGCCCAGCGCGTAGCGCAGCTCGCCCATCTTCATCCAAGCGGCTCAGCGCATGGCCGAAGAGTGTTAGCTCACCGTCGCTTGGGGTATCAAGGCCAGCCAGTAGCCCTAGCAAGGTTGATTTTCCCGCACCGCTCTTGCCTAGAATCGCCACACTTTCACCTGCCGCCACGCTTAGCGATAGGTCGTGTAAGATAGTTAGTGAGCGTTCACCGCTCGTCACTTTTTTAGACAGCTTGTCGGCATGCAGAATAGGATGCCTAACGGCGCCTTGTGGAACATCGCTTAACGCTTGGTGGTCGGTATTAGGCTGGCGCTCACCGTAGGGTGACTCGCTCGACATTGATATATCCGTAGCAGTATTTTCAGTTTTATCTGAGGAGCTTGGATTTGAAGAACTTGGATTTGAAGAGCTTTGATTTAAGGAGTAAGACATGAAGCGTGGCATCCCTGTGGCATGGCATGGACTGAACCGCATGGTAACCGGATGGCTGGTGTTGCTGATAGTCACCTTTGCCTCGGTGTCTATCAACGCTTCGCCTATCAATAGCGAACAGTCACCCAGCTTATTAGTGATGGGCGATAGCTTAAGCGCCGCCTACGGTATTGAGCGTGAAGAGGGCTGGGTGAGCCTGCTGGCAGAGCGTTTAGAAGGCGAGGTGAACGTCATTAACGCCAGCATTAGCGGTGAAACCACATCCGGAGGTCTACAACGATTCTCTGATATTCTCGGACAGCAGCAGCCGGATATTGTTCTACTGGAATTAGGCGGCAATGACGGTTTGCGTGGTCTGGCACCCAATCAAATGCAGGCGAACTTAGCCGGCATGATTGAGCAGAGCCAAGAGGCAGGTGCACAAGTACTGCTACTAGGGATCGATATACCGCCCAACTATAGCCAAGCGTACCGGGACGCCTTTACCGGGGTTTTCCACTCGCTGGCTGAAGAATACGACATTTCCCTAGTGCCTTTCTTACTGGAGGATATCGCCCTAAACGACGCACTAATGCAAAGTGACGGCATTCATCCTACCGCCGATGCGCAGCCGATTATCCTCGACAATGTGTGGCCCGAGCTTGAGCCGCTGATTGAGCCCCTGGTTGAGGGGCAGTTAGAGACAACGCATCAGGCAGCAGCTCAGTAAGGTTAACAAAAAGCTGTTTATCTACGTTATCGACGGGTGGATAAACCGCCCTATGAAATAAACGTTAGTGCATATCTTCTGCCATATGGACTAACATCAGCAGTGTCGCTGAAAAATAGTCGTCCTGTTGTTGAGGTGTTGAGCTAGGCAGCGTTTCGCCACTGACATAGGCTCTAATCGCATCCACTCCACGTGAAATCGGATATTCAGCACGCTCATCACTTACCACATCAACCCAAGCGGGTGCTGGTTGATGTACAGGATCATCCCAAAAAGCCTTAATACTGCCAAGGCCGCTGGCTTCCTCACGCCCACCCCATACAAAATAGAGCGGGATACGAACAGCATCAAAGCTGAATCTAGGTGCCCAGTTTGTTGCCGGGCTCAATTCACCCTGTTGAGTGATTTGAACCCAATCGGTTGGCAATAAATATGCACCAAAACGTGCTTGATCCAGTAATTTAACGCCATCATTAATCAGGCGGTCCCAGGACTCATTCGGCTCAATTTCAGCGAAGTCTTGTAACGCGGGAATAAACCAGTATGAGAGGTTGAGATCAGCTCCTTCGTTGCGACGAAAACCTTCTATGCCTGGCAGTAACACCTGAAAGCCAGCAACTTCGTATGTTAGGTTTTCAAGTATTGCGCTTCGTATACTTTTTGATGCACTCGCATAATTAGCGTTACCCCAGCGCTCGGCTGCTAAATATAATGCCCAGGCAATAAATAAATCACCATCGGTTGCGTTATTTCGATCGCGCACTGCTGGTATATCGCGAGGGTCATATCGCCAAGAGAAGAGTGATACATCCGGTCTATTCAGGTGACGGCGGGTCCAGTGCCAAATCTGATCAAACGTTTTCTGATCATTATAATGCTGAGCAAGCATCATGCCCCACCCTTGCCCTTCCGAGTGACTGATATTGTGATTACCTGTGTCAATCACCCTTCCCTCTGCATTAACAAAGCGCTCACGATAGACGTGCCAAGCAGAGTCTGCCTGGGCTGCACTTATGCTGCTGAACAAACAGACAAGAAGCCCAGCGCTTAACGTAAACCGATACAGCATTTTCGGTTAGCCCTTTAATTGTGCAGCTCCATTAACAAAAGCCGCTAACGACCATAGAGGAAAGTGCATTCACGCTGTTCTAGATTACGACTTATACATCTGATAGGCACATCAAAATCTCCACCCTGCTGTTGCAGCCACCCTTTAAACACGCCTTCTAGCAATGCGGACATTGCTAGCAAACTGGTATCGAGGCGCTCCGGAGACGATCCTGGTACTGGGAATGCAGTATGACAAATATGCATTGCTTTATTTTCGGCCACGATGCTCGCCTGCCCCCAGTCCAGCAGGCCTAATTCATCGTTGACGGCTTGCTCCAGCCGCTCTAGCGTAGCGCACTCTCCAATAGGCTTTTCTGCAGCTATTCGACTACCAATATGGCGCCAAAAACCAGATGATTCCTCTTTACCCGCGTTATTAGAGAGCTCATCAAAGACCAGTTCTAAAAAAAGCCGCCACTGGGGACTACAGTGTCGCTTAGCGTAGTACTCGATGTGTTGAATATGATTATCTGGCTCGTTCACCGCTATCTCCAAAGATATAGTTCATAAACATACTCGCGGATGTATCGTTGTAATCACCGAAGCTATTGAAGTCCACATTGCCGCCAAGGGAAAGTTCCGGGGTCATTTGATACTTCATAGTTCCACCGAATGAAAGACCTACACCACTTTCGCTCTCTCCCTCATAGCGTGATTCTTGCGTCGCTCCCAAAGCAGCAAACACATCTAGCAACGCTTGTGCATCCGGATCAGTGGGAAAATAATTGCTTTCATCAGTACTATAGCTTTGGAAACCTGGAGCAATGTATCCACCCAACGTTAACTGGTCGGTAAAGTTTTCCTGATAATTGATAGGGAAGGTCACGCTAACGTAGTCCTGAGGACTGAAATATCCTCCATGCCCATAGGTAAAGTGGCTGAGATCATCATCAAAAGCCATCGCAGAAATATGAACACCCGTTTGCAGCTGACGACGTTCATTACTGATCGGACGCGCATAGCCACCCAGAGATAGTTCATATGACTGGTTATCGGCAACGTTATTACCGGTATAACGATATGTACCAACATCAGCATAGAGACCGCCCGTTTCAGTATCGTAATTGATACCTGCTCGGCCACCGGTGCTCACTACGCCACCCCACGTATCGCCAGAATAAGCATCGTAGGTGCCCGCATACGAAAGAACACTATCCTTCACAGCTCGGCGCTCAGCAGTAAAATTCAGCGATATATTGTCAGCGACCTTAGGGCGCCAATTGATTCCACCAACCAAATTTGTTTCTTCAAACCCAAGAGGCGTGCTGCCAATATCCAAGTTTAGGTTGCGATTTGTATAACTAAGCTCTAGCCCCGAACCGCTATCCCGTAAGCTGGAGGGACGCGCTGATTGCGCCTCTGTCTGCAAACGGCTTTGGATGCCAGCAAGGGCAGTTTCAATCTGCTCACGACTATTTGCAAACGCACTTAAAGACTCGCCGTCCAGGTCTAGCTCAGCAAAATTGACACTATTTTCTTCAAGGTAACTATTAAATAGCGCTAGCTGTTGATCAGTCAGACTGGCGACCGTTAAGCCTGCTTCAAATAGTGGATTACGCTCAAGAGCTGCCTCATAAAAGCCTCTCGCCTCCTCTAGTTCAGCAGCCAATCTAACCGCCTCTTGTTCATTTACTGCAGCATCCAGGCTACTCTGGGCAGCGAAAAAGCTTGTTACGGCTGACTCAATCTCGTCCAAGATAGAGGAGACGCCACCCAACGACTGATTTAATGTACTGGCACTCTCAGCCAGACCACTGCGCCCATAGCGTCGCAGGCCATCTCCCTCAGGCGTTCCCGCCGTTACTTGTGTTGGCGTGACCGCTACTTCAAGGCGACCCTCTCCGAATGGTATTGCTGAAAAACGCAAGGGAGCTTCAATGCGATCCTGTTGGCTCAAGCCACTCTCGCCATCGCGGAAATTAAACACAAACTCGGTGGCAACTCTTGGCGCCCGCTCGCGCCTAATCTCTCTAGAGAGATCATCAATCTGTTGGCTTAAAGTAGGGGCTTGCATCTCTGGTTCAGCGAGCACCACTTCACTGCTGATTTCGCGACTAGCCCCCGGTAGCCAGTTAGGCCGTTGCGAATAGTGCGTGCTTCCTCTAGCCCTATCCGTAAACGGATTCTGACCGTGAGAAAGGGCAGTAACCTCGCCTTCTTGCCCACTTAACCGCTGGCGGGCTTGGCTCAATAATGCAAGAGCTTCACGGCTCTGGCCGTTAGCTCGAGCAACTTGGGCGCGGAGCAGTAGCGTATCAGCCGTTTGCTCCTCTGGAGCATAACGGTCCAGCAGTTGGCTCGCTTGACGCGAACGGTTGTTAGAAAGCGCCGTTTGCACAGCACCTTGTAGTGCCTGCTCACTCTGTGGGTGACGAGTCAACGCATAGGTGTAAATTTGTTCTGCTTGAGCTTGGCGCCCCCCATCAGCATATACACGACCCATCGCCAACAATAAATCTTCATTGTCAGGTGTTTGTCTCATCGGTTCAGCAAGCCGATCGTAAGCACTGGCTAATCGGCCACTCTGACGCAGTTGGTCAGCTTCAATAATCACCAACCCACGTTCTGCTGCTAACGCATCTTGATTTTCTTGCCATTGAGGATAAGCAGCTAAGCGATGAAATAATTGGCGAGCTGCTTCTGGGCGTCCTGCCTGGGCCATCACCAGCACGTGGTTGATATAATCATTAGGTGTTTGCTCGTCAACTCCACTTGCCAAGTCCTGCTCCACCCAACGTAGGGCTTCACTTTTTGCACCCGCCTGAGATAAAGCTCCCGCAATTTGACTAACCTGACTTGGCGTCAGTTCTGAATCTCCATAGCGCAGATATAGCTGCTGAAGTGAAGCAACCGCGGCAGTGCGATTTCCCTGCTCTAGCTGAGCAATTGCTTCCCTGAGGGGCTGCTGAATTTGCGCCTGCTGCTGAAGTGATTGCATATCAGCGGTTATTGCATTGGCCGGAATCCCAGATAGCAAACGCTGGGTTTCTGACCAACGTTCCCGCTCAGAAGCAAATAACGCAGCGGCGTAGCGTTGGTCAGGTGTTGCACTGCCGCTTTGAAAAGGCACCATCAAGGCTTGCGCTTCATCAGGGCGTGATTGATCAGCTAAAACCCGTGCTAAGTCGAGCCGCGTCCAAGGATCATTTGGCGATAAATCAATGGCTTCGCGAAGCGCCGCCTCAGCCCCAAAACTATCCTGCTGACGCGCTTGACGACGCAGCGCCTCCACTTGCGCAGTGGTTAATCCGCCAATTTGGCTGCGGGCACTTTCCGGAAGAGCCTGCGCTACTTGCTGAGCAGCCGTCCAATCACCTTTATCAGACAGTACTTGAACCAAACCAACACGCGCGTCTACATCATTTTGACGGGCTTCCAGCAAGCCACGATAGGCCTGCTCTGCAGCATCCAGGCGCTGCTGTCTGCGCAAAATGTCTGCTTCTAATAATCGCGCGGAACGCCCCGCATCACCATTCTGCTGAGTCAGCGGCCGTACTTGCCCAAGCGCCTGCTCAAGATTATTCGCCTCGGCTAAACGCCGGGCTTCTCCCAAGCGGGCATAAAACGCTGCACTTTGATACGCAGCTGCCCACTGTTCTCGCTGGTCAGGTGCTTCATCCATCGCCTCTCCGAGTAAATCTCTCGCCTCAGCAAACTGCTGTCTTCGTAGCAGTATTAGACCTAAACCGCCTTTAGCCTCCGCATCTTGAGGATCATCGCTAAGCGCTTTCCTGAACGACTCTTCGGCACTACCAAGCTCTCCAGACTGAAGCGCAGTAAAACCGTCTGCACGCGTGTTCTGAGCTCTTGACTCTTCAAACCGATGCATCACTTCGTTATCATTTGGATTGACCTGTGCGTACGTTTGATAAAGCACTTGGTCCGCTGGCGTAGCCTCTAGCCACAATAATGCTTGACGCCAAGCACTTTGTGCAGCCGCCGCATCTGGGCCATCTTGCCGCGCTATCTGCGCTAACTGCTCAATTCCATCACGCCGGGTACCCTCGCGATAGGTTAAGACCTCCGCTAGGGCTAGGCTTAGAGGATCATCTTCAGGATAATTATTGCTAAACTGGCGCAAACCATCACGCGCTTCTCGCCATTGGGTATCGCTACCACCAGCCAGTGTTTGATAATACTCGACCGCTAAACCGCGAGGAGGAGTTTCGCCCCTAAATAACTCGCGATATGCGGAAGCAGACTCTTCATAGCGGTTAGCACGGGCTAGCTGACGAGCACGATTCAGCTGCGCGGCGTCTAACTCACTGCCCTGCTGAAGCTGGTCTAGCTCGATTAGACGCGGGTTATTAGGTGATGCCTCTTCAAGACGCCGAATCCACTGCTCTGCTTGATCAGGTTGTTCATCCACGAGGGCTTGGCGCGCTAATCTGAACAGAACCTCTGGGTCGTTCGGCCGACCAGAAAGGTATCGCTCTAAGGCTTGCCGGGCTAAATCTGGGCGTTGATTTTCTTGCCAGAAATCAGCTTGGCGCAATAATACATCTAGTGCGGTTTGCGAGTTATCTTGCCCCCACGTCGTTGACACCGGAACGCAGCAAGCTAATGCACTCAGCAAAAACCGTTTTTTAATCTTCATAATAGTATTGATGGATGTATACATATTTATTCCCCGCCAGGGCGCGTATTGCTACCCATATGTGCTCGACGCAACGCCCGACGCTTGAGAGTGCTATAAAAAAGCCCTGCCAGTAATAAAAGTACCGTCACCATCGCCAGTACCATGGGAATAATATACTGACCTGCATACCAACGAATCAGGCGATGCCAGACCATCTTTCCTCGTGCTGTACGTGGGCCTACTTGATAGGCATTAACTTCCTGATCAGGAGAGATCACTACTAAATCGCCCACGGCTTGGCGGTTAATTTGGGGCTGATCAATGATCGCTGGTAACGCCCGCATTCCTTCATCGTGAAAAGCAGTTGCTACTACGATACTGCGCATTGGATTAAGCGGTGACCGAACCCCCATTAATACTTGTTCAGGCGCTTGACTGCCGAGCCTGTTACGTGAGCGTTCTACGTCTCTCCCCCACTGTGCCTGCGCCCACAAGTTGAGCCGATTAAGCAGACTTAACGGTGTAACACGCAAAGCGCCTTGCTGAATGCTAAATGGGTCTATGTGGCTATTGAGTTGGCTATTTTCTAATTGATCAGCACGAGCAACGACCAGGATATCGTGCTGGGCTAGGCTGTCATTAAGGGTTAATCCTTTTCGTATATTTAAGGCCGTACTGGTATAACCCGTGGAAGCTCCCATACGACCAATCAAACCAAGCGCGGTGCTAATTTCAACAGCGTCTGGCTCGCTTGCCAGCAGCAACGTTGTTTGTGACAAATCCGCCCACTGAGTGAATGGAAAGCCAGCGCTTAGCCAGTATGAGAGCTCAGGCAACGCTGCAAAATGCTGCGCATCACTCATATCTAAATAAGAGTCTGGATCGAGCCGCGTTTCAATACGATCAGGTAGGCCAAGCTCACATCCATCTTCGGGCGTATTGACCGCCATATTAAAGTAGAAATTAAGCTGGTTATTTCCATACAGTTGCTCTTGGGGGATGCGTAGCGTCGCTCTTTCTTGGCGAATATCATTGCCAAGTAGCCGCCAAGCGTCCCAGGCGAGCGGGCGTTTTTCAACGGGTAAAGAGCCAAGATAAGATCCGTTTAATCCCACTTCTAAGCGTGAATCGCTTTCATTTAACCATTCTCCGCGTGGGAACTCATAACCTATCTCCAGCGTAACATCGTCACCAGGCCACAAATGCATGTTCGGCGGTAGACGGAAGCTATAGTTTTGTGGCGGAGGGCGAATGCCTTCACCGACCATTTCACTGCCACTTGTCATGCTAGTGAGAAATATTGGTTCATTAAGTGCCTGCCAGTTAGGTGCGTCATAAGGTTCCCTCAAAGGAAAAAGAGGAGCGCTAACTTGTTCGCTATCCCCACTCAACCTCGCTTGATAACTAGCTAAATAAGTTGCAGCGTTTTTCACTTCCTGTTCGGTTTTCCCCGTCGCAATAAGCAAGCGATACATAGGATTATTGGGATTGGCTTGTTGCAGTAAAGTTGGCCCATTTATCCGCGGCAACTCCACTCCTAGGGGCATTTGCTCAGGGGTGCCTATCACAATCGCATGCTGGTCAGGTATTTGGGTATGATGAACTGGAAAATCCGCACCCCTAAATCCAGATTCAACAGCAAAATGCGACGCTAAAATAGCACTGGCACTCAGTAACGTTTCAGAGGGAGAAGCAGGCATAACAAAGGGTAATTCCAGCCGATCCATGTCTGCTGTATCAAAAAATGGAGCTGGCAAATTAGCTAAACCGCTTACTGGGGGTAATGATTGAACGTCTACTGTAAGTGTCGAGCTAGGCAGTATTTCCACCCAAATATCTTGACTCAGCAGATTATTACACTGCTCTAATGTTTGACCTGTAATGCTAAGCAACAATGTGTTGTAGGTTACAATTAACTCAGGAGGGATAGTAATTTCAGCCACTAGATGATCTGCGGTGAAGCGATCAAGCTCAAGAGTATCAACCACTATGCCGTTTAGATTAACGTCTAACTGACTAAGTCCTTCCAATAACATATCGGAATAGCGTATCTCCAAATGCAATACAGCTTCCGTTGACACTTCATCGCTGCGTAAAGCGAACTCCACCCCCGCCTGGGCGCCATTACCCTGTATGCGTAAGAAATTAGGCTCTAACGATTCGCTATTCGTTTGCTGTAAAAGCGGGTAGATGCGTTCGCGAGTTTGAGTAGGCATGCTGAAAGCCAGCCCTCCTCTCGCGCTTACTTCAACGTCAGGCAAAAATGAGTCGTCAGACGATATAGTATCTGTCATGAACGACCTTGCTGGCGGTGGTGGTAGTGGATCCTCTAACTCTTGGCTCCATGCCCGCTGGGTAGACATAATGCCAATGATAATTAAAGAGACCAATACCATGCGCCATACCCATGTAGACGCTGGAGTTGCTGCTTGCGCAACTGCTGGGGTCTCACGAGTAGAGCTACCTTCTGCCTGCTTAGCTTGTTTTGTGCCTGGAGCTCCCCCTACAAATAAGCGACGCTCCTTCCAGTTTTTGAAAAACAGGCCTGTAACTGCACGAAAGACCGTCCACATGGAGCGAAGCGGCTGATCTTGGGGAAGCTCTCTTTTTTGTAACCAAGAATCAGCACGCCCCATAACCAATTTGACCAACTGGCGGCGTTGCGCCACGTTCAAGCTCCCAAACCGTAACCGGATATGTTGGCTATCATGGCTCACTATATGCACTGGAAAAAGAACCGGATTGCCGTCGAACTCCATTTCAACAAAGTCAATTCGGGTATCTTGAGGAAAGCCTGCTACGGCAGCAATTTGCATTCCTCCCATTGAAAGGTTCTGAGTGGTGGCAGATAAGGTATAACCGCCGACTAGATGCAATACCGCAGGACGGCTAAGCTTAATCCGAACGTATTCACGAACTTGTCTTTGCTCGCTTCCCACTGCGATTGCCGCCATCAAAAAGAAAGCGCTAAAAGAGGCCCAAATTACATTGAAGATTAAGACGCTTAATTGTTCACCTTCGGGATTCCACCAGATAAGGCGTATAACGCCCCATACCGTACCGGCGGTCAGCAACGCTAGCAAAAATAGATGTGGTCGTGTGACATTAAAATCAAAAAAACTTCGATCTAGCCGTCCGCCCTTTTCGGTAACATCAAACTTGCCACGGTTAGGATTAAAAAGAGTAACAATTGAAGGTTTAAGAAGATGAAAGGTTAGAACCGTTTCATATATTTCATTCCAGAATGTATAGCGATACTGACCGACTAGCTTTGCATTGGTATAAACGACGGCAAACAAGTGAGGTAAAACATACACCGCAACTGTCTGTGGAGAGGCCTGAATAACATTAAGCCCAAACAACAGGTAGGCTAATGGCGCCGTTAAAAATACAAAACGCGCTAATGGAAACTGAAAATGTAGCATTGCGCTCAAGTAGCAGAGACGCTGAGGAATACTTAAACCTCGCCCCAGTAGAGGGTTATCTCGGCGTAATATTTGGGTCATACCACGAGCCCATCGCGCTCGCTGAACGATGTGCAGTGCCAAGCGCTCCGTTGCCAGCCCCGCGGCAAGAGGTATCCCCAGGTATGCGGTAGACCATCCTTTCCTCTGTAACTTTAAGGCCGTATGAGCATCCTCAGTGACAGTTTCGACGGCAAAGCCGCCGATTTCAGCCAGTGCACTGCGACGGATAACAGCACAGGAACCACAAAAAAAAGTTGCGTTCCAGTAATCGTTCCCTTTCTGAATGGGGCCATAGAAAAGCTCACCTTCATGAGGCACTTCTCGTCCACTTACTAGGTTACGCTCAAAAGGATCAGGAGAATAAAAATGGTGAGGCGTCTGTATAAGTGCTAAACGATCATCAACAAGAAACGAACCCACTGTTGCCTGTAAAAACACTCGCGTCGTCACATGATCACAATCAAATATACAAATTAGCTCTCCTTTTGTTTTTTGAAGAGCATTATTTAAATTACCCGCTTTAGCGTGCTTATTATCTGAGCGTGTTATATATCCAACGCCTGCTTGTGCCGCGAAAGCACCAAATTCAGCCCTTTTACCATCATCCAAAATATAGACATTAACTTTATCAGCCGGGTAGTCAAGATTTTGCGCTGCCAACACGGTATCACGGACAACATCTAAACTTTCGTTATAGGTGGGAATATAAACGTCTACCGTTGGCCATTTAGAAGTTTGCTTAGGCAAAGGCACCACTTTACGTTCAAGTAGCCAAGCTGTCTGAAAAAAGCTAAGCACTAGTACTAGCCAAGCATACAATTCAGCACCCAAGAGTCCAAAACTAAAAACAGACTCTAAAAGCCCCTCCGTTACCAGCGTCTCGGTCACTCTCCAATAGATATAACGGCTAGCAGTCATTACCGTGACCAAGGCCATTGCTAAGCGTATACGTGGCGAATTAACTTGACCCATTACAATTAAAAGAGCAGCCGTAATCACCCCAAATGCTAACTGATTACTCAGCGTCATGGGCGTTGAAATCACAACTAGCAAAATAGGCGTGCAAATAAGTAACAAAAGGATAATCCAAATTTTATACAGAAGCTTTTTCATCACTCATCTTCCTGACGAATTTGCACTAACGCAGCATCCGGCAGTAAACGCATAAGATTATGAGCGATTACTTCCAAATCATTAACCACCGCTGATGTATAAGCATGCTGTAGAACAGAGACCTGCAGAGCATGTGCTTCAGACACCGCAGGGTCGCGGTGTACAGATCCTAGCAGAGAAGCACCTAATCGTTCTTTTAAAAGCGAATAGACGTCACGACTAAGCTCGCTTCTTAAATCCAGTTGGTTAACAACGTAATACAGGTGCCTATTTATATCTCCTGAATAGAAGTCTCCTTCTTCAATTGAAGGCAGAACAGCCAAAGAAGCGCTATCTGAAAGCAGCGCCGTCACACATAGTGGCTTTAACTTACATATTGCATCTAAAGCAACCGAATGCCCCGGGGGTAAATCTACTAATAAAACATCATCCGGGGAGTCATAGAAACTCCTAAGTGATTGATATAGAGCTTTCGGCTCACTGAATATATAGCTCTCAAAACGGAAGCGTTCTTCTCGAGTTGTGGAACCGTAAGCAAGCACATTGATGCCACTGGATGTAGTTCTTACCTTTTCATGCCAATATGGATTTGAAGTTGCTTCAGCCACATATCCTTGCGGGTCATTAAAAGCAATGCCAAAATGTAACTTCAGTGCATCCTGACTATCGAAATCGATAACCGTGACATTAAAACCTTGACGCTGAAATATATAAGCAAGGTTAGCAGTTAACGTCGTTTTGCCAACACCTCCTTTAGGTGATGCAACGCAAATAAGCGTCATGAATTAATTTTCCTTAACAACGCTTTTAGCGAAGTTTCTTCATTCTCACCTAATTTTTGCTCGTTACCGTTATCGGTATAAACTTCAAATAAGTGACCAAAAGAAGGCCGCTTCGGTTGGGTGGGCAATGGATTCTCATATAAAGCGTCAAAGGAGCTGGACCGGGAAACATTTTTTTGCTGGGGAGTATCTGGTCGCAGCGTTGATACTATCGCTGGCTTGTGTGCTTGGTGAGGTACCCGTGGTGTTTGCTTTGAGCTCTCAACGCTCGTATGCACTACACCAGGAGCATACTTTGCAATACAATCGAGCAATTTCCAACGCTGAGACTCATTGGAATGAGTCGTACCTGCCGCAAATTCCCGATATTCAAAATCTGTACCTAACTTTTCACCTAATACACCAATATCTATATTTTTTTCCATGCTTTCGTTACAACCTCGTTTAAATCTACAGCCAACACTATCCAGTAGGCTAAACCTCATGCATATTTATGACAGTATCTTGCTAGTAGCAACTATTGGCTCATACTGAGGAACTAGCTATTAACCTGACTTTTATACTAGTTCACTCCCTACATCAAGGACTAAAAATAACAATAATTCAACGAATAGAAATATTCGCTTATCGAATAACAGCTTGCTAGGCACTCTTTTGTGCTTGCTGAAGCCCTAACCCCAACAAAATGAGCACCAACCCGACCAGGGTTGAAGGCAAAATTGGCTCTCCTACCACGAGATAAAGCAAAAACAGCGACACAGGCGGTGAAAGAAAAATCAGGTTGGAGACTTTGGCGGTGCGCGACACTTGATGTACCGCCAACTGCCACAAAATAAACGCCACACCCATTTCAAACAGGCCTACATAAACGCCCGCCCCAAACGCTGGCCAACCATGCCACTGCACACCTGGGCCAAGCAGTAACAAAACCGTCAGCACAGGCAGACCCACACTGAAGTTTTGCCATTGGCCTACCAGAGGCTGTCGCTTATCGCGTGCATTGAGCAGCCAATAAAGTGCCCACAGCAGCGTCGAAGCGAGCGCCAGTACAACCCCTAATGGATCGGCGAAAGAGACATTGAAAACCGAGCCACGTGTAGCGATCACCCAAACGCCTGAGTAAGCGACGAACCCAGCAACGATATCTATTCGAGTCAAGCGTTGACCAAGCAAAGGCACCGCTAAAAACGCCATCGCTAACGCCCAGGTATAATTCAGCGCCATGGCTTCTTGTCCGGGGAGTCGGTCATAGGCGGCGAACAGCACTAAATAATAAGCCACGGGATTCATCAGCCCCGCCCACGCAGCTGTTTTCCAACCACTGCGTAGCGCCGTGGGCATATTTCCCTGCTTGATGACTAGCGCTCCCATTAATGCCCAAGAAACGAATGCCGCTAGCCACATCAATTCCAAAGGGCTCATCCATGCGAGTGCTACTTTGAAAGCCGTTGCCACTGTCGACCAAAGCGCTACCGCCCCCAGGCCATAGAGGATGGCTTGCTTATCCTGACTCATCGGTCGATATGCCCTAAATCTCGCTCTGGATCCAATTGATCTCGCACGCGTTGCTTGAGAAGTTTTATATCGGGAAAGCCGCCATCACGCTTACGCTCCCAGAGCAGTAGTTCATCACACCATATCTCGAAAGTGCCGCCATGAGAGGGTGATAGCGCGACCTCCGTCAGTTGCTCACCAAAGGTCGATAGAAGTTCTTGGGCATACCAAGCGCTACGCAATAGCCACTGGCATTGAGTGCAGTAGCGGATTTGAATGCGTGACATTGAGAGTTCCTTATCGGTAAATTCCTTTGCAGGATACTATGTCGTTCTCAGAAAACATTTTGTCATCTTAAATTAGCAATCGCCAAGGAACCGTCATGGCTCAACCGGATGTTTCACAGTCTCGCCTTTATGAGTGGCTAACAGGCGATGAAGATAGCCGCATGTGCGATGACATACCTGACAGTGCTTGCAACGAACAGCCGCGCAATTTTTTCCTACACCTATGGGCTTCTTTAGGAAATAAGTTGGCTGACGAGTTATCTAGCGCGCGCTTAGTTTTACCGTGGCTGATGGGCATTATTGGGGCACCGGTGTGGATGGTAGGCTTGCTAGTGCCCATACGTGAGGCGGGTGCGCTACTGCCACAAATTTTTGTGGCGGGTTTTATCCGCTTAAAACCCAAACGGAAATGGGTATGGGTAACAGGTGCGCTGATTCAGGCGCTAGCCGCATTAGTGCTGGCCCTACTTGCGTTGTTCGCCACCGGCTCTTTGGGCGGCGCATTAGTGTTAGCCTCGCTCGTGCTGCTTTCGCTGGCACGGGGCTTATCCTCCATCGCGACCAAAGACGTGCTGGGTAAGACTATTTCCAAACGCCGCCGCGGCACGTTGATGGGCTGGAGCGGCAGCGTTGCCGGTGGCGCTACGCTGGCGGCGGGCGCTGTACTCATGCTGCTTGATAGTCGCCCCGGCAATGTCATCGTGGCGCTCTTACTCGTAGTCGCCGCTAGTGGCTGGCTAATGAATGCCTTAGCCGCGGCCCGTATTGAAGAAGCGCCTGGCGCCGTTGAAGGAGGAGAAAACGGCTGGGACAGTATTAAGCTAGGTCTGTCGCTACTAAAAAATGATCGCACTTTTCTACACTTCAACCTTGCCAGGGCATTACTGCTATCAAGTGCACTTGCTTTGCCTTACATCGCCCTGTTGGGGCAAAACCAAAGTGGCACCGACCTCGGCGGCCTGGGTATTTTGATTGTGGTATCGGGGCTTGCAGCGATGGTGGCAAGCCCCGTCTGGGGCAAGCGCGCCGACCAATCGAGCCGCAACGTTATGCGCGATGCAGCGGTAGGTACGGCTATTTGCTGTTTATTAGCTGCCAGCTTGGCCTGGCTGCCAGGCGGGTGGGCACAAAGTATTTGGCCCTATGCGGTGGTTTACGCACTATTAGTGATTATTCACCATGGCGTGCGCTTGGGGCGTAAAACCTACCTCATTGATATGGCGAGTCAAGATAATCGGGCGCTTTACGTTGCGCTCTCTAACACGTTAACAGGCGTATTAATGCTTTTGGTAGGCGGCATTATTGGCGCTCTTGCACAATGGTTTGGTAGCGCCATACTACTGCTAATACTTGCTGCAACCGCTGTGGGGGCTGTATTGAGCGCCCACCAATTGCCCGAGGTCGAATGAGACGGTGCGCGTACACGATTGCAATGCGTGACAACGCTCGCCATGATAGAGCCAGATAGCAGCGGTAGATTGGAGCCCTTGCTATGCTGCTGATAATAAATGATTTGAAATCCTGCCCGTTCACAGGCAAAAAAAGTCACTTTGAACGGCGGGAAGGATTGGAGCTGCAACAGGAACCCCTTGATGAAACGATCTCCATTGATCAGTCCAGAGCTGCTCGAACGCATAATTGACGCCTCGGAAGACGGTATTGTTGTTGCTGAGCAGGAAGGCGATGAAAATATCCTCATCTACGTCAATAAAGGCTTTGAGCGCTTAACGGGCTATAGCGCGGATGAAATTCTGTATCGCGACTGTCGTTTTTTACAGAACGAAGACCGCGACCAGGATGCCCTGGTCTCTATCCGAGACGCGCTTAAAGATGGCAGCCCTTCTCGCGAAGTACTGCGTAATTACCGTAAAGACGGCACCATGTTTTGGAATGAATTATCCATTACACCGGTCTACGACGAAGCAGACGAGCTGATGTATTACATTGGCGTACAAAAAGACGTAACGGAACGTGTAGAGGCTCAGCTTGCGCTTGTGGAGTTACAAAAACAGCGAGATAACCGCTAATTATTAACTTTCTCACTAAAAAAACCGATCAATGCTTGAACTTCATCCCTACTGGCGTTATATAGCCGCAAGGCGCTTAATTTGCGCTAGGCGCTTCACTTTGCAATCCACACATGCTTTTTGATCCGTATGTGCTAATAAGTGGAGCCGTTGTTACGCCGGCACGCCGGCTGGGTTGGAGGACATCACATGAGCCGTGATCCCCTAAATCGTGAAACGTTTACCAGTGAAGCAATCGACTCAGACGAGTTCGAAAGTTTAGACGCCGTTAATGATGACCATTACGGTAAAAGCAAGCCTAGCAAAGCAGACAGCTTACGCGCACGACGCCAAGTAGAAGCATGGCTAGAAGAGCGTCGACTTCAGCGAGCCATAGAAGACGACTGGGACGAAGAAGAGTAAGCGTTGAATAGCTTGGCCTTCTCAGCCAATGAGTGGGCCTGGCTAGCCGCGCACCTTAAGCAGCCTAGCCTTTCCTGGCGCAGACCACTATCATCACTCCTTAGCCAGTAGCCTGCTGCTGTCGTTTTTTTCTATCAACAACCTAACGGATCTCCATGGCGCAATACGTTTTCACCATGAATCGGGTTGGCAAAGTAGTGCCGCCCAAAAAGCAAATTCTCAAGGATATCTCATTATCGT
This sequence comes from Halomonas sp. HAL1, assembly GCF_030544485.1. Classification (NCBI taxonomy): domain Bacteria; kingdom Pseudomonadati; phylum Pseudomonadota; class Gammaproteobacteria; order Oceanospirillales; family Halomonadaceae; genus Halomonas; species Halomonas sp. HAL1. The sequence goes on from NZ_CP130610.1 coordinate 2,756,201, forward strand.
TTTTCCCTGGTGCCAAAATCGGCGTATTGGGGCTTAACGGTTCGGGGAAGTCCACACTGCTGCGCATCATGGCCGGTGTCGATAAAGAGTTTGAAGGTGAAGCTCGTCCGATGCCCGGCATCAATATTGGCTACCTGCCCCAGGAGCCGGAACTAGACGACGAGAAAAACGTCCGCGACACCGTCGAAGAAGCGCTAGGGGCAATTAAAGAAGCACAAGAGAAGTTAGACGCGGTGTACGCAGCTTACGCCGAGCCAGACGCCGATTTTGATGCCCTGGCAAGCGAGCAGGGGCGGCTGGAAAACATTATCGAGGCGGCCGATGCGCATAACTTAGAACGTAAGTTAGACGTTGCCGCTGAAGCGTTGCGCCTTCCTCCTTGGGATGCCAAAGTCGGCAACCTATCAGGGGGTGAACGTCGCCGGGTGGCACTATGTCGCCTGTTGCTCTCAAGTCCTGACATGCTGCTGCTGGATGAGCCTACCAACCACCTTGATGCAGAATCAGTGGCTTGGCTTGAGCGCTTCTTGCACGACTACAACGGTACCGTAGTGGCGATTACCCACGACCGTTACTTCCTGGATAACGTGGCGGGCTGGATTCTTGAGCTTGACCGTGGTCAGGGTATCCCGTTTGAGGGTAACTATTCTCATTGGCTTGAGCAGAAAGATCAACGCTTAAACCAAGAAGCCAAGCAGGAAGCCTCGCGCCAAAAAGCCATCAGGCAAGAGCTTGAGTGGGTGCGCAGCAACGCCAAAGGGCGCCAGGCAAAAAGCAAAGCGCGTCTTAACCGCTTTGAAGAAATGCAGTCAGGCGACTTCCAGAAGCGCAATGAAACCAATGAAATCTATATCCCGCCTGGTCCACGCCTAGGCGACAAGGTCATTGAGTTTCATAACGTGACCAAACGCTTCGATGACAAGCTGCTTTATCAAGACCTCTCTTTCACGATTCCCCCGGGTGCGATTGTGGGGATCGTCGGCGGTAACGGCGCAGGTAAGTCGACCCTATTCCAGCTGATGACCGGTAAAGAGCAGCCCGATGCAGGCGAGGTTGTGATTGGCGAAACCGTCGACATCGCCTATGTCGAGCAGTTACGCGATGCGCTGGACAACAAGCAAACTGTCTGGGAAGCCGTATCGGATGGTCAGGACATCCTGAATATTAACGGCTACGAAGTCTCCTCCCGCGCCTATGTTGGTCGATTCAACTTTAAGGGTAACGACCAGCAGAAGCGTTTATCGGAGCTCTCCGGGGGTGAACGTGGTCGCTTACAGCTTGCGCAAACGCTCAAGCAAGGCGCTAACGTGCTGTTGCTTGATGAGCCGTCAAACGATTTGGATATCGAAACCCTGCGGGCACTGGAAGACGCACTACTCGCCTTCCCCGGCTGTGCCATGGTGATTTCGCACGATCGTTGGTTCTTAGACCGTATCGCCACGCACATTATGGCCTTTGAAGGTGACTCTGAAGTGGTCTTGTTTGAAGGCAACTACGCAGAGTACGAAGAAGATCATAAAAAGCGAGTCGGCAACGATACGCCTAAGCGTATGAAGTACAAGCGCATTGATGCCTGATAGCTTGCCTCACACTGACGCGTGATATTGATAGCCAAGGCCCCGCACTGCGGGGCCTTTTTAATTGCGCTGATGTCAGTAAACGCCTAACGTCTACGACCAGTAAGAAATGAAACGATACACAGAATTAAAAATAGCACGAACAGTATTTGCGCAATGGTTGAAGCAGCCCCGGCAATGCCGGAAAAGCCAACCACTCCTGCGATAATCGCAATGATGAAAAACAGCACTGCATTGCCTAGCATCCTTTGCTCCTTTCCTTGGTTATCGCTTCCCTTAGGGGTTTCCTGCACACTCCATTATGCGGCGTCTATTAGAATTTAAAGGTGATAGGCACTTTTAGAGATGACTTTCGATGCCAGTCGCATGCCCCACTTCACCGGGGCAGGAAAACGAATGCCTCCTGCCTCTAAAGCAAGATGGGCGTGATGCGCCTCATCAACAGCCATTTGGCGTAGGATAGCTCGTGAGCGATAATCGCCGGGGGGTAGCGATTTTTGGTGAGCATCAAGATGTTTGCTTGCCTGTTCTTCCGTCGCGGCAACAACCCCCAAACTGATACGATCACTGACTGCCCCAGTCGCTGCACCGATGCCAAACGAGGCTACATAAAAGAGCGGGTTTAAATAGCTGGGTCGGCTTTGTAACTGCACTAAACGCTCATCACACCAGGCCAGATGATCGATCTCTTCCAGTGCAGACTGCTCAACCTGTTGACGCACATGAGGAAGTTTAGCGGTCACGCTCTGCCCCTGGTAAAGCGCTTGGGCACACACTTCACCGGTATGATTAATCCGCATCAAACCCGCCGCGTGGCGGCGCTCTTGATCATCGAGCACGCCATCGACAACACCCACTGCAGGGCTGGTGCGCTGCGATGCGGCCGCGTGAGGCATTAGCGTACGTAAAACAGTATCAAACTGGTGGATGACGCGATCTGAACGACTCTGTTGACGATCCACGGCAACACTCCGTTGTTTGATGACGGGTGACGATAGCGGTCTACTTAGACTAACCAGCAGGCCACGTGAAAGCGCGTCCACCCATTAAATGCATGTGGATATGGTAGACCGTTTGCCCGCCCATTTCGTTGCAGTTCATAACCACACGATAGCCATCTTCAGCAAAGCCCTGCTCACGGGCAAGCTTGGCGGCAGTAAACTGTAGCCGCCCTACCGTCACAAGATCGGTTTCATCGATATCATTGAGTGTAGCGATATGCTTTTTGGGAATGATCAACTGATGCGTCGGCGCCTGAGGGCCAATATCGTTAAACGCCAACACATGCTCGTCTTCATAAACGATATCGGCAGGGATTTCGCGCTTGATGATTTTACAAAACAGACAATCCATATAACTCTCCTTACGGCTTTCAGCCAATGCTGTCGGTCACGATTAACGGAAGCGCCGCTGCGCCAGTAGATGCCTGACCAGAGGGGCAAGTATTAGCTCCATGGCCAGCGACATCCGCGCGCCGGGTACCACCAAGGTATGCGGGCGGGTCATAAACGAATCTTTGATCATCGCCAGCAACCAAGGGAAATCAACCGTGGAGGGATCTCGAAAGCGGATGACCACAAACGACTCAGCATCAGTGGGGATATCCTGCACCTCAAAGGGGTTGGAGGTATCAACAGTAGGCACCCGCTGAAAATTGATGTGGGTGCGCGAGAACTGCGGTTGGATATAACGGACATAGTCATCCATCCGGCCCAGGATAGTGTCAATAACCGCTTCTTGTGAATAACCACGCAGTTTGGTGTCACGGTCGATTTTTTGAATCCACTCAAGATTCATGGTGGGTGCCACGCCTACCAAAAGATCCACATGGCGGGCAATGTCATACTCTTCAGTCACCAGCCCGCCGTGCAAACCTTCATAGAACAGCAGGTCGGTTCCACAGGGCAGCGATTGCCACTCGGTGAACGTCCCCACCCGGTAGCCCGCTTCAATTTTCTGCTTATCTTCGGCGTGGATATAGTGCCGAAAGGTACCTGAACCATGTTCGCCATACTCGCTAAACAAGCCTTCCAGGCGGTCCAGTAAGTTAGCCTCTACGGCAAAATGAGAAAGCTCATCTTTGCGCTCGGGCTCCTCCCGGAAGATACGGTGCAAATCATCGCGGGTGTAGCGGTGAAAGGCATCGCCATCGACCACGGCTGCATGCACATCTTCACGCAGAAACATCCGCTCAAAACTGCGCCGAACGGTGGTCGTGCCCGCCCCGGAAGAGCCGGTGACCGCAATGATCGGATACTCCCGTGACATCAGCCGCACCTCGCATGTGCAAGCGCTTGTTTAACCTGCTCAGGCACCTCAACAGGACGCCCCGTAGCAAGATCAATCAGCAGTTGATTAACCCGTGCTGTCGCGACAACCTGCTGGGAATCTGCCTGGTAAATGCGCTGATAAACTGTCAACGCTGTACCTTGAGGCTCAGGCACGGCAGTCGCAATGATCAAAGCGTCAGGCCAGCGTGCTTCACTTTGATACGTTATCGCAAGGTCGGCGACGACCGATGGATGCCCGTGCATGTCCCATTCAGGCAGATCCAGCGCCGCAAAGGCCTGAATACGCGCCTCGTGGAGCAGCGATACCACCGCATCGTGCCCCAAGTGGCGGCCGTAGTTCATATCGGTTACCCGCACTGTCAGAGAGTGACGATGAATGACCGCTTCAGCGGGAAAGTCCAGCTTGACACGCTCCATGCCTTTTCCTCGTCAGTGAAGTAGGGAACCTCGGTTTAAACGGCGTATGCATTCAGAGCTAGCTCAGCATCAGGCTTACTTACCCCTCGCGAGCAATCGCTCTGAACGCGATATCACGTCGACACTCAACGCCTTCCCAGTGAATCGCGTGAACGCCTTGGTATGCTTGCTGCTGCGCTTCTGAAACGCTATCACCTAACGCTGTTACGCACAGCACACGACCGCCTGAAGTGGTGATTTCACCCTTGGCATTTTGCGCTGTGCCCGCGTGAAACACTTTGCAACCCGTCTGTTCAGCGTCTGCTAAGCCGTGGATAACATCGCCTTTGCGATAGCTGCCAGGGTAGCCGCCAGCAGCCAATACCACGCCTACCGCCGCACGCGAATCCCATTCGCAACGCTGCCCGGCCAATCGGCCTTCGGCACCCGCCAAGCAAAGCTCCGCCAGATCAGAAAGCAAGCGCAGCATAATCGGCTGGGTTTCAGGGTCACCGAAGCGGCAGTTGTACTCAATAACGCGAGGGTTACCGGCGCCATCAATCATTAAGCCTGCATACAGGAACCCCGTATAGGCATTGCCCTCAGCAGCCATGCCACGCACAGTGGGCAGAATCACCTGCTCCATAATGCGCGCATCAACTTCAGGGGTAACCACCGGTGCTGGCGAATAAGCCCCCATACCACCCGTATTCGGGCCGGTATCACCATCGTAGGCACGTTTATGGTCTTGGCTAGTCGCCATAGGCACGACATTCTCACCGTCCACCATGACAATAAAGCTCGCCTCTTCACCCTCTAGGAACTCTTCAATCACCACCCGAGCGCCTGCATCGCCAAACGCATTGGCTTCCAGCATATCGCGTATAGCGGCCTCTGCTTCGGCCTCGCTAAGGGCTACGATGACGCCTTTACCCGCAGCCAGGCCATCCGCCTTGATCACTATCGGCGCACCCATTTTTTGCAGATAGGCCAGCGCGGGGGGTACCTCAGTAAAGGTTTGATAGTCCGCTGAAGGGATTTCATGACGAGCCAGGAAATCCTTGGTAAAGGATTTGGAACCTTCCAACTGGGCAGCCGCCTGCGTAGGGCCAAAAATTGTTAACCCTGCTGCTTGAAAACGATCGACCACACCGTCTACTAAAGGCGCCTCAGGGCCTACCACGGTAAGGCCAATCTGCTCATCACGGGCAAAGGCGATCAGACCCTCTAAATCGGTTGCCGCAATCGCCACATTGGTTAACTTAGGCTCCGTGGCGGTGCCTGCGTTTCCAGGCGCGACAAATACTTGCTCAACCTGTTTAGATTGCGCTAATTTCCAAGCCAGGGCGTGCTCACGACCACCGCCGCCTATCATCAAAACCTTCATGTGCATCCTTCTCAAACGGGAGAGCGTATCGGCGGCATTATGCCACAGCGCAGCGGCGAGTGGGGTTAGGAGGTAGGTTTGTTATCATCGTTGGTGTCGCGGCTATCGCCCTCAGATTGCGTTGTATCTTCTGAGTCATCGGCTTGACCGGGCTGGTTCAGCGTGTTTTGCCAAAAGCGCATATTCTCTTCAGCTAACTCGCGCATAAATTCCAACGGCGTGTTACGCATCGCCTGCTTCCACTGACTTTGCAAACGTTTTTGCTGCTCTAACATCAGTTGAGTGCCCTGTTCTAGGTAGCGCGACAACGGCAACGGTGATGTCATATCGTAAACGCGGATTAATTGCGCCAGCAGGTCGTTAGAAAACACTTCGGCCTCGCTGTCCGCTTGCTCCTGCTCGATAATAATAGAAAGCAAAATAGTTCGCGTCAGATCTTCCCTGCTTTTGGCATCTTCTACCCGAAATGGCTCTTCTTCGATAATTAAACGGCGCAGGTCTTCCAGCGTTACATAACGACTTTGCTGCGTATCGTACAACCTACGGTTAGCATACTTGCGAATCACGCGCACGGCGCATCTCCTTAAACGCGATAGGGGCTTTTGTTCCCGTTACTGGTATTGTGCCTGCACCACGCGTCCATGCAAGCCACCTTAATAGTTTAGCAAGGCGCTCTGCGCCTGTTCTGTGACCAATAGACCCTCATTATGAATTTGATTTTGCTTGATCCTAACGATCTTACCGCCGACGGCCACGTCTGCATCACCGACCCACGTCGCCTGACACATCTGCGCGATGTCCATCGCTCGACCCCCGGCGACCTGCTAACCGTAGGCGTACAGGGCGGTCACATGGGTAAAGCGCTGCTGAAGGAACTCACAGCGGAACGCGCCTTTTTTCAATTAGAAACCCTTGATGAGCCACCGCCGCCACCGCTTCCCGTGCACTTGGTGTTAGCACTACCCCGCCCACGGATGCTAGCGCGCACGCTGGAGCATGTAACGGCGCTAGGTGTGAAAGAGATCACCTTACTGCATACCAAGCGGGTAGAAAAAAGTTACTGGCAGTCACCGGAGTTACGCGCTGAAAAAATTCATCAACACCTACTGTTAGGCCTGGAACAAGCGCGCGATACACAGCTACCTACTGTCACGCTGAGCAAAGGCTTTCGCCCCTTTTTAGAGCAGCAACTACCTGGCCTACTGGGCAACCGCCGCGGATTGGTCGCCCACCCCGGTATGCCTGATCCCTGCCCAAGAAATATCAGTGAACCTACCTTGTTATTAGTAGGGCCAGAGGGAGGATTTATAGCGTGGGAAGTCGAGCAGTTGCTGACGGCGGGTTGCGAGGGCATGCACCTTGGCCCGCGCATTCTACGCGTCGAAACAGCCGTGACCGCGCTGCTGTCACGGCTGTTTTAACTTAGAAAATGTCAGTGTAAATGTAAGTGGTTAAGATTGATCATCTTCCGGGTCGTGGGGCACAACGGTCGCGTTTTCCCCACACTCAGGATCTTGCAAGAACGTTTCACGCACATCTAACATGCCAAGATGGCTAATCGTACGGCGGCCCAGCAGTAGCGGGTAGTTCATCTCTTCGCGGTCGCGCAGACTGAATTGCTCTTCATAAATGGTATCGCCCATACAGACTTCCAGCAGCACCACAGGGCGCTCGTCGCGACCGCCTGCTCCGCGCACTGCTAATTCTCGATAGAGCGGACGCTCAATTTGATCACTAAAAACTTCACCGCTCTCCTGATCTTCAAGCTTTAAACGAAAGCGTACCCACTCTTCATCATCTTGCTCAAACATCTCAATATCCCGCGCATCTAGCGAAGACGTTAATGCGCCGCTATCAAGCTTGGCTTTCACTTCAATATCCCAAGGCTGCAGAGTTGCTTTTTCAACCCAGCCAAATACTTGATCGTCATCGGCCATTGCCACGGAGGCAGAGAGCAAGCCTCCCATCAACACACTGCCTAGTAACTTTTCTAGTAACTTTTTGCCCATTAATTGCATAGCATCATCCTTGGTAAATTAACGTAAACCTGGTCACTCTAAATGACTGCGTAACTGCTCAAGCAGTGCTTGCGTCGCAAAGCCATCCGGTATTAACCCTTGATCTCGCTGGAAGTTCCGCAACCCCTGGCGTGTATTAGGCCCCATTACGCCATCCGCGCCGCCCACAGAGTAACCAGCGCGGTTTAGGCCCTGCTGAAGCTCTTGAACATCGTCACGGGTAAGCGGTTGCTGATCCCGCGGCCATGCATGCTGAATCCCATCACGCCCGGCGATCGCCTCACCCAGTGTCGCGACAGCCAATGCATAACTGGTGGCATTGTTATAGCGTAAAATGGCGCGGAAATTTGCGCCTGCCAGGAAGGCAGGGCCCTCAGCGCCAGCGGGAATAACCATGGCCGCACTATCAAAGTCTGGCAACTCGCCCTGGCGAGCCTCTACGCCTTGAGAACGCCATTCGGCGCTGCTGCGTCGCTCGGTCTGAGCATAATCAAAGCCTTCTGGCAAACGCACCTCGACTCCCCACGGCTGACCGGCCTGCCAGCCAGCCCGGTCAAGATAGTTAGCCGTTGATGCCATAACGTCGGGGATACTGCCCCAGATATCGCGACGGCCATCACCATCGCCGTCCACGGCATAGGCTTCAAAACTGCTAGGGATAAACTGGGTATGACCCATCGCCCCTGCCCAAGAACCTTTCATCTGCTCGGCGGCGATATCTCCTTCGTCGATAATACGCAAGGCAGCGAGTAGTTCACCACGAGCAAAGTCACGACGCCGACCGTCATAAGCCAGTGTGGCAAGGGATTCCAAGGTCGAGAAATCGCCGAAATTACTACCGTAGTTGCTCTCAATTCCCCAGATAGCGACGATAATTTCGGCAGGTATCCCAAAGCGTTGCTGCATCTCCAGCGCGGTATCCCGGTGGGCAGCCAACTTCTCCCTCCCGGTATTAATCCGCGTAGACGACACCGCAGTATCAAGGTACTCCCAGATAGCGCGGACAAATTCGGGCTGATAACCGTCGAGCTCGATCACCCGCTCGCGAAAGCGTACGCCATCCAGTGCACTGCTCAGGGTTGCTTCGCTGATTCCCTGATTGGCGGCGTACTGACGAAACTCCTGAAGCCACTGATGAAAGTTTGCATAACTAACCTCAGTAGCCGCCTGAGTATCTACTTCTGTCATCAATTGAGAGTCGGCGAGCGCAACACTGCCTGCAAAAGGAGTGCTTAACGCGGCAATGAACGAGGCACATACTAAAGGGCGGAATGGTCGCCCAGCAGAGAAATTACGAGACATCATTTATATCCTTAGGCAGTCCTTGGCATGCCTGGGATGATGGCCTAGAAAAGTCGTAGATGCCAGCCTTCACGGCTGGTCATCAGTGAAGGTTACTTTGTAACGTTAGTCAATATAGGCGGCTTGGCTGTTGTAACCGCTTCTTGGTAAGGAATTAACCACTGCGCCCACTGTTCGGGTTCAACATAAGGAGCCTTAAACGCGAGAGCATTGACACGCCATGGTTGATGGCGTGCTAAACCAGGAGGGAAATTTGCGAGCGGTTTCAACCAATGTGCAACATACAGCCCTTGTGGGTCATAATGGCCTGCCTGCTTGAGCACGTTAAAATAGCGATCCTGTCGTGGATCGCGCCCTACCCCGGCAATATAACGCCAATTACCCCAGTTACTGGCAACATCGTAATCAACCAAGCAGTGCTCAAACCATAAAGCGCCTAATCGCCAATCCACTTTTAAGTCTTTAACCAAAAAGCTGGCCACGTTTTGCCGGGCGCGATTGGATAACCAGCCAGTGTGGCGCAGCTCTAACATCGCGGCATCCACAAATGGCAGCCCTGTGGCAGCATTGCGCCAGGCATCAAAAGTGGCACAGAGCTTGGCTGGTTGACGAGAGCCAAACATCTTCGCCCCTTCCAGCTCAGCGACACGGATAAAATACTCCCGCCAAAGTAGCTCAAAAGTAATCCAATAACTCGATTCGGTGCTGCCGTGCTCCGCTTCCCACGCTTTCACCGCCGCATACACTTGGCGAGCCGACAGACAGCCGCGGGCGAGCCAAGGTGAAACACGGGTTGAAAAATTCGCGCCCAGCAGGCCATTGCGGGTTTCCTTATACGTCTCTGCGCCCTGTTGACGCCAAATGTAATCGTTAAGGCGCGTATGTGCCGCCGATTCACCACCCCGATACACATAGCCCTGACGGCTATCAGGCTGCCAAGTGGCGCTCTGCTCACAGACGGCTTTCAAGGGTGGAAATCCTCTGGGAGCTTCAGGCCAGGGGGGCAGCGTTACCGGTGCGCAGCGACTCTCAGGCACCGTACATGCTTGCTCTACGCTACGCCTGAAGGCAGAAAAGCTGTTGGGTAATGCCGCCTGCTCGAAAGGCAATGCATGGCGTTCAAAGAGGCGCCCACTTTCCATGCACGTAACGGTTGTTTCACTAGGCAGCGACTCTACAACTGCTTGGATATGGGTATTTTCGTCAACCCCAGGATGCTCGGCAACGCGCACTTGTCGGGCATTAAGCGAAGCGGCCAACTCAATGACAACGTTACTCGGCTTACCAATGCGTACCAACAAATCACTGCCGCGTTGCAAAAGCTCACCGCGCAATTCCATCAAACTTTGCCATAAAAAGCGTAATCGGGCTGGCCCGATCCGCGGCGTCGATTCGCCCTCTATGAGAGGTGCCAACCACTGCTCATCGACTACAAAGAGACAAAGCAGGTAGCTAGGACGAGCGGTAAAGTGAAAAAGAGGATTATCCGCAATACGCAGGTCGTCTTGCAGCCAGACAATATCGATCGTGCTGTTCATGCTTGTGCCTCCTTGGGGTGCTTTGATGCCAAGCGCTTTGGCTGCTTAGCACTACGACGGCAGCGTTCGCTGCAGTAGCACACCTCGTTCCAGCAGCGCGCCCATTTTTTCCGCCAAAAGAAGGGACGCTCGCATTGAACGCAGGTTTTTTGCGACAAATGTTGTTTGCGGTGCATTGAACATTACTCACGCGCAGCATGTAGGACGCCTCAAAACATAGACACATTATCCTATACGGTATAATTATTGTACATGCTAAGTTTTTACCAGTGTGTATAAAAATAACGGGGTTTATTAAACAGAGGATATGAAAAAGCCACCCGAAGGTGGCTCAATGGCGGTTATTCACTGGCGGTGACAGGATTGGTGCCGTCAGCTTTAATCGGGGTCTGTTTCCCTTGGCTGGCGCTTGGCATTTTCCTGCGTTTCCAGGCCACTTTTTAATTCGTGGGTCAATGGGTCGTAGTTAGGGCGCAATTCATCTTTGACCGTTCCACTCCAAAGCTTGGAACCGACAAAGTAACCGGCTCGCCCAATAACATGGGCCGCTACGGGTGCGGTCATCAAAATAAACACAATAATGGCAAACGAACGGGCCACAATGCCTACTTCTGCAAAGTGCATAGCGGCAGCCAGCATAACCAAAATCACGCCTAACGCCGCCGCTTTGGTGGTCGCGTGCATCCGCGTTAGCAAATCAGGCAACCGCAGCAGGCCTACCGAGGCAAGCAGTATAAATAGCGCGCCCGCGATGATGAGCGTGCCTTTTATGAAATCAATCATCCCGAGGGCCTCCCCTTTCCAAAAAGCGTGCAAACGCTATCGCCGCCAAGAACCCCATCAAGGCAATCACAATGGCGGCATCCAGGAAGCTGGCAACATCCGACTTGATCGCATACACCCCAACCAACCCAACAACAGTGGTTGAAAAAAGCTCCAATGCGACCACGCGGTCGGGCAGACTCGGGCCACGAACGACACGAACAAAGGTCAGGATAAGCGCCAGGCTCATGATGACTTGGCTGATCAGAATAACCGTATCCATTAGCGAAACAGCTCCAGGGCCCGGTGCTCCATCTCTTTTAAATTACGCCGCAACTCCTCTTCATTGTCTAAAAACATCGCATGGATATACAACACCTTACGGTCATCAGACACATCCAGGCTAAGCGTTCCCGGCGTTAATGAAATCAGATTGGCCACCATGGTAATTTCCATTTCGGTGCGGGCGGAAAGCGGCATAGCGATAACCCCCGGCTTCATATGCCAAGGTGGCGTCACGATATCGAAAGCGACACGTAAGTTGGCCTGAATGAGTTCTTTTAGAAAAAAGCCGATAAAACCGATCAAGCGCGGCACGCGAGCAGGATAACCTTTCAGGGCATCCAGCTGAGGCTCAATTAGCACCAGAGTGATATAGCCGAAGATTAAGCCGACAAGGAGATTCAGCCCACTGAAATCACCGCTCAACAGTACCCAGGCTAATCCTAACAGCAGGTTCCAAATAGCACCGGTCATGGCAACTCCTCCCCGGCGTCAGCCTTAGGTTCTTCATCGTTGGCGGCAGCTGAATCCAGCAGCACATCTTCGGCACTGGCTGAAGCGCCCAGCACTGCTTCAATATACCCGCGAGGCTCAAGCAACTGATCACCAATGCCGGTCATTACCCACATAATCGGTTCGGCAAACACACCAATCAGTAACGATGACAGAGCCAGCACCATTACTGGCAAATACATCATCCACAGACTTGGCTTTAACAGCCGCCCATCGTCACCGGTCGGCGTGGCCGTTTCGGGTACCAGATTATCTTCCGGTAGCGATTTCCAGAATATTTCATTCCAAATTTTGACCATGGAGTAGAGCGTCATTAGCCCCACCACCAGCGCAATACCAGTGGCCACATAGGCCTCAACTTCCAGACCCGCGCGAACAATCACAAACTTGGCAAAAAAACCTGATAGCGGCGGCACACCGGCCAACGAGAAGGCAGAGATAAAGAAAGCAATGGCTAACCAAGGACGCTCACGATAAAGCCCCCCCATTTTTTTAAGCTGGTACGTGCCCTGCAAACGATGGGTAATACCGCTAATCAAGAACAGATTGGTCTTCACCACCATATTATGCACGATGGCAAACACACCCCCGGCAATCGCCAATGGTGTATAAAGCGCCAAACCTAAGATCATATAGCCAATTTGGCTGACAATATGAAACGACAGAATGCGCCTGAACTCATACTGGGCCGCCGCCCCCAGCACGCCCGTTACCATGGTAAATACTGCGCCCCAGAGCATAATGTCCTGAAGATAGCCCATGGTTTGATCGAATATCAGCGTGAAAACACGGAACATCGCATAAACGCCGACCTTAGTGAGTAGCCCGGCAAATAGCGCTGAAACAGCGACTGGTGGCGTGTGATAAGACGCAGGTAACCAAAAGAACAGCGGGAAGGCCGCCGCCTTGATCCCGAACGCCACCATAAACATGACCGCTAACACTTCGACCATGCCAGTGTGCTCCGCCTCATCCATGCGCAGCGCAATGTCGGCCATGTTGAGCGTTCCCACCATTCCGTAAAGCAGCCCCACCGCCGTTAGGAAGATCACCGACGCTAACAGGTTCAGCGTGACATACTTAATCGCCCCCTCCATCTGGGCGCGTTCGCCACCCAGAATCAGCAGCGCAAACGAGGCCACCAGCATCACTTCAAACCACACATAAAGATTGAAGATATCGCCGGTCAAAAACGCGCCGGTCACCCCGGCAAGCAACAGGTGCATCAAGGGGTAATAGCCGAATTTTTCATGGCCACGGCCAGTGGTTGCTAATGAGTAAATCCCCATTGCCAAGCCGATAATCGCGGTCATCAAAACCATGACGGCACTGAGCAAGTCGGCGATTAAGGTGATCCCAAACGGGGCTGGCCAGCTGCCCATCTGCATCGTTACGTAGCCATCTGACAACGTCGATACAAACAGCCACAGGCTGACTATCAGCAGCGCGACATTGCCAGCCACCGCCATGAATCGCTGCATGGGTCGCGAGCGCCAAAACAGCAACGAGATAGCCCCTGACAACAAGGGCAGGAGGACGGGAAGAGCAACTTCAGGCCTCACGTATCAGTATCCTTCATCTTATCGAGATCATCGGCCTTAACGACTTCATAGGCACGTCGAATCAATACCACTGCAAACGCCAGTACCCCGAAGGCAATCACGATCGCTGTTAGCACAACCGCTTGGGGCAAAGGGTCAGCTACGCCGCTAGGCGGCTGCATCATACCTTCCGCAATCAGCGGCGGGGCACCACGGGTCATGCCCGCCGTGGTGAAAATCAGCAAATTGGCAGCGTTGGAAAGCAGCATCAAACCAATCACCAGTTTGACGATAGAGCGACGCAGCATCATAAAAATGGCCGTCGCATACAGCAGACCAATTGCCACTGCCATCAATGGTTCCATGCGGTGCCTCCTGTGAATTCAGGGTTCATCCTTATCCACCTCCATCAGCGTCATGACCATGCCCGTCACGGAGCCCAGCACGGCAAAGTAAACGCCGATATCAAAAATCAGCGGCGTGGAGGCTTTAAAATCAATCACCGGAATAGTCCACCACTGGGCAGTCAAAAAAGGCTGACCCATAAACCAAGCGGGCACCACCGAGATCATCCCCAGCAGCAGGCCGATGCCTATCAGGTCACGGGGATCAACCATCCGCAGCACTTCTTTGGTCGCGCTCACCCCAAAGGCAAATAGGTAAAGCGTAAAGGCCCCAGCGGCTACCAAACCGGCAATAAAACCACCGCCCGGCTCATCGTGCCCCCTGAGCAGCAGAAAAACAGAAAACAGCAATTGCAGCGGCATCAACAGCCGTGCCGCCGTATTGAGAATAATCGTGCCTGACTTAACCATCGTAAGGCTCCTTGGTGGTCACTTTACTGCTCTCCCCGCTCTTGCCATTGCTGTTCTCTCCATGACGCAGCTTAAGCATGGCAATTACACCAATCGCTGCGAGTGCCAGCACGAACATCTCACCCAGGGTGTCCAGAGCGCGATAATCAACCAAAATAACGTTGACGATATTGCGGCCGTAAGCCAGCGGAGCACTGTTCTCAATCATGTACGTCGAAATCGGTTCAAACTGCTGAATACTCCACGCAGTCATAATCAATAAGCAGATCAAAATGCCCATCATCGCGGCTACCACACCATCTCTTATGCGCTCTAGACTGGTGGAAAGATTTGAAAACCTCGGCAGCCGAAACAGCACCAGCACCAATAAAATCACCGTTAAAGTTTCCACCAGTAACTGAGTAATCGCTAAGTCCGGCGCGCTGAAAAGAATAAAAATTAACGCAATAGAGAAACCCATTACCCCAACCGACACGACGGCCCCAAGGCGCGAGCGAGTCGTTGTGGCAAATAGAGCGCCCATTGCCATCGTGCCCGCCACTACCACCTCGTGGAAACGGACATCAAGATCAAAAGCGAATATTGGCGAATGGCGTAACAAGATTGAATTCCCAATCAGCGCAATAAGCGTGATCAACATCACCAGAATGTAGTTACGCATATAGCCGTTTTGCAGCAGCCGTGTTTGCCACTCAGAGAACTGCACAATGCCGTTCATCATGCTTTCATAGCCCGCTTCGGGACCATGGCGCATGATCGGAGCCAGTAATGAAAGCTTGGCTCGCACACTATCCCAACGCTTAAACAGCAAAAAGCCAACGCCCAGGCTGATGATCGACATTATCAACGCCACATTGATGCCGTACCAAAGTGACAGTGTCACCTCCATCGTTTCTCCAGAAACAGAAGTGGCAGCTGACGTTAATAAGGCATTAGCGCCTAGCAAGGCTGGCATTAAGCCCAACAGTAGCGACCCTACTGCCAGTAACGCAGGGCCCACTAACATGCTTAGCGGCGCTTCATGAGGCTCAAGGGGGGTATGGTGACGCTTACCATAAAAGGGCCGTAACGCAATGATAAAGGCCACCGCGATGGTCAAAATGGAAGCGACAAAAGCGAATAATACCAACAGCATACGGAAGCTACCGGCGCCTAGCACAGACTCAAGCATTAGCTCCTTACCGATAAAGCCAAACAGCGGCGGAACCCCTGCAAGTGAAAGCGCCGCTACCAATGCGATCATCGCCGTTACTGGCATTAACGAGCGCAGCCCGCCCATCTGCGTCACGTCTTTGGTACCGGTTTCATGATCAAGAATACCGGCGACCATAAACAGCGCGCCCTTGTACAGGGAGTGCGCTAGCAGAAAAGTGACAAAAGCGGTCATCGCATATTCAGTGCCAATACCCAACAACATTGTCAGCGTACCCAACGCCATGATGGTCGAGTAAGCGAGCAGCTTTTTGATATTCGTATGGTGAATCGCTAGGAACGCGCCGGTCAGCATTGTCGTCGCCCCAACAACGGACAAAATACCGACCCACATCGCCGTTCCACCAAGCTCTGGGTGTAAGCGAGCCAGTAGATAAATGCCCGCTTTCACCATCGTGGCGGAGTGAAGGTAGGCAGAGACCGGCGTAGGTGCGGCCATGGCGTTGGGCAGCCAGAAGTGGAACGGAAACTGAGCCGATTTGGTAAACGCCCCAAGCAGCAAACAGATCAGCATGGGTGTGTAGAGTGCATGCTCACGCAAGTCGGCTTCCTGGCTAAGGATCTCCGCCAGCGACCAGCTATCGCTCGCAATCCCCAACAATACCAGGCCCACCATTAATGCTAAGCCACCGGCCACCGTGACGAACAGGCCCTGACGGGCAGACTTACGTGCTTCAATATCGGCGTGATTAAAACCGATCAGTAAATAGGAGGTAATACTGGTCAGTTCCCAGAAAATAAACAGTGTAAATAGCCCGTCCGCTAACACCAGCCCTAGCATTGAGACCATAAAGGCGACGAGTGCAATATGAAAACGTGCGATATCGGGATGATCTTTTAAGTAACCACCGGCATACACCAGCACGCAGGCGCCCATGACGGTGATCAATAGCCCAAATAGAAGTGACAAACCATCCAGCAGGAAAGTAAGGCTGATACCCAGGGAAGGCACCCACTGCCACTCCAACAGCAAGCTGCCGTTCTCAATGATTTCAGGGGCTTGTAGTAACAGCCAGGCCGCTAACCCTGCTGGGAAAAGCGCCAGTACAAGACTGGTGCGATGCCCAAACCAACGATGCAGTAGCGGTGACGACGCGGCCAGCAAAAACCCCATTAAAACGGCAAGTTGCATCTGGCGAAATCTCCTGAAAAATGAAAGGCTCACCTTGGAGGTTGAGGCGAATACCCAGGCATCATGCCCTGTCACTGGCATGCCAGCGTTGAAGTAGTGTGATTCTAAAGTTGTACACCTTATAACAGGTGGTTTTGACTGACCAGTCAAACGCTTAAACGCAAACAGCCGCTGGCGAAAAAAAACTCGTCTGCGGCTGTTGTCAAGAAATGACTATAGCAAATAAGGTGTTACACGTTAGGCAATAGACAACCAACCCGCTAATTCATTATTGATTACTCTTAGTAGCGCTTCGATATGGTCGTCGCGATCATTCAGGCAAGGAATGTAGCTAAACGTCTCTCCGCCCGCTTCCATAAAGCTATCGCGAATCTCCTCTTCGATCTCTTCCAGGGTTTCGACACAATCTGACGAGAAAGCCGGCGACATAATCGCAATATGTTTATGCCCCTGCTTGGCAAGCTCCGCTACATGCTTGACGGTTTGCGGGCCAACCCACTTTTCAGGGCCAAACTGTGACTGGAAGGCGGTATCGACCTCCTCTTTGCTGAAACCAAGCTTCTCACGCAGCAAACGAGTGGTTTTCTGGCACTGGCAGTGGTAAGGGTCTCCCTCCATCAAGTAACGCTCGGGCACCCCATGGTAGCTCGCGACAAGCTTGGTGGGCCGGGTCGCAAAACCGTCATAGGCTTCTTGTACCGAGTTAGCCAACGCCTGAACATAGGCAGGATGGTCGAAATACGCGGGCACTGTGCGAATGTATGGCTGCCACTTCATTTTCATCAACGTACGAAATGCTTCGTCGTTAGCCGTTGCCGTTGTAGGAGAACCGTACTGAGGGTAGAGGGGGAAAAAGACGATTTTTTCACAGCCCTTCTCTTTCATTCGGGTCAACACGCTTTTAGTAGAAGGGTTGCCATAGCGCATGCAAAAATCGACTTCGACATCGTCACCATAGAGTGCTTTCAGCCGCGCCGTCATTTTTTCGGTTTGAGCCCGGGTAGTGGTTAGCAGCGGGCTTTCGTTTTTTTCGTTATTCCAAATACTGCGGTACGCCTTACCCGACGAAAAAGGACGCTTAGTCAAAATAATCAACTGCAGCAGTGGCTGCCATTTCCAACCGGCATAGTCGACCACGCGCTTATCGGACAGGAACTCACTCAAGTAGCGACGCATTGACCAGTAGTCGGTGGCATCCGGTGTTCCCAAGTTCGCGAGCACAACACCGACCTTGGCACGCGGCACCGACGGGTGATCACTAGGTGCATGGGCCAACCGACCCTCGCCCGGTTGATCCTTGACGACATTTTCGGTCATTACACTTGCTCCTGGAAAATAACGGTGTCACTGATCACTAATACAATTTATGAATACCAGAGGGCTAAATCCTATCACTTTTCGGCAAAGCGGCGGCATAAAGTTATACTATTGACATCATTTGTATAACTACAGGCCAACTCATGTCTAAGCCTCTGCTTCTAGTACTCGGCGACCAGCTCTCTTTTTCACTCACAACGCTGCAAGAAGCCCCCACCAATGCGGTCGTTGCTCTGTGCGAAGTCGCTGAAGAAGCACGCTATGTGCCTCATCATATTCACAAAATCGCCCTTTTTTTGGCCGCCATGCGTCACTTTGCCCAGGCACTGCGTGATAAGGGTTTCCAAGTCCATTACAGCGCCCTGGATGATGCCGATAATTGCCACTCCCTCATTGAGGAAGCCGAGCGTATAGCCGCACAGTATGGCTGCGACGAGATACGCGTTGCGCGGCCTGGAGAGTGGCGGCTGTGGAAGACGATGCACCAGCGTGAAGACGCCACGATTCCCTGGCGGCTTCTTGAAGATGAGCGTTTTTTTACGACGCCCAGCGATTTTAGCCAGTGGGCAAGTGGCCGCAAACAGTTAAGACTTGAGTATTTTTACCGTGAACAGCGCAAGCGGACCGGATTCCTGATGGAGGGCGATGAGCCTGCTGGCGGCAAGTGGAATTTTGATCACGATAATCGCCAGCCCATCAAGTCAGCGCTTGAGTTTCCTGAGCTGCCACAACACCGCCAAGACAAGCTTACCCAAGACGCTCTGGCCGATGCGGAACGCCACTTTAGTGATCATATGGGCACACTGACGAACTTTAACCTTCCGGTGACCCGTAAGCAGGCATTAGTGGATCTTAAGCACTTTATGCAGCATGGATTGGCTCAGTTTGGCCGCTATCAGGATGCCATCAGCGATTCCGCACCCTATTTGTATCACTCGCGACTCTCTGCCGCGATGAACATCGGCCTACTGTCTCCTCATGAGGTTTGCGAAGCCGCAGAGCAGTGTTATTACACCGGTGAAGCCCCGATTAATGCGGTTGAAGGATTTATCCGTCAAATTCTTGGCTGGCGCGAATACGTGCGCGGGCTCTACTGGACACAGATGCCCAGCTACAAAAGCGCCAACCCACTAGGCTTTAAGCGCGAACTACCAGCCTTTTATTGGGACGCAGACACCGATATGCGGTGCCTAAATCGCGCCGTTCAAATGACCATCGACAATAGCTACGCCCATCATATTCAACGGCTAATGGTCACTGGCAACTTTGCCCTCCTCTGTGGCGTCAAACCGGAAGCTCTGTGCGATTGGTACTTAGCGGTTTATGCCGATGCCAGCGAGTGGGTGGAACTGCCTAATACCTTGGGCATGGTACTCCATGCCGATGGTGGCTTAATGGGCTCCAAGCCCTACTGTGCCTCGGGTAAATATATCGACAAAATGTCAGATCACTGCCAGCACTGCCGCTACTCGCCAAAACAGGTCATCGGCCCCAACGCCTGCCCTTTCAATAGCCTTTACTGGCATTTCCTTGAAGCCAATGCGGAGCGATTAAATAAAAACCCACGCATGAAGCTAATCTACGGCTCCCTGAGGCGCATGACCGATGAGAAGCGTGAAGCTATTCGCCAGCAGGCTGAAAACTTTTTATCACAACTGGAGACATCACCAGGCTACGGGCAATCCTGCCACACGGCAGGCTATGCAATATCCACAACCGAACGCCAATAAGGAATAACAATGAGCCGCTACTCACCACTGAAGGCATCGCTCCCTGTTACGCTGTTTCATGACGGCCACTGCCCTTTTTGTCAGCAAGAAGTGGCATGGCTTAAAAAGCATCGTCACCAGGAACGCATCGCACTGGTAGATATCCAGGCCAGTGACTTTAACGCTCAGGCGTACGGGCAGGAATTTAATGCGATGATGGGCCAACTTCATCTACAAGATAGCCAAGGAGAGTGGTATATCGGGATGGATGCCAGCCGTGCCCTCTATGCAGTGTTGGGCTACCGGCGGCTGGTGAAGATTTCATGCTTACCGGGTGTACGCGGCGTGATGAATGCCGGTTACCGTTATTTTGCCCGTCGTCGAATACGAATCGGGCGGTGGTGGGAAAAGCGTAAAGCTAAGAGTTAACGATTTATACGTGAAGCGTTTGGGTTAGCGCGTAAACTTAAAATACTAACGGCATACGCGATGTAAGCGGCTCGCTGTAATGAGCGTCACGACCAATTACTTCATCGTGAGGCACGTGCTGTACTAAGTAAGCGCGGTGAATGCCAGCCCGTTTGAGTTCCATATAGGCATCATCCAGCGAGCGAAATAGCATTGGCTTAGAACGCTGCATCAGCATATGGCGCTCGCCTTCAACATCTTCCAGCTCAACCTGATAAAAACGGCTACCCGAATGGGTAATCACGCGAATTTCAAAGTTGTCGTGGCTGGCGACAAACTGCTTAAGATCCTTCAGTTCCATGGTTCCCTCCTGTTATTTGTCTATGTCATCAAGTATGCCATCAGATATGGCATCAGGGCACAGCATGACTGCACCCTATGACGTTCCTGTTGCCCTGTTGTTGCAGTGTTGTGACATCCATTAAAAGATAGACTCACAATAGTGGGTTATTCAACAACTGATTTCTTAACCACTAATTTTCAACTACATTCGAGGGCAATAGCGCAAGAGAGTTCCTGACCGAAGCGTCAAGAAGTCGTTATTTTACTGGTATTCAGAAGGGTCGATGGCTTTGCCAAGTGAATTACGGTCAATCCAGTTGCCGCCTTTGGTCTCTTTGTAGCGAAACACGACCTTATCCCCCACCTTAACGGGCAGCTCTCCATCTTCGGTTTGATAGCTATACTTTTCCCCCTCCACGACCAAATGGTAGCGATAAAGGTCTGGCATACCTAACCATTCTTTGAAAGGCCCTTCACGCTCCAGTGCTTCAAGCTCACCGCGACCTTCTAGCTTAGGAAGACGCTGCCGATTACCGCGCCGAAATCCACCTGCCATTTGCTACTCCCGTTTATTTGCATATCATGGGTGGGGCATTATACGAGCTCGCTCCCCATCCTCAAGTGACTCATCACAAAGCTGGCTTTGAAACCGGTCTTCCCAAACCAGCCTGTAAAAACCTAGTCGCCGAATGCTTGACCGTAGCTATCCGGGGCCAAATCCTCGAAGCGGGTATATTTACCGATAAACGCCATGTGAACGGTGCCGATCGGGCCGTTACGCTGCTTACCAATAATTAACTCCGCGATACCTTGGTTATCGGGGTTATCTGGATTATAGACTTCATCGCGATAAACGAAGGCAATGACGTCCGCGTCCTGCTCAATGGCGCCCGACTCACGCAAATCCGACATGACTGGCCGTTTATTCGGACGCTGCTCCAACGAGCGGTTCAACTGGGAAAGTGCCACGACTGGACAATTAAACTCTTTCGCCAAGCCCTTCAACGAGCGCGAGATTTCAGAAATTTCACCGGTACGGTTTTCATTGAAGCCGGGGATCTGCATTAACTGAAGGTAATCGATCATCACCAGTGCAATATTGCCATGCTCACGCACCACCCGACGCAACCGTGAGCGCATCTCATTTGGCGATAAGGCCGCGGTATCATCGATAAACAGCTGTTTGTCTTTGAGCAGATTGACGGCGGAGGTTAAGCGCGGCCAATCCTCATCTTCCAACTGCCCGGTACGTACGCGGGTTTGGTCAATCCTACCCAGCGATGAGAGCATCCTCAGCATCAGGGATTCGGCGGGCATCTCCATAGAGAAGACCATGACCGGCTTGTCGCTGGAAATAACCGCATGCTCAACCAGGTTCATCGCGAAGGTGGTTTTACCCATGGAGGGACGACCTGCAATCACCACCATATCCGACGGTTGGAGACCAGTGGTCATCTCATCCAAGTCACGGAAACCGGTGGAAAGCCCGGTCATTTCACCTTTCAGGTTAAACAGCTCATCAATGCGATCAACGGCTTTGGTCAGCAAATCGCTCATACCGATAGGACCGCCGGTTTTAGGACGCTCCTCGGCAATCTGGAACACTAACCGTTCCGCTTCATTGAGCAATTCATCCGCCGGACGCCCTTGAGGGGAAAAAGCGCTATCGGCGATTTGGTTAGCAGCCCGGATCAATTTACGCAGCGTTGCCCGCTCACGCACGATATCGGCGTAGGCGCGAATATTACTGGCAGAGGGCGTGTTACGCGCAAGCTCGGCTAAAAACGCTAACCCACCGACCGTATCCAAGTGATCCCGCGCTTCCAGCGCTTCGGAAAGCGTTACCACGTCCAATGGCTGACCGGATTCAGCCAGATGAATCATCACGTTGAACACTAAACGGTGCTCATAACGGTAGAAATCATCCGCCACCAAGCGCTCTGAGACGTTATCCCAGGCTTGGTTATCCAGCATTAGCCCGCCTAATACCGACTGCTCCGCCTCCAGAGAGTGCGGCGGCAGTTTTAGCGCTGCCGTTTCTTTATCAGCAGAAGGCTGGTCCTGCATAGCGAGCTCCTTTAAATACTACAGCGTAGCCAATAATGAAGAGGGGTATCTTAGCCGGAGCGAGGACGTTCGACCACCGACATCACAGCCAATCTAGACATTGTCTGAAAAACGCCAAACCGTAATAGACCAGGCGGATTTATGACACTATCCAGCACTACCGTCTTGCAGCACAGGCGTCAGAAATAACAAAAGGCGCGGGTTTCCCCGCGCCTTTTGAGGCGTTCGTGCCAGTACAGTGAGTGACCAAGCACTAAATACTTACTTGGCACTTATCTCGTACTTAAGTAGCACTTACTTAATTACTCTGCAACTACTACTACACGTACAGTCGTATTCACTTCAGCGTGCAAGTGAATAGCAATGTCGTATTCGCCAGTTTGGCGAATCGGCCCTGTCGGCATACGCACTTCGCTCTTGGCAATATCGATGCCAGCAGAGGAAATGGCGTCAGCCAGGTCACGCGGACCAATAGAACCGAACAGCTTGCCTTCGTCGCCTGCTTTGGAAACCAAAGACAGCTCGATGTCGTTTAGCTGCTCAGCGCGCACTTCGGCTTCTGCCTTGCGCTCAGCGGCTTGCGCTTCGAGCTCAGCACGCTGTGCTTCAAACGCTTCGATGTTGTCTTTGGTGGCCGGTACGGCTAAGCCGTAAGGCACCAAGTAGTTACG
The DNA here is from genome assembly GCF_030544485.1 of Halomonas sp. HAL1. NCBI lineage: Bacteria > Pseudomonadati > Pseudomonadota > Gammaproteobacteria > Oceanospirillales > Halomonadaceae > Halomonas > Halomonas sp. HAL1. The sequence continues at coordinate 2,779,481 of NZ_CP130610.1, forward strand.
ACCATAACCAGGCTTCACGGTGACTTTGTCACCCAGGCCGCCCAGCTTACCAATGTTGTCGAGCAGAATGACTTCCATCTCGTAAACCTCTTGTCAGTTGCTGCGGGCAAGGCGTGCGCGAACGTTCGCGAATGTATCAATCAGCCCCAACAGCAGCACAATGAGAATCGTGGGCCAGGTCGTGATTAGCAGCACATAAAATGCTACCAGCCACAGCCCGTTCATCCCCTTTATTCCAATAAACCCATGCACTAACGCAACGCCAGCTACCAACAGCGGAATCCAACCAAGCATCGCCAGCGCGTGTGCGCCCAGCAGCATGCCTATCACTCCAATGACGACCAATACGGCCAGCTCTTTGGGTGTTAAGCGTAGTGCATGAAACTCTTCGCGAAAGCCACCTGGGTTATACAACCCAGCTTGCCAACTACGCGCAAGCGCTAAACACACTATTGCTGCCAACAGTACGACGAGCCCAGTCACCCCACCCACCACTAACGCGGCGATGGTTTGGGTATCGTAGCCCTGATTGGCGAATTCCGTGAGCATGCGGTCCACTTCTTCTGAACCTTCCCGCAACTGCTCAAGCATTAACTCTGTGCCGCCTGGTGGGCTGAAGATGCCAAGCTGAACCATGACAGCGGCGACCAACGTCCCCACAATCAACGTTTCACCCCAACGCATCCTCTCGCGCAGGATAACGGCCATCAGCGTTACCAGCAGTATGCTAGCAAGCGGAATGACGTCTCCCTGTGCCCACCACCAGCCAGCCGGCAGTGCTGCAGCGATAATGACTGGCAGCGCAGGTGCAAAACCTTTGCGTAGCGTCATCAACGCGGCGATGGCTGCCCCTAACCAGAACAGCCAAGGCACTAGCGTTGCCAGGGCCGCCCCGCCTGCTGCGTAAGGCGTGCCCCGCATTAGCCATCGGGCTAGTGCCAGCATCACGTTAAACGCTTACTGGTGGCTATCGGAGTAGGGCAGCAGTGCCAGATAACGCGAGCGCTTGATAGCAGTCGCCAACTGACGCTGATAGCGTGCTTTGGTGCCGGTAATACGGCTTGGAACGATCTTGCCGGTTTCGGTGATGTAAGCCTTCAGCGTGTCCAGATCTTTGTAATCGATCTGCTTGATGCCTTCAGCGGTGAAGCGGCAAAACTTACGGCGACGGAAAAAACGTGCCATGGACTAGCTCCTTAAAACGTGCAGTGAATAAAATCAGGCAGTTTCTTCTTCTTCAGCGCGCGGTTTTTCTTCGCGACGCGGACGTTTTTCTTCTGCCGGCTTCATCATCGGGGAAGCTTCAGTAACAGCTTCTTTGCAGCGAACAACCAGGCTGCGGATAATGGCGTCGTTGTAACGGAAGATATTCTCGATTTCATCGAGAGTTTCGCCGTTACATTCGACATTCATCAGCACGTAGTGGGCTTTGTGGATCTTGTTGATCGGGTAAGCCAAGTGACGACGACCCCAATCTTCTAGACGGTGCACAGTGCCGCTGTTTTCAGTAACGATGCTGGTGTAGCGCTCAACCATCGCCGGCACCTGCTCGCTTTGATCCGGGTGGACCATAAACACGATTTCGTAATGACGCATAGGATCTCCTTGCGGTTTGACAGCTTCCGTTGTGTGCTACTGCTAAAGGCAGTAAACGACGACAAGGAAGCAAGGAGTTAACTGAAGTGCTCCGCCACCGCATTAAACGGCTACCGGGGCATCAAACAGAACTTTTATTTCAACAACTGTTTTTTAACGACAGTTTCAATTACTAATTCTCACAGCTAACGCCCGCTTGCAGACAAACGGGCGCGTGTATCTTAGTAGTACGGCGGTTAACTTGCAAGCTGGCGCTGTCGGACAGCTTCAAACAAGCAGATACCGGTAGCTACTGACACATTGAGGCTAGAAACCTCTCCGGCCATGGGCAGCTTGGCAAGGTTATCGCACGCTTCGCGCGTTAACCGCCGCATGCCCTTGCCTTCTGCTCCCATTACCAGGGCAGTAGGCCCCGTCATATCAATATCAAAGATGCTAGCCTCAGCCTCACCTGCCGTACCGGTTATCCAGACACCGGCATCTTTTAGCTTGGCAAGCGTACGCGCCAAATTCGTCACTTGATAAACCGGCACCACCTCGGCGGCACCACAGGCAACTTTGCGCACGGTGGCATTGAGCGGTGCGGCCTTGTCCTTCGCCACGATCACCCCGTGCGCACCGGCGGCATCCGCGCTGCGCAGGCAGGCACCGAAGTTATGCACATCCGTCACGCCATCCAAAATCAGCAACAGTGGCGGTGTATTCGAGGGCCAAGCACGCAGCTTAAGCCAGAGCGACTCTTCGCCCTCGGGAGTTAGCGGCGGACAAAACGCGACTACCCCTTGGTGGGCAGCCCCCTGAGTTAGCTGATCAAGCAAATCGCGGGGTTGCTCTTTCACACGAGCGCCATGCGACTGAGCGTGGGCGACCAACTCTTTCAAGCGGCTCCCCGCCCCCTGCTGCACCCACAATTCACGGGGTGCCTCACCTCTATCTAGCAGGCTTTGCAGTGCATGAACGCCATAAACCTGATCTAGCCCATCAGGGGTCTTGGGACCCCGCCGTGAAGACGCTGACTTCATGCTCAGCCCTTATTCGGTGATGGTTTGCGTGGGCCGTTCCGTGTGCGGCGTGGGCCGCGACGCGTAGTGGGCTTCTCGCTACTGGATGGTTTGTCACCAGCCGCTTTGGCACTATTTCCTTTAACACCAGCGCTTTTAGCACCAGCGCCCCCTTCCCCACCGCGGCTCTTACGCGGCTGGCGGCGTGGGCGGGGTTTTTCATCCCCCAGGCCGAAGTCAATCTTACGATCGTCCATATCGACCCGCGCCACTTGAACGGTAAGGCCATCGCCCAAGCGGTAAGTGGTGCCGGTACGCTCACCTTTCAGGCGGTGCTTCTCAGCTTCATAGTGATAGTAATCCGAAGGCAGCGACGTCACATGCACCAAGCCTTCCACAAAGAATTCATCCAGACGAACAAAGAGACCGAACTGAGTGACCGAAGCGATAGTACCTTCGAACATTTCGCCCAGCTTGTCGGACATGAACTCGCACTTCAGCCAGCTCTCGACATCACGGGTGGCTTCGTCGGCGCGACGCTCCGTCATCGAGCAGTGTTCACCCAGCTCGAGCATCTGCTCGAAGGTATATGGGCACCACTTGCTCGGCGGCTCAACCGGAGATCCCTCAACGCGCAGCACCGTATTGGTCTGGCGCGGACCGCGAATCACCGAACGAATAGCGCGGTGAACCAGCAGATCAGGATAGCGGCGGATCGGCGAGGTAAAGTGGGCGTAGGCCTGGTAGGCCAAGCCGAAGTGACCTTCGTTTTGCGGAGAATAGACCGCCTGATTCATCGAGCGCAGCATGACCGTCTGGATGATATCGAAGTCAGGGCGGTCGGCAATCGTCTCGCGTAGCGCCTGATAGTCCTGCGGAGTTGGCATATCACCGCCGCCGACCGCAAGGCCTAACTCGTTCAAGAACAGGCGGAGCTTATCAAGCCGCTCAGGTGTCGGCCGCTCGTGAATACGGTAAAGCGCCGGCAGGTCATGTTTGTCCAGAAAGCGTGCGGTCGCCACATTGGCTGCCAACATACACTCTTCAATCAACTTGTGCGCGTTGTTACGGCTACGCGGAACTATTTTCTCGATTTTACGCTCATCATTAAAGATGATCGCCGTTTCAGTGGTATCAAAATCGATCGCACCACGCTCAGCGCGCGCTTCACGCAACAAGTAATAAAGCTCTTCCAGATTTTTTAGAGGCTTCACTAACTCGCTGTGCTCAGCCCTTAGCGCCTCGCCCTCTTCGCTCTGCTCATCAAGAATCGCCGCCACCTTGTTATAGGTAAGGCGAGCGTGAGAGTTCATGACGGCTTCGTAGAAGCGGTAGCGGCTAATCGCACCGGTTTGCGAAATATTCATCTCGCACACCAGCACCAAGCGATCCACATGGGGATTCAGCGAACAGAGCCCGTTAGACAGCAGTTCCGGCAGCATGGGAACGACTTGGCCAGGGAAGTAGACCGAGTTACCCCGAGTGCGGCCTTCATCATCTAACGGCGTGCCAGGACGCACATAGTGGGAAACATCCGCGATAGCGACGAGCAGTTTCCAACTACCGGATTTGGTCTTCCAGGCACACACCGCATCATCGAAGTCTTTGGCAGACTCATCGTCGATGGTAACCAGCGGCACGTCACGCAGGTCAACGCGGTGCTGCTTATCCTCTTCCAACACTTCAGCTGAAATGCCGGCGATCTGATCGAGCACTTCAGGCGGAAACTCTGCAGGAATATCGTAACTGCGAATCGCAATATCAATTTCCATACCGGGGTCCATACGCTCACCCAGCACTTCGATTACCTCGCCTACCGGCTGTACACGGGTGGCTGGCTGCTGAACGATCTTGGCCGAGATCACCTGGCCATCTTTAGCGCCACCACAGGCGCTATGAGGAATAATCACTTCCTGAGTAATACGCGGGTTTTCCGGTATTAGAATGCCAAACTCAGGGGTATTACTACGGTAAACACCGACGATAGTCTGGGTGTTACGCGCAATCACATCGGCAATGGTCGCTTCATCACGACCACGACGATCACGCCCGCTAACGCGTACCAACACATGGTCGCCGTGAAAAACGCGCCGCATTTGACGAGGCGGTAGCACCAAATCAGGCTTTTTACCATCATCACGCAGCAGGAAACCAAAACCATCACGATGGCCAAGCACTTTGCCTTTGACCAGATCGAGCTTGTCGATCAACGCATAGGCACCTCGGCGGTCGCGCAGCACTTGACCATCGCGCTCCATCGCCGCCAAACGGCGACGGACAGCTTCGATCAGCTCTTCGTCTTCCAGACCCAGCAGGCGGCTCATATTTTCATGGGTAATCGGCTTGCCATACGTTTCTAAGGCAGCAAGCAAATACTCCCGGCTCGGCGCTGGGTTACCATATTTATGCGCCTCGCGCTCGGCGTGCGGATCATCACTTAACGTCCAATACTTCATACGAGCAACATCCTTAATGGCGTCATTTGCGAGAGGCATAAAAAAAGCGCATACGCAGTGCGTTGCGGGCGGGATATTTCAGTGTTTGAAAAGCTGAAATGAATAGGATTTTGTTTAGTCATAGGCGCAGTATAGCGCTGCACGTTCAATCACCCAACCGTCTTAGACGTTGTTTATACAATTTGCTTTATAAAAAGCCCATGCGGGGTCTTGCATTTAACCATCACCCCGGTATTATACGCGCCACTTGCCCAGATGGCGGAATTGGTAGACGCGCTAGCTTCAGGTGCTAGTGTCCGTATGGACGTGGAGGTTCAAGTCCTCTTCTGGGCACCAAACTGCTTTTATACTATCTCTTTATATAAGCAGTACGGTGCAGGCAGTTAAGGTTTGTGTTCGCCCAGGTGGCGGAATTGGTAGACGCGCTAGCTTCAGGTGCTAGTGTCTGTATGGACGTGGAGGTTCAAGTCCTCTCCTGGGCACCATACGAACACAAACGGCAAGTGGTTCAAGTCAGAGTTTATCGACTACGCTTCAAATGATGCGCCCAGGTGGCGGAATTGGTAGACGCGCTAGCTTCAGGTGCTAGTGTCCGTATGGACGTGGAGGTTCAAGTCCTCTCCTGGGCACCATGACTTACATGGGCCAGTCCGCATCATTATTAGCATCCCTCTTTTTATCTTTTCCGTTTTACTCGCTTTTCTTAAAGTACCGTACCTTATCTCAAAGTACTGTACCTTCTCAAAGCACCTCCTCTTTACTGAAATCGCCCTGGGCGTCGCGCCACTTCTTCAAGTGCCCAACCCTGTACTCGCAACTCCCCTTCCAGCACAGACTCTACTTCCGTCGTTAACTCTGGGAAGAAGTTAAGTCCCGTGCGCGTTTCTATATCATCAATCGTTACCAAGTAATCATCCAGCGGCTCATTTCCGCGGACATCCTGAGGCATGATAAACGCAAGCGCTAACGGTGCTTCGTTGTGCGGGGCGACGATGATCTTATAAAACGCTTCGGGCACTTCGACCAGCCCTACTCGATTAAACACGTTATCCATAAAGCGTTCAGGAAATACCGGCCCAGTAATCACCTGCAAACGATCAAAGCGCGGCGCAAAGTGATCCATAACGACTTCTTCTAAACGCTGCCACAGCTGCCGATTGAGTTGGGGTCGCTGCGGGGTCATATTACTCATCAAGAAGGTATCGACTTGAGCGCTGCGACCGTGCACCGCGGCGATCGCATAATTGGGCGCCAGATGGCCTCGGTCGTAACCACTGCCTGCGTAGCTATCCGTGCCTACCGGCCACAGTGTGCGCCAATCAGCTTGAAAATTTGGCCGGGAACCAATGCTTGAATCGTCTACCGCTTCAACCTGATAGCTTACCCAGAGCGGATTAACCCGCACATCAGACCAGCCAACTAAATAGCCGTCGTTGCGCAATACACGGTGAATCGTAGTAGGGCGAAACTCCTCCCAGGTAGGCACCCCCATCCACGTATAAGCATCTTTATGCTGGCGCTCTTGAAATTCCCACAGCCCCGTACCAACAGCAACAAACAGCACGGCAATACCCAAGCGTCGCCCCTGCCGACGCCAGCTCGAAAGCGATGTTCCCAACACTCTTACTCCCTGGTTAGCGCTGACGAGCGCCTATCGTTTTATCTCGCTTAAAGCTACTACCATCGTGGCGATAAACGCGGCCCCAATTACCAGCCTAGTGAAAACATCGTTTCAAGATCGTGGCGGGAGTGCACCTGCATGGCATTCAGGGTTTCTGTATCGCTGATACCTTCTACGGCATTTAAGCGCTCCGTTACCAGCTCAGCCAAGCTTTCAAAATCGCGAGTACGGGCAATCGCCACCAAGTCGTAGCGGCCACAGGTAGAATAAACTTCACTAATGCCTTCTACATCAGCTAAGCGCTCGGCCACGGCTTTCACTTGGCCTTTATCGGTATTGATTAAAATGACTGCGTTTTGCATGGCGTGCCCCTCAAGAGAAAATAATGGCAACAAAATGTCGTCTTTAAGCTGCGCAGAGTATAGCAGCGACTAGGAAGCGAGCGCAGCACCCAGCGACAGCGTGACCAATTGTCGCTGTACATCTCAAGGCATTCGCACAAGCTTTGCACATCCGCTAGCATGTAAGAGAGAACTCCGACTTATAAGTTTATTCGGAGCACTAATAGAGGTGGATCACCACCCAACAACCGTGACCAAACGTCAGACCGTGACGATAAGGAGAAATCATGGCTAATAAGAGCCGTCGTGACTTCATGCGCAACAGCATGTTAGGGCTCGCTGCCCTTCCGCTGGGTGCAGGTATTCTTTCCAAGACTGCTTTCGCTCAAGAGCTGCCGCGTCTTGATCCTTCCTCAAGTAACGCCCAAGCGCTTAACTACGTCGAAGACGCCAGTGAAGCAAGCGACCACCCGGCTTATGAAGAGGGCGAGCGCTGCGATAACTGCATGTTCTTCAATGCAGAGACACAAGGTTGCCAGCTGTTTCCTGAGAACAGTGTTGAGCCTGCGGGCTGGTGTCAGTCTTGGACTGCACAAGCCTAAACAGCTGCCGTTTAACGCGGATACTGCTGTACTAACAACTACCCCGCGCTTTGCGCGGGGTAGTTGTTTTTAAAGGGTTGTTTTGAGAAAGCCGATTTTCACCGAAGAGCGCTTAAGAAGCATGGCTCTCATCTTCAACCGGCCAGTGAAAACGTCGCGTCACTTGCCCCTCCTCCATTGAGACCAGATGAACCGGAAAACCCCATAGCTGCTGTAGATGGCGAATGACCGGATAAACGCTGCGCCCCAGCGGGCGGCGATTATCCTGCACGTGATGAAGCGTCAATGAGCGGTCCCCACGAATCGCCGCCTCGACCACTTGAATATTGGGCTCGCGAACGGAGAGCGCATACTGCGTTGCGAGCGCTTCACGAACCTGGCGATAGCCCTGTTCGTTATGTATCGCCGCTACTTCAAGTGCCTCTAACTGATCATCATCCACCACTAAAAACAGCTTATGGTCGCGCATCACCTTCGGCGAAAGAAACTGCTGAATAAACGACTCGTCCTTAAAGTTGCGCATCGCAAACTCCACCGTTTCCCGCCACGGTGTGCCCGCCACATCTGGAAACCACTCACGATCCTCGTCGGTAGGGTTCTCGCAGATGCGCTTAATATCCATAAAAATCGCGAAACCAAGCGCATACGGGTTAATCCCACTAAAGTGAGGGCTATCAAAGGCTGGCTGGTTAATCACAGCGGCGTGGGACTGCAAAAATTCCAGCATCAGCCCTTCATCGACATTGCCGTCGTCGTAGAGTCGATTCATTAACGTGTAGTGCCAGAAGCACGCCCAGCCCTCATTCATCACCTGCGTTTGCCGCTGGGGATAAAAATACTGCGCCAGCTTGCGCACAATTCGCACAATCTCACGCTGCCAAGGCGCCAGCAACGGGGCGTTTTTCTCAATAAAGTAGAGCAGATTTTCCTGCGGCTCTGAAGGGTAAAGCCCGCCGCTATGTAAGCCTAACGGGTCATCGCCATTGGCATTGTGCAAACTACCCGGCAGCGAAGGCTCACCAGTGGGTGGTTCGGGAATGGTTCGCCAGAGCATATTAACCTGGGTTTGTAGATAGGCTTCCCGCTCATCCTGGCGCTTCGCTTCCTCTTCTGCAGAAATCGGTGAGGGGCGTTTGTAGCGGTCAACACCGTAGTTTTGCAGCGCATGGCAAGCATCCAGCAGCTGCTCGACAGCCTGCACGCCGTGGCGCTCTTCGCACTGGGCGATATACTTACGTGCAAACACCAAGTAATCGACAATAGAAGAGGCATCCGTCCAAGTACGGAACAGGTAGTTACCTTTAAAAAAGGAGTTATGACCGTAGCAGGCGTGGGCCATAACCAACACCTGCATCATCAGCGTGTTCTCTTCCATCAAGTAGGCTATACAAGGGTCAGAGTTAATGACCAGCTCATAAGCCAGGCCCATCTGGCCGCGCTTGTAAGCCCCCTCAACGGCTAGAAACTGCTTTCCGAATGACCAGTGGTGGTAGCCCACCGGCATGCCCACGCTGGCGTAGGCATCCATCATCTGCTCCGTGGTGATCACTTCTATCTGATTGGGATAAGTATCCAGACGATACTCATCAGCGAGCCTTGCCAGTTCCGCATCGAAGCGCTCCAGCAGGTTGAAGTTCCAATCGGAGCCGGTGGCAATCGGCTTGCGCTTGCGGGTCGCACTCATAGCCCACTCCTCTATTACACGGTCACACGGTCACTAGCCTCTATACACGGCCACTAGGACTGGCTTAAGCGGCGTTTGAACAGCTCTCGAAAGACCGGATAAATATCGCCCGCCTCTATAATTTGCCGCATGGCAAAGCGTTCGGGAAATTCTTTGACCACACTTGCATACTCATGCCACAGCGATTGATGGTCGTGGGGCGTAATCTCAACGTAAGCGTAGTATTGCAACTGTGGCATTAGCTGTTTGATCAGCAAGTCGCGGCAAATATTCGAGTCGTCATCCCAGTTATCGCCATCGGAGGCTTGGGCCACATATAAATTCCACTGCCCCACTGGGTAACGCTTTTCAATGATCTTATTGACCAGATTCAGCGCACTGGAAACAATCGTGCCGCCGGTTTCCCGTGAGTAAAAAAACTCCTCCTCGCTAACTTCCCGGGCAGCGGTGTGGTGGCGCACAAACACCAGTTCGACTTTTTCGTAGTGTTTCTCCAAAAACAGATACAGCAGCAAGAAAAAGCGCTTAGCGATATCTTTATGGTTCTGGGTCATCGACCCCGAAACGTCCATGACACAAAACATGACCGCCTGATTAGAAGGCTGCGGCTGGGCGCTTAACTGGTGATAACGCAAGTCATAGGTATCAATGAACGGCACGCCGGCAATACGTTTTTCCAGACGCTCGATTTCAGTTTTCAGCTCGGCAATACGGGCCGGGTTACGCAATACCGGGTCTTTACGCTCTTCGGCTTCCAGGGCCTCCTGAGCTTCCTTAAGTGCCCGTTTAATCGGCGCGCGCATGGCAATGCGCCGAGCGTAGGCTTCGCGCATCGAACGGGTAATGCTGATCCGGGAAGGCACGCCATCTTTAGACAATCCCGCCCGCACCATTTTGACCTCTTCCAGCGACTTCAACGGCTTGCGCTGCAAGTGGGGCAGCTCAAGCCCGTCAAACACAAACTCTAGAAACTCCTCACGGCTGAGGGTGAAGGCGAACTCATCCACCCCTTCCCCCTGATTAGAGGCGCCGCCTTCCCCCGCACCACTGCCACCGCCCTGCCCGCTAGGGCGGCGTATTTTGTCGCCCGCTACAAACTCTTTGTTGCCTGGCGAGACGATATTGCGTGCCCCGCCCGGGCCATGCTGGAACACCGGCTCAGAGATATCCTTCGCCGGAATAGATATTTTTTCACCGCGCTCCATATCAGTAATGGAGCGGCGGTTAACGGCCTCTTCAACCGAACGCTTGATATGCTTGCGATAGCGCTCTAAAAAGCGCTGACGGTTCACCGCGCTTTTATGTTTAGCGTTAGGCCTTCGATCAATAAAGTAGGTCATACGACCTCCTTAGACGCTTTTCTTAAGCACTGTTTTAACAACAGTCCTTAACTATCCGTCCCTTACTGGGACTTACGCACGCGCAGGTACCACTCGGACAGTAATCGAACCTGTTTTTCGGTGTAGCCGCGATCCACCATCCGCGCCACAAAGTCTTCATGCTTCTTCTGGTCTGACCGGGAGGCCTTGGCATTGAACGAAATCACCGGCAGTAGCTCTTCGGTGTTGGCGAACATTTTGTGTTCGATAACGCCTTTCAGCTTTTCATACGACTGCCAGCTCGGATTCATGCCGTTATTTTGCGCCCGTGCCCGCAGCACAAAGTTAACCACCTCATGGCGGAAGTCTTTCGGGTTCGAAATACCCGCCGGTTTTTCGATTTTCTCCAGCTCCTCGTTTAACGACTGGCGGTTTAGCAGCTCGCCGGTTTCGTGGTCGCGGTACTCCTGATCCTGTATCCAGAAATCAGCGTAGGTCACATAGCGGTCGAAGATGTTTTGACCATATTCGCTGTAGGATTCGAGGTAAGCGGTTTGAATTTCCTTACCAATAAAGTCCACGTAGCGGGGCGCCATATACTCTTTGATGAAGCCCAAGTAGCGTTCAAATACTTCTGAGGGCAGCTGTTCACGCTCCAGTGCCTGCTCCAGCACATAAAGTAGATGCACCGGGTTGGCGGCCACTTCGGTGCTATCAAAGTTGAACACTTTGGAAAGAATCTTGAAGGCAAAACGGGTGGAGAGCCCTTGCATACCTTCATCAACCCCCGCCGCATCGCGATACTCCTGGATCGACTTGGCACGCGGGTCGGTGTCTTTCAGGTTTTCACCGTCGTACACGCGCATCTTGGAATAGATATTGGAGTTTTCTGGCGCTTTAAGCCGTGACAGCACCGAGAACTGCGCCAGCATGCGCAGCGTATCCGGCGCGCAGGGCGCGGCGTTTAGTGAAGAGTCCTCTAGTAGTTTTTGATAAATTTTGATCTCTTCGGAGACCCGCAGGCAGTAAGGCACCTTGACGATATAGACCCGATCAAGAAATGCCTCGTTGTTACGATTGTTGCGAAATGCCTGCCATTCGGACTCGTTAGAGTGCGCCAGGATCACCCCATCAAAGGGTATTGCTCCCATGCCTTCGGTGGGGTTGTAGTTGCCCTCCTGCGTCGCGGTGAGCAGTGGATGCAGCACCTTGATCGGCGCTTTGAACATCTCCACAAACTCCATCAACCCCTGATTGGAACGGCATAAGCCACCGGAGAAGCTATAGGCATCCGGGTCGTCCTGGGAGTAAAGCTCCAACTGGCGGATATCGACCTTACCCACCAGCGAGGAGATATCCTGGTTGTTCTCATCGCCCGGTTCGGTTTTCGAAATGGCAATTTGATTCAACCGTGAGGGGTACAAACGCACCACCCTAAACTGGGAAATATCACCGCCATACTCTTTAAGCCGCTTCGCCGCCCAGGGCGACATCACGCTGCGCAGATAACGCTGGGGAATACCGTACTCTTTCTCTAACAGCTCGCCATCCTCCTCGGGAGAGAACAAGCCAAGTGGCGACTCATAAACCGGCGAGCCCTTAATGGCATAGAACGGGATGCGCTCCATCAGTAACTTCAAGCGCTCTGCCAGTGATGACTTACCGCCACCCACTGGACCCAGCAGGTAGAGGATCTGCTTGCGCTCTTCAAGCCCTTGGGCAGCATGGCGGAAGTAGGCAACGATTTGCTCGATAGCCTCCTCCATACCGTGGAACTCTGCAAAAGCAGGGTAGCGGCGAATCACTTTGTTGGAAAAAATGCGTGACAGACGCGGGTCTTTCGCCGTGTCGATCACTTCAGGTTCGCCTATGGCTTCCAGCATGCGCTCGGCGGCGCTGGCATAAACCTTCGAGTCACGGCGGCAAAGCGCCAAGTACTCCTCAAGGCTCATGTCTTCTTGCTGAACGCGGGCAAATCGGTCTTGAACGTGATCAAAGATGCTCATGGAACTCTCCTGTGGCCTAACCCCAGGCAGCCACCGCCAAGCCAAGTGTTTCGCAACGGTGTGCCAAACGAGGTGTCGCTTTTTTTAGCGTAGTCAGCATTAGCAAAAAGTGATGACTAAAACCTTCAACGCAGCGGCGATACAGTTAAGAGAATTATTCAGGGGATTAGTTGCGTTAAATAAAGCAACGGGCGACGAAAGGGAGCGCACTAGAGCAGTTACGCCGCTGCCAGGGCAACGGCGTAACTAGATGGCAGGTACTAAACAGCGGCAAAAGAGGTGCTGTTTTCGCGTTTAACGCTCAAGCACGGCACGAATATCCGCTAATAACTCATCAAGTAATTCAACGGTGGTGTTCCAGGCACATACAAATCGGGCACCGCCAGCGCCAATAAAGGTATAGAAGGTCCAGCCTTTGGCTTTCAACGCTTCAATTGCCGGGAGTGGCAATTCAACGAAAACGCTGTTGGCCTGGGTAGGGAACATCAGAGAGACACCCGGCAACGCCTGCAGGCCTTCTGAGAGGTAGCTCGCCATGGCATTGGCGTGTTGGGCATTGGTTAACCAGGCGCCGCTTTCTAACAACCCTAACCACGGCGCTGAGATAAAGCGCATTTTCGATGCCAGCTGGCCTGCCTGCTTGCAGCGGTAGGAGAAATCTTCGGCTAACTCACGGTTAAAAAACAGGATCGCTTCGCCAAACGCTAGACCGTTCTTGGTACCTGAAAAACACAGCGCATCCACGCCCACCTGCCAGGTCAGTTCAGCGGGAGTGGCATTTAGACTTGCACAGGCGTTGGCAAAGCGGGCACCGTCCATATGCAACCGCAGGTCATGTTTATCAGCAATGGCGCGAATCGCCATCAGCTCTTCGCGGGAATAAAGCGTGCCCACTTCGGTCGCTTGGGTCAGCGAGACCACTTTGGGTTTGGGGTAGTGAATATCGCTGCGCTTGGTGACCAGCGCCTCGATACCTTCCGGGGTAAGCTTGCCATTGGCGCCGGGTGAGGTCAGCAGTTTTGCGCCGTTTGAGAAAAACTCCGGGCCACCACACTCGTCGGTTTCGATATGCGCCAGCTCATGACAAATAACGCTGTGGTAGCTACGTCCCATCGCTGAAAGGGCCAGTGAGTTAGCAGCGGTGCCGTTGAAAACGAAGAAGACGTCACAGTCATAGTCAAACATTTCGCGGAAGCGATCTGCGGCACGGGCCGTCCAGGTATCGTTACCGTAAGCCAAATCATCGCTGCGGTTGGCTTCTAATAGATATTCCATCGCCTCCGGGCAAATACCGGAGGTGTTATCACTGGCTAAAAAACGCGGGCTACACTCCGAGGTCATGACAGTTGTCCTTATATCTGGCGATCTTACGGCACAGGCTGGGTGCCACCAGTGCCTTTAATGCCTAGCTATGCTTAATAGCCAGGCCAAGAAATCCCTTAATAACAGGACATTTAGTCTATCGCCATTTATGGGTTAACGTCACCCGCGCTTTTAAGCTCTTCCTTATAAAGAGATTTTCATGCGCTCTTTTTACAAGCTTGCCGCTAAACGGGTGCCCTGCTCAATCGCCCGTTTGGCATCCAGTTCGCTGGCTTCATCGGCACCGCCAATAATGTGCACCGCTACTTTTGCCTGCTCCAGCGGCGCCAGTAACTCCCGCACCGACTCTTGCCCGGCGCACACCACCACGCTGTCTACCGCCAACACTTGATCAACGCCCTCGCGGCGAATATGCAGCCCTTGGTCGTCGATTTTCAGGTACTCGCAGCCCGTTAGCGTGGTGACCCCACGGGCTTTAAGCGAGGCGCGGTGCACCCAGCCCGTGGTTTTACCCAGGTTTTTACCCGGTTTGGAGCTTTTTCGCTGCAGCATCACGATCTCGCGGGGAACGTCTGGCGGTGTCGGTGTTTTTAAACCGCCGCGTTCGCCCACTGCTAAATCAACGCCCCATTCGTCGCACCAGTCAGCAATATCCAACGCGGGGTGTCCTTGGTGTGCCAGCAGCTCAGAGACATCAAACCCAATTCCCCCCGCGCCGATCACGGCTACTTTACGCCCGACCCGCTCGGGCGACTCAATCGCCTCGGCGTAGCTCAGTACCTTTGAATGGTCGTGGCCCGGCAGGCTTAGTTCGCGGGGACGAACGCCGGTGGATAGCACCACTTCATCAAAATCGGCAAGCGTTTCTGCGGTTGCCGTGGTGTTCAAGCGCACCTCTACCGAATACTTCTCTAGCATCACGCGGTAGTAGCGCAAGGTTTCGTTGAACTCCTCCTTACCGGGAATTCTCCGCGCGTAGTTAAACTGCCCGCCGAGCTCACTGCGCTGTTCAAACAGCACCACGTTATGCCCGCGGCTGGCCGCTGTCACAGCCGTTGCCAGCCCCGCCGGGCCGCCACCAACCACCGCGACTCTTTTACTCGTTTGCGCAGGCTCTATCACCAGCTCGGTTTCATGACAGGCGCGAGGATTAACCAAACAGGAGGTCAGCTTGCCGGCAAAGGTGTGATCCAGGCAGGCTTGGTTACAGGCGATGCAGGTATTGATCTCGTCTGCTAAACCTTCCTGGGCTTTACGCACCCAGGCGGGATCAGCCAGAAAAGGCCGCGCCATGGAAACCATGTCGGCGTGGCCCTCTGCCAGCACCCGCTCGGCGACCTCGGGCATGTTGATGCGGTTAGTGGTGATCAATGGAATCGAGAGCGCCGACTTGATGCGCTTAGTCACCTCGGTAAAGGCCGCTCGTGGCACGCTGGTCACAATCGTGGGCACCCGCGCTTCGTGCCAGCCGATGCCAGTATTAATGACATTAGCACCAGCAGCTTCAATCGCTTGCCCAAGGGTAACCACCTCTTCCCAGGTACTGCCCTCTTCGACTAGATCAATCATCGAGAGTCGGAAGATAATCACGAAACGCTCACCTACTGCCTCGCGTACACGACGCACAATCTCCACGGCAAAGCGCATGCGGTTTTCAAACGCCCCGCCCCACTCGTCGTCGCGTTGATTGGTGCGTTGGCAAATAAATTGATTAATCAGATAGCCTTCAGACCCCATCACCTCCACGCCGTCATAGCCTGCCTGCTGGGCCAGACTCGCGCAGCGCACGTAGTCGGCAATTTGCTGCTCCACCTCGTCGCTACTTAGCGCCCGCGGCATAAACGGATTAATCGGGGCCTGTATCGCCGAAGGTGCTACGAGATCCGGTGAGTAGGCGTAGCGTCCGGCGTGCAGAATTTGCATACACAGGTGGCCGCCTTCAGCGTGCACCGCATCAACCACTTGGCGGTGCTCCGGCAGTTGCGCTTCGTCAACAAGCGCATTGGCCCCCTGAAAAACCGCGCCTTCTGCATTAGGGGCGATACCGCCAGTGACAATCAGGCTAACCCCCTCCCGCGCCCGCTCGGCATAGAAAGCGGCTAGCCGTTCAAAGCCATTCGGCGCCTCTTCCAAATTGGTGTGCATCGAGCCCATTAAGACGCGGTTAGGCAGCGTCAAATGACCAATCGTTAGCGGTCGAAAAAGATGCGGATAGGCGAGCGTCTGGGTCATCACGGGTCTCCTGAATCTTATTAGTAGCGTTGCAAGGCAAATTCAAACAAGCGTATGACATCCTGAGCATCACGTATAGCCCTTAGATCTAGTCCTTCAATCTAGCCCCTCGATCTTTTGCCAACCGCTTGCCCAGCGCGCGAATCCGCGTCACATTACCCGGCTAACGATAAGGAACAGTTGCTATGCCCTTGATTTACTTTTTGCCGCCGCTCGCCACTGTATTGATATGGTCGGGCAATATGACCATTAATCAGCTTAGCGTAGGCGCCATTGCGCCCAGTAGTATCGCCTTTTTACGCTGGTTATTAGCACTCGCGGTGATGACGCCTTTTGTGCTGCCTGCGGTGTTGCGTCACCGTGACGAGATTCGTCGCCAATGGCAGAAGCTTGCGCTACTCGGGTTACTCGGCATGGGCCTATGGCAGGGGCTTGCCTATGTGGCGGCAGAAACCACCACCGCCACCAATATGGGCATTCTTGCCGCCATGGTGCCGTTGCTTACGGTGCTACTTAGCGCGCTGATTCTCCGCGAACCACCGACCTTAGGCGGTGTTTTAGGCGGGGTGCTGGCGTTTGTGGGCGTCACCGTATTGCTAGGGCGTGGCAATCCGCTTTCGCTACTGCAGCTCCAGGTCGCCCTGGGCGATGCGCTGATGGTGGTCGCGGCGACCTGCTACGCGCTGTATGGCGTGATGCTCAAGCGCTGGTCAATGAGCTTACCGCCTTGGGTGATGCTCTATGCCCAAGTCTGTTTTGCCGTCCTATTCTTGTTGCCGCCCTATTTAATGGGGCCAATGACGCCGATTGATGGGCAGAATATCGGCTTGATTCTCTATGCAGGTATTCCCGCCTCTATTATCACCACGTTTCTATGGATGCGGGCGGTACGTCAAATCGGTGCCAATCAATCGAGTATTTTTATCAACCTGATGCCGCTATTTAGCGCAGTCATTGCCATGATCTTTTTAGGCGAGCACGTGGCTGGCTTTCACTTTGCAGGCGGGCTACTCATCCTTGCCGGGGTAATCATGGCGCAAACACTGACACGGCCGTTAACCCGCGAGTTAACACCAGATAAGCCGAGCAACGTCCAATAATGCTAGAATGGGCGTTTACTTCTGACGCTGGGAAGCCCTGATATGTCCCTGGAAGAACTGCATCTTAATCTGCGCAACCTAATGAGCGATGACTACGATCAGCTCAAGGCATTGATGGACGCTGTCTATCACGATATCGGTGGAGCTTGGCCAAAGCGCACGATCGACAAATTAATTCAGGAATTCCCTGATGGCCAAATCGCCATTGAGGACGATGGACTGCTGGTGGGCGTGGCGCTCACCGTACAGGTGGATTACGACGAATTTTCCAACCCGCATAAATACGATGACCTGATCGGGCACCGCGAGATCATCCTCAATGATGAGGATGGCGACGCCATGTACGGCTTGGATGTGTTAATTCACCCAGACTACCGTGGTTATCGCTTGGGCCGCCGCCTTTACGAAGCGCGTAAAGAGCTGTGCCGCTCAATGAACCTGCGCGCGATACTGGCCGGTGGGCGAATTCCCGAGTATCACCAGCACGCTGATGAACTCACGCCCGCTCAGTACATTGATAAAGTCTCACGCAAAGAGATCTACGATCCGATTCTCTCTTTCCAGCAGGCTAATGACTTCCAGGTCAAGCGCCTGCTGCGTAAGTACCTGCCGGAAGATGAGCAGTCGCGGGGTTACGCCACTCTGCTAGAGTGGAACAACATTTTGTTTGAGCCTGCTGCCAGCGTGCTCGACAACAAGCCTACCCAAGTACGTGTAGGTGCTGTGCAGTGGCAAATGCGTGAGTTCTCCTCGGTGGAAGCCGCGCTTCAGCAGATTGAGTACTTTGTTGATGCGCTGTCTGACTACCAGAGCGATTTTGCGGTATTCCCAGAACTGTTTTATGCCCCCTTGATGGGCCTTCAAGACCGCGCCGCCCAGCAGGATCAAATGGGCGCCATTCGCTTTTTGGCGGGTTTCACCGAGCGCTTTAAAGCGGAACTCTCGCGCATGGCGGTCTCCTACAACATCAATATTGTCGGTGGTTCGATGATTGAGGTCGGTGAGGATGACCGCCTCTACAACATCGCGTACCTGTTCCACCGCGACGGCAGCGTTGAGCGCCAGGCCAAGTTGCACATTACTCCTCAAGAGCGCCGCGATTGGGTCATTGAGGGTGGCGATGAGCTGCAGGTGTTCGATACCGACGCTGGGCGCGTGGGCATCCTGATCTGCTACGACGTGGAATTCCCAGAGCTTGGTCGTCTGCTGGCCGACCAGGACATGGACATCCTGTTCGTACCCTTCTGGACCGATACCAAAAACGGCTACCTGCGTGTGCGCCACTGCGCCCAGGCGCGGGCAATTGAAAACGAGTGCTACGTGGTGCTGTGTGGCAGCGTCGGCAACTTGCCCTCGATTGAAAACCTGGATATCCAGTACGCCCAATCCGCGGTGTTCTCACCTTCTGATTTCGCCTTCCCCCACGATGCGGTGCTGGCGGAAACCACGCCGAATACCGAGATGATCTTTTTCTCGGACTTGGACTTGACCCGTTTGACGGTAGTGCGTGCCGAAGGCTCAGTGACCAACTTGAAAGACCGCCGCAAGGATCTGTTTGATCTACGCTGGCGCGACTGGTCGTGGAAATCGGGTGCTAACCTGGATGAATGAAGTAAACCGTGAGAAAACTCACCAACGCCATCCATAAATACAAAACGCCGCCCAATTTGGGCGGCGTTTTGTGTTCGCGCCAGATTTCGCTAATGTCATTGCGAGCCAAGCGAAGCAATCTAGAGTTAATTGTCTCCGCGGCATAGATTGCTTCGTCGCGAGCTCCTCACAATGAAAGTTAGGGCTTCGCGCAGCTCAATCAGGCCAAACAAGATGCGCGGGTACGCGGCCTTTGGCA
This sequence comes from Halomonas sp. HAL1, assembly GCF_030544485.1. Taxonomy (NCBI): domain Bacteria; kingdom Pseudomonadati; phylum Pseudomonadota; class Gammaproteobacteria; order Oceanospirillales; family Halomonadaceae; genus Halomonas; species Halomonas sp. HAL1. The sequence continues at coordinate 2,798,611 of NZ_CP130610.1, forward strand.
TCAAACAGAATACCTTCATCGCGCAACTTTCGGTGCTGGCGCTCGGCGCCACCATGGTCGGCAAGCTTTAAGGATGCTGCAATCACGCGATGCCAAGGCAATTGATGGCCATCCGGCAGGTGGCGCATCGCCGAACCCACCATGCGCGGAGTAGCGCCTTCGGTCATCGCCGCAATGCGGCCGTAGGTAGTCACACGGCCCGGCGGAATTTGATCGACAATCGTGTAAATCTGTTCGAGTAATTCGGGCCGGGGCATGTGGAATTCCTTCTAACGCAAGAGGAGGCTTAAAGCCCCTCAACCAATTGATCAATCGCCTGAAAAGCTTCTTTGAGCGCAGCGTCGCGATGCTGCTCACCCATGTTCAAACCTTCAGCATAGACCACCTGGGTATCTTTAATCCCCATCAAGCCGAGCATGGCTTTGAGGTGCGGCGTTTGGCTATCCATTTCGGTCCCTGCGTACTGGCCGCCACGGGCTGCCAGAATAATCGCCCGCTTGCCTTCTACCAAGCCTTGAGGCCCGTTTTCGGTATAACGGAATGTTTCTCCAGCCCGCAGCACACGGTCAAACCATGCTTTCAACTGCGAAGGAATACCCAAGTTATACATCGGCACCGCAATCACCAGCACATCATTAGCACGCAGCTCTGCGAGCAGCGTTTCCGAATGAGCAGCCAACTCGTGTTGCTCGGCGCTGCGTTCTGCAGCCGCCACTTGCCAGGCGCCCAGCTCGTTGATATCCAGATGTGGCAGCGTGTTTTTCACCACATCACGCTGGGTGACATCGATACCGTCGCGAGCGTTAGCTTGCTCGATAAAGCGATGAGCCAGCGCATTGGATTGGCCGTTTTCCGCCAGGATAGAAGAGGTGATTACCAAGGCACGCGTCGTCATTGTAAGCTCCAAGGATCATTAGGTTGATGAATTGGAAGCTATTCTACGGCGCTTTCCGATAAGCAAAAGCGCAACGTTTTCCGACTTGTATTCGATTAAATCGAATTATGCGAGTGTGCTCTGTTTTATTCACATACTTTTCACACATTCACCGATCAAGCCAGCGGGCAGTCGCAGCCAACATGGCTCTTCATCCCATCGAGTTGCACAGCCACTGCCAGACCAACCCTGCTTCATCGCTAACGTGGCGGCGGCTTGGCCGTACCAGCCAAAAGCGCTCGTCGCTAGGCACACTAATAGTAAAGGGCGCCACTAAATCGCCACGTTGCTCCATTAAACGCCGGTGAGTAAGCGCAATGCCGCCACCTTGGCTGGCAAGTGCCAACGTCATGACCTGGTTATCGCAGGTGAGCGACCAACACTGCGCCTCTACATGGGCAGCACCCGCTTCCTGCAACCAGCCCGGCCACCCCACTCCAAACCCCACGGCGTGCAGCAGCGTGTGCCCGGCCAGATCACTCGGCGCAGCGAGCGTCTCTGCCAAGGCCTGGGAGCACACCGGCAGCAAATGCTCTTCCCCTAGCGGCTGCATTTCAACGCCGGTCCACTCCCCTTTGCCATAGCGAATCTCGATATCAGCCCCTTCAGGGCCAAAGTCATCAGGCCAGATAGCGCTGACCAAACGAATCGCCACCTGCGGGTGGGCGCGGTGGAAGGCAATCAGACGCGGCGCCAGCCACGACTGCTGAATGGCGGGCGTGGCACGCAGTGTGACCGGTTGCTCGGTTGTGCTACCAAAAACCTCCAAGGTTCCTTCGCTGATTCGGACAAAGGCGTCATGAATACTCGGCAGCCACGCTTGCCCCGCTGGGGTTAACGTTAAACTGCGGGCATGGCGCACAAACAGCTTCTGCCCGACACGGTCTTCCAGCAACCGAATGCGCTGACTGATCGCCGCCTGGGTTACTCCAAGCTCATTGCCTGCAGCGGTAAAGCTTAATGTACGCGCTGCGGATTCAAAGGCTTGCAGCCATAACAATGGCGGTAACTGACTCATGAAAAAGAGACCTATAAATAAAATGATGTCTTAGGGGTCAGATTAATCGTTTGTCACTGGCGCTGCTACTCCTCATCCTGGTTAACACTTAAGCACACCCCTAACGCACAGCCATCTGGCTCTGCCGCAAAGGGAGCGATTCGGAGTCATCATGAATAGCGCGGTACAAACGGCAACGATACCAACGACAAATAACGCTCAAGCCCCAGACATGGGCGAATTAACCCCCTACCAAACCGGCCCCGCACTCACTCAGGCAATGCTCACCCAACAAGGTGTTGCACTTGAGTGGCAAGATGGCGAGCAAACCACCCTGCCCCTGCTCTGGCTACGCGATCACTGTGCCTGCCACGCTTGCCGTCATCCGCAGACCCGTGAACGGCTTTACCTGCCGCTTGAAGCGATTTCCGAGCCGCCAACCGTGGCGCTACTGGATGGCCACCTGCATTTGAACTGGCAGGACGGTCACGTTAGTGCATTTCACAGTGGCTGGCTTTATCAGCGTCGCCCAGAGGCGAGCCTTACCTCAGCCGTCCCCAATGCCAAACCGTGGGTCGATAACTTCGCGCCTGAGCGCATAAATCATAGCGACTTCCTCACGCCCCAAGGCGAAAAAGCCTGGTTAACCGCTATGCTGCGCGATGGCCTGGCACTGATCACCGACGGCCCTTTGGTAGAAGAAGAAGTCAGCCGGCTGGCTGAGCGTATTGGCCCACTGCGCGCCACCAATTTTGGTGCCCGCTTTGATGTGCGCTCTAAGCCCAACCCCAATAACGCGGCATATACCGCGGTAGGATTGCCGCTGCATGTCGATTTGCCCAACTGGCAACAACCGCCCGATATTCAGTTGCTCTACTGCCTGCAAAACGAAGCCAGCGGTGGTGAATCGCTATTTGCCGACGGCGCCCGCGTAGTAGAAGCCCTGCGCCAACAAAACCCAGCAGCGCTCGCCATACTCAGCGAAACGCCCATCGACTTTCGCTTTCAGGATGAGAGCCACGATATTTCCATGCGAGCGCCGGTGGTCACGCTGGACAGCGCAGGTAACCTGGTCGAGATGCGCTTGAACAACTGGATTCGCGACGCACTTCATTTACCGGTAGAGCAAATGGATGCTTGGTATAGCGCCTATGCCCTATTGTGGAAGTTATTTCACAGCGAAGCGCACCAGCTGGAGTTCACCCTCCGCCCTGGGCAGATGATTGCGTTTGATAACCGCCGCGTACTGCACGGACGCCGCGAATTCGACCCCAATAGTGGCGCTCGCCATTTACAAGGCACCTATCTAGACCGCGACATGCTGGCCTCACGCCTTCGCGTGCTAGCCCGCAACGTTTAGCGGCTTTCGAGTTTAAGCACCTATCTAGCAACAGCGTTTATCTGACAAGAACACTTATCTGACAAGAACCCCTAGCAAGGAGATCGTATGACACATTTTAAACCTCTCGCCTCGGGCATTGCCCTTGCCACCACTGCACTATTAGCCACGACCGTACAAGCCGATGATCAAACCCTCGATTTCGGCGTACCCTCTTGGCCCGGCATTACGGTTAAAACCGCTATTGCTGAGCAGCTATTGAATCCGCTCGGCTACGAGACCAGCGTCCAGGAAATCGGCCTGCAGGTGATTTATCAGGGTATTGAAAGCGGCGATATAGACGTCTTCCTGGGTGCTTGGCTGCCTGCTCAACGCGAGATGTTCAATCCCCGCAAAGAGTCGGGCGTACTCATTGATGTGGCGAACAATGTCGATGGCGCACAAATGACTCTGGCGGTACCTGAATATCTCTTTGATGACGGCCTGCAAAGCTTTGCCGACCTTGATGACTACCGCGACCAGTTGGGTGGCGAGATTCATGGTTTTGGTGCCGGTTCAGCTGCCAGCGAGATTCTTAACAACGCCATTGATAACGACACCTGGGGACTCGGCGACTGGCAATTAGTCGATACCAGCGAAGTCGCCATGCTTTCCGCCGCACGCAATGCGATCTCCCGGGAAGAGCCGATTGTCTGGGTGGGCTGGACGCCTCACTGGATGAACCTTGAACTGCCGATGCGCTACCTGGAAGATCCCGAAGATCTGTTCGGTGAGAACAACGGCGAAAGCGACGTATTAACCCTTCTGCGCAGTGTCTATGCCGAGGCCAATCCCAACGTCGTGGCGTTCTTTGAGCAATTCACCTTCTCCGCCGAAGAGCAGAGCTGGATGATTCAGGCATTTGGCCAGGAAGAGCGCGATCTTACTGAGGTCGCCGAGCAGTGGATCAATGATCACCCCGAGCGCATTGAAGCCATGCTGGCTGACGTGACCACCACCGACGGTGAGCCCGCCTGGCCGGTGATTGAAGCAGAACTCAACAACTAATCGTTCGCCTAAAAAGCGCCTTCATCCCATCGCACGGCTAGCGTATGCTAGCGCTTTTTTAGTCGATGGGAGTGGGCATGTCGCGAACATTGAGCAAGGGCGTTGGCCTGCTGGTAGCCGTCGTGCTGTTAGGTGCTATGTGGCATTTGCTACAGCGCTACGACCTACTAACCCAGGCGCGCCTGAGCGAGCTGATCGATACCATCCGCCAGTGGCGTAACGCGCCCTGGATGTTTGCGGCGGTGATGGCCGTTTACGCTGGCGCGCTGTTGGTGATGTTTCCGCTTAGCCTACTGGTGGTAGTGACAGGCTTACTGTTTGGCCCAGTATGGGGGCTGGCGTACGCCACGCTCGGTACATTGACTTCATCGGTAGTGTCTTATTGGGTGGGGCACTGGCTAGGTCGAGAGGCGCTGATGCACTATGGCGGCCGTCATTTGCGTGGCCTTTCGGGCTATTTATCCAAGCGTGGCATTCGCACCATGACGGTCATCAACCTGCTGCCCCTCGCCCCGTTCACGCTGACGAATATGCTGGCAGGCGCTTTCCACCTTAAGTTCCGCGATTATATGATCGGCTCCACCCTCGGCATTGTGCCAGGGCTCGCAGCGGTGATTCTTTTGGGTAGCCAGTTAGGCGCCCTTTTCACTGCGGCCTCCACAAAAGAACTCGTGTTGGCAGGCGTAGGGCTTGCCGCTGGCATTGGTCTGCTTGTCGGGCTTAAGTACTATACCAGTCAGCGTCAAGATGCCAACCGGCGCCAAGCAGCCAAAAAACGGCCTCAGCGTGAAGGGGAGTGATACTTAGCGAGCACTTCGGCGTAAAAGGTGGCTACCGCGGTGGCAAAGTTGGCAATATCAAACTCTTCAGCAAAGTGGCTGGCCTGTTTACCCAACTGCTGGCGTAGCTCTTCACTATCTTTTAGCTCGACGACTTTTTGCCCCCACGCCTGACGATTTTGCGGCGTCTTGAAGCCGTTCACCCCCTGGCGCACCACATCATCAATACCACTTGAACGCACCGCCACCACGGGCAAGCCCGCCGACATCGCCTCTAAAATGACCATCCCCTGGGTCTCCGATGTAGAAGCGAATACAAATATATCGCCTAGGTGATAGTAAAGCGCCATTTGATCAGGCGGCACCGCGCCCACTAACGTTACCCGTGCAGCCAGTTTTAAGGTATCGATTTGGTGTTGAATGGCCTCGCGATCTGGCCCATCACCGATGAGCAGCAGATGAAAATCCTCGTGCCCTTGGTTCTGCAGCTCGGCAAGTGCTTCCAGCATAAAGCCAATATTTTTCTCTTTGCTTATCCGCGAGACGCTAATCAATATTTTGCGCGCGGGATCAATCGCTAGCCGCTCACGCAGCGCTTCTAACTCCCCCGCCTCGACATGCGCGAAACGCTCCACATCAATTCCCGTGGGTTGCACCAGCGAGGGCGTTTTAACCCCGATCATGCGGAGATACTCCTCTGCGGAGTAGGTAGGCACGATCACCCCTTGGCAGCGGTTAGAAAAGTGCTTAATCAGAGAGTGCGAGATCAAATTCCGAAAAAGCGCACCAGGTAACGGTACAAAGTGGGCATAGTGCTCCAGGCGAGTGTGATACGTGTAGACCACCGGCACCTTAAGCCGACGCCCCATAAACAGCCCCATGGAACCAAGCCAGAAAGGATGATGAACATGAATCAAATCGGGCTTAAAGGCACGCAGGCAGCGGCGAAAGCGCACACTGAACGGGTTGGTTAAACGGAACTCCCTCTTTTCACCAAACGCCATCAAAGTCGGGATACGTTTGATCGCTTTATCGTCCTGCCATGCGTCACGATAACGGGGCACTAGCAGTTGAATCGAGTGCCCTAAATCACGTAAACCATTGCGCAAACGGTCCACCGACACCGATACGCCAGACACAAACGGAAAGTAATTATTGGATACCATCGCCACTCGAAGTGACTTACCCAGGAAAGGCGTCGGATCAATATCAAAATCGGGATAATAATGGCGGTCTTCAAAAATCAGCCGATATAAACGCAGCGCTAACAGCGTCAGCAAACCAACAATCAGTAAAAAGCGGGTATAGCTGACGTAAAAGAAGGCGTAAACCGTTGATCCAACGCTACTCACTACCCGCCACCAACCGGGGCTATCCACATTTAAACGCACCGGTGCAATGGCGACATTCTCACCTTCTACGTCGACGATAACGTAGTGATGAAAGCTGCTGTCGGCATCAATCAGAATACCGCCCGCACCGCCCGTGGTGACGTAATCCACCCCATTAATCGTCTGCTCTGAAAAGAGCGTTAGGTTAGCGGAGAACACCGTATCAACATCATACTCCTCCGCCAGCGCCATAATGCCTTCGGCCAGCCGGGGGTCATTGAGATAATTGTCGGCTTCAAACAGCGGCGCGTCGCTCACTACGTTGTGCAGCGGCAAACCAATAAACAAAAACCGATGCTGCGCTTCAGATGCAGCCAGTTCCCTGGAAAGCCAATCAAGTTGCCAGGAAGTAGATGACTTGCCCGTACCGTCCAGGAAGATGAAGTGGCTATCGCCCGCAACGAAGGAGTAGAAATGCGGGCCAAAATATTCATAAAACAGGTAACTACCAAAGTCACTGTCTTCTTTATCACCATAGGTTAGCAAGTAAGGCACATTGAGCTGTTCCAAGCTGTGATAGATCGCCTGATAGCTCTCTTGTCGCCCGCCATTAACGGCGTTACCCGCCGAGATAAGAAAATCGATGCCGCCCTGGTTGATGAGCGGCACAATTTCATCTTGAAAGACGCTCACCGAGTTATTGATATTACCGACCACCGCAAAGCGGTAGTCGGTTCGCTCCGTCAATACCTCGCGAATATCCGCCACCTGAAGCGTATGGACTGACTCAAACTCAGGCTCCGCCACGTATAACCAAATTTGGTGCGCAATGAGCACACCCACCAAGGTAAGATTGAGAAAGAAAAACAGCCGCAACCATCGCTGGCGAGAAAGATGAAAAACGGAGCGTCGTGGCATTTAAAAGCGCTTTTTCCATGGTAAATGCAGAATGAACCGCTACTGCAGCGGCTCAAGCCTTAAAACGCCCTAACTATACAGCAACCCCGCGTTCAGGTGATGCCCCAGGTTAACCAGCGTCGCACCCGTTTAGGGTGGCCAATAAACGCCGCGGCCCGGCCTGATGACGATGCTCCCCCAGCCATATGCCCTGCCAGGTGCCCAGCGCTAGGCGACCGTCACGCACGGCCAAGGTGAGCTGAGTGCCCAGCAGGCTGGCGGCCACGTGGGCTGGCATATCATCAGGGCCTTCCAGCGTATGGCGAAAATAGGGCAAGTCTTCCGGCACCAGGCGGCGCAGAAAGGCATCTAAGTCGTGGCGCACATCAGGGTCAGTATTCTCGTTAAGCGTTAACGAGGCGGAGGTGTGCATCAACTGAAGGTGCAGCGTGCCAATATGAACATCGTTTAAACACGGCAGCGCCCTGGCCACGTCATCGGTAATAAGATGGAAACCGCGCGTCATCTCGGGTAAATGAATTTCTTGTTGGCACCACATAAACACTCCTGTGTTTGCTATCTCATTAACGACACGTCATCAGCGTGTCCTTCTTATATGGCAAAATGACGACAGAATGTAACGTCTGATAGTACACAACATAGCCGATCGCCAAAGACTCATCGCCAAGGAGCGCTTAAATGAAACATTTGCTAGGAAGCAGCGTCATCAGTATGGCTTTTCTTACCGGCTGCACCGGCATTCCCGAGGGAACCGAGCCGGTTAGTGACTTTGCATTAGATCGCTACCTGGGCCAATGGTACGAGATAGCGCGCCTGGACCACTCATTTGAGCGTGGCCTTGATTGCGTCACCGCCACTTATAGCCTGCGCGATGACGACGGCGTACGCGTCATCAACCGTGGCTACAACCTGGAAGAGCAAGCGTGGGATGAAGCCGAAGGCCGCGCCTACTTTATTGATGATAAAAATGTGGGCCGTTTGAAAGTGAGCTTTTTTGGCCCCTTTTACGGCGGCTATAACATTCTTGAACTTGACGATGACTACCAGTGGGCGTTGGTAGCGGGACCTAACCGAGACTACCTATGGATACTCTCGCGTACACCGGAAATGGATAGCGCGACGGAGTCCCGCCTGCGCCAGCGTGCAGCGGAGCTGGACTTTCCTACCGATGAACTGATCGATGTCGCCCAGGGCGAAGCCTGCCCTAATCGCTAGTCAGGAAGACTCCGGTAGCGCCGACACCCGCCCCGCCATCTCCTGCTGAACAAAGGCAATAAAAGCACGCAGCCGGGCGGGCACATGCCTGCGCTGCTCATAGACCGCATAGAAGTCCGCTCGTACACTTTGCCAGCCGGGTAGTAGCTCAACTAACGCGCCGCTGGCAAGGTGCTCGTTTACATCCCACCAAGAGCGCAGCATCACGCCATGGCCGTCCAACGCCAAACGGGTAATCACCTCACCATCATTGCTGGCTAACCGGCCACTGACTTTTACCGTTTGCTCCTTTTTGGACGGCTCGCTACGTTCAAAGCGCCATAGCGGAAAATCACTGTCGTTCTCACGAATGACTAGGCAAGCATGCTGCTGCAAATCAGCCGGTATCTGAAGGGGCGAAGAGTGAGCGATATAGCCAGGCGATGCGCAGAGTATGCGTCGATTCGCTAAAATGCGTCGCGCGACTAAACGCGACTCTGGGGGTTCACCCACACGAATGCCGATATCAAAGCCGTGATCGCTTAGGTTGAGCGGAAAGTTGGTGAGCTCTAGCCAGCCCTCCACCTCAGGATGCTCAGCACAAAAACGCGATAGTAACGGCGCAATATGGCGGCGGCCAAAGCCAAACGTCGCGTTAACACGTAACCGACCACTAAGGGCTTGGTTGGAACGTTCACCCAGCGAGCTTTCCAGCTCGGCAAGCTCATCCAAAATGAGCGTACCACGGGCAAGGTAGCGCTCGCCCTCCGCCGTCAGCGTCAACCGCCGAGTGGTACGGGCGGCCAGCTCAACCCCCAAACGCGCTTCTAAAAGCTTCAGCCGCTTACTCACGGCGGAGAGCGATAGCCCCAATTCACGGGCGGTTGCCGTTAAGCTGCCCGCCCGTGCCAGGTGTTGAAAAAACGCCAAATCATCCAGTTGTGCCATACACCCCTTAGCCACTCTTCACTTTTACGCAACAATAGCTTGAATAGTAGCCTGATTATCTCCACCAAAATAGCCGCTACACTTTACTCAGTATTTGCCAGACCCAGTACTTACCAGCAATTGTCAGCCACTAACAAGAGAAGGAAGCACCATGGCTCATCGTATCGCCATTATCGCCGGCGACGGCATTGGTACCGAAGTCATGCCTGAAGGCATTCGTGCCCTCGAGGCAACCGCCAAGCGTTTTAATATCGACCTTGAGTTCACTACTTTTGAGTTTGGTAGCTGCGACTACTACCTCGAACACGGCAAGATGCTGCCGGATGATTGGTTTGAGCAGTTAAAAGGCTTCGATGCACTGTTTTATGGCGCAGTTGGCTGGCCCGATAAAGTACCCGACCATATTTCCCTATGGGGCTCGCTGCTGCAGTTCCGCCGCCAGTTCGATCAGTACATCAACCTGCGCCCCTGCAAGCTGATGCCCGGCATTAAAAGCCCGTTGGCAGGCCGCGAACCCGGCGATATCGATTTCTATGTAGTGCGTGAGAACACCGAGGGCGAGTACTCAAGCGTTGGCGGCAAAATGTTTGAAGGCACCGACCGTGAAGTGGTGATTCAAGACACGGTTATGACCCGCACCGGCGTGGACCGCGTCCTGAAGTACGCCTTTGAACTGGCTCAAACCCGCCCGCGCAAAAAGCTTACTTCTGCCACCAAGTCCAACGGCATTTCCATCACCATGCCGTACTGGGATGAGCGCGTCGTCGAAATGGCGAAGGGCTACCCTGAGATCGCGGTGGATAAATTCCATATCGATATTCTGACCGCCAATTTCGTCCTTCACCCAGACTGGTTCGATGTGGTCGTGGGCAGCAACCTATTCGGCGATATCCTTTCCGACTTGGGCCCCGCCTGCACCGGCACAATCGGCATTGCCCCATCAGCCAACATCAACCCGGAAGGCCACTTCCCCAGCCTGTTTGAGCCGGTACACGGCAGCGCACCGGATATCGCTGGTAAAGGCATCGCCAACCCTATCGGCCAGATCTGGTCCGGCGCCATGATGCTTGAGCACCTTGGCTACAAGGAAGCCGGTGATGCGCTGGTAAGCGCCATTGAGGAAGTGTTGAGCGCAGGCGACAGCCAAGTCCTCACCCGTGACGTGGGTGGCCAAGGCACAACGGAAAGCTTAGGCAAGGCAATTGCTGACGCCATTACGCGCTGACGTTCATCTACTATAGCGATTGTCTGCCCGGCTGAGTCCAACCGGGCAGACAATGTATGTTTTTTACACGTCTATGTTCTACATTTGTCCTGAAGGTGAAGAAAACGTCAGTTTCTCTTCGCTCATAACAACATCAACAAACAAACTCAGGACAATGCTATGAAACTTGGACGCCGTCAGTTTCTCTCGGCAACGGCCGCTCTAGCCGCAGTCGGCACCACCCCCCAGCTGTTTGCCATGCAGGCCTCGCCAGGGCCCGCTCCCGCTCGCTACCCCATTGATGCCTGGAAAGTTGAGGATCAGCGCTTCAGTGACTACATGATTTTTAATAGCCCGCTGGAGCGCCACTGGAGTGGCGGACTATGGACAGAGGGGCCGGCCTGGAATGCCGTGGGCCGTTACGTTGTGTTCAGCGATATCCCCCGAGCCAAGCAGATGCGTTGGGACGAAGCGACTGGTCAGGTCAGCGTTTTAAGAGACAACGTTGGCCACTCTAACGGTAATACCTTTGATCACCAGGGCCGGCTAATTGCTTGCGAGCACTACCCTTCTCGGGTGTTACGCTACGAATGGGATGGCAGCACCACGGTGCTTGCCGAGCGCTATCAAGGCAAGCCACTCAATGCCCCCAATGACGTGGTGGCGCTCCCGTCGGGTGGTGTGATCTTTACCGATCCCGGTTACGGCGCCCACTTCGACTATGAGGGCAAGAAGCGTGATCTGGAACTTGAAACCGCTATCTATTACGTCGATGACAGCCTTGATGAACCTATCCTGCTGGCCGACGATATTTTTAAACCCAACGGTATTGTACTAACACCGGATGGCAAGGGTTTCTACGCCAGTGACAGTGCCCCCACCCATTTTGACGAGCCCGCGCGAATCATTCGCTGGTCGCTTGGCGAAGATGGCAAAAGCGTCAGTGACCGCCAAGTGGTCGTTACCAGCGAAGATACCATTTTCGACGGTATGGCCTGCGACATGGATGGCAATATCTGGTCGAGCGCCAACGGTGGCGAAGGTATTGATGGCGTCGTGGTTTTCTCGCCGGAAGGCACGCTGCTGGGGCGGGTTTTGTTGCCTGAAGTCTGTTCCAATGTATGTTTTGCTGGTGCGAATCGTAACCGGTTATTTATGACCGCCAGCCAATCCGTTTACACCATTTACACCGCTGCACGCGGCGCCTAGCGGTGTCGATATCACCCATAAAAAAAGCCTCGCTGGTCAATGCCAGCGAGGCTTTTACGTTATGAACTACCACTTCATCAGCTAGCTAGTTTAGCCGCTGTCTTGGCGACTAGCTCACCCTGGAAACGAGCAATTTTGAGTTCGCGCTCATCGGGCTGGCGAGAGCCATCGCCGCCAGCGAGGGTCGCAGCGCCGTAAGGCGTGCCGCCACTCACTTTGGAAATATCGAACTGCTCTTCAAGGCCATAACCAATCGGTACAATGATCATGCCGTGGTGAGCCAACGTGGTCCACGTAGAGGTAATGGTCATTTCATCACCACCGCCCGTACCGGTAGACGTAAACACGCTGGCAACTTTGCCGCGAAGTGCGCCGTTAGCCCATAGGCCGCCGGTTTGATCCAGGAAAGTACGCATTTGCCCGGTCATATTGCCGAAGCGGGTTGGCGTACCGAAGATAATCGCATCGTAATCAGCGAGTTCTTGCGGCGTAGCTTCCGGCGTATCGTAATCCTGCTTGCCGCCTGCGTTTTTAAAGGCTTCCGCGGGCATGGTTTCAGGTACGCGCTTAACGGTGACTTCAACGCCGCTGACGCTTTTTGCGCCCTCTGCAACGGCGTGCGCCATCGTATCGATATGACCGTACATGGAGTAATAAAGTACCAGAACCTTTGTCATGGATATCTCCTTAGCGATGTGTGGCTTATAGGTAACTTAGCAGTGCACTGGGCTTTCTCAATAAACAGTACCAACAACATAGCGCACTCAAGCGTAGATAAAAGCGAATGTTTTCGTCTGCGGGCATCGATTTCATCGACGAACGCCAGCTTGCACTTTACGCAAACCCCCACTAGCTTTGGTCTTGCCTACCTAAACGTATCCAAGGAGTCTGGAATGACGATTTTTGAAGCCCTGCGCAAGGATCATGATATTCAGCGTGATCTGCTTGCCCGCTTGATTGAGACTCATGGAGATAGCGACGAGCGCGACTCACTCTACAAGCAAGTGAAAAAAGAACTGCATGGTCATGCCGCAGCCGAAGAGCGCGCTTTCTACATCCCGCTGATGGAAATGGATTTGACCCAGGAAAAGGCTCGTCACAGCGTGGCCGAACATCATGAAATTGATGAGCTTATAGAACTTCTCGATGAAACCGACTACAGCGCCACTAACTGGTTGACCCATGCTAAACAGCTACAGCATTTAGTGACTCACCACCTTGATGAAGAAGAGCAGGAAGTGTTCCAGTTGGCTGGCCGAGGCCTACCAGAGAACCAAAAAACCTCCCTTGCCAGTGAGTATCAGCAGGAAATGGAGCGCCAGCGCTCAGCGTAACTCGACACGCAGCTTGAAAAAGCGCTCATGCATCGCATGGGCGCTTTTTTTGATGCCAGTTCCCTTATGCTTTTCACGAATACGCTGGGCTTTTACATGCGAACGACCTAGTGTCTTGTGACATACGGTTAGCATGGTAATGCTAGGCTCACTTTTTATAACGACAACGACACTAAAAACAGAGACTAAGGAGCTGACAATGCTAGGCCAATGGCTCGACTGGTCGCTTGACGGGCAGCTCCCGGACAAAAAGCAAGGCGTCTTCCCAAGCGGTAGCTACCACTTGTATGCACCGGGCGTTTTGGAGCTCACACCGAATACGGCAAGCCACGCGGCCCACGCGTGCATTTTTTCAGCGGCTATCCACGGTAATGAAACCGCGCCCGTTGAACTGATCGGTGAATGGCTCAGCCGCCTGGAAGCAGGTAGCGCCATACTTGGCGCGCCCGTGCTGGTCATCCTTGGGAACCTACCCGCGCTTAAAGCACAGCAGCGGTTTATGACCACTAACCTGAACCGGCTGTTTAAGCGTGAATTACGCGCTGAAGGCGAAGAGCCGGAACGCGCCCGAGCATTAATGGCCGCCGTGGATGACTTTTACGCCCGCCATTCAGGGCTACCCAAACTGCACTACGACCTACACACCGCCATCCGGGATAGCCGTTATCCCCGCTTCGTTGTCGAACCATTTGCCGACTCCTCTACCGACGCTGAGCAATGGGGGTGGCTCGCCGCTGCGGATATGCAGGCGGTGCTACACCAACATCAGCACAGCTGGACATTCTCCCACTACAGCAAGCACTATCACGCCGCCCAGGCCTTCACGTTTGAATTGGGCCGCGTGGCGCCCTTCGGTCAAAACGATATGGCGTTTCTAAAACCTATGTGTGCCCTGCTCACAGCGTTAAGTGAAGGGCGCTCCCCGGCCCACCAGCCAGCCTCGCAAATGCAGTTTTTTAAGGTACAGCATGAGGTGATTCGCCACTCAGATGACTTTCAGCTCTGTTTTGCCGAAGACACGGCCAACTTCAACCGTTTTGAGCCTGGCACGCTGCTGGCACAAGATGGAGAAGCTGGAGAATTCCGAGTGGGTGATACGCCCCTTTACGTGGTCTTCCCTAACGCAAATGTAGAAGTGGGTGCCCGTGCGGCACTGTTGGTGGCACCGGTTACGTAGGGTTCAGCGTTAAGGCCCTCCAAAAGATCATCCTAGTGTTAGAGAGATTGACAATAATAATGGTGAGGCGATAACAGGCTGCTCGGCGTTGGTACAACCAACGTCGAGTGTTTAATGTGATAAGTAGGGCGCGCATTATGCGTCCAGCCTGATAGAATCGCCCCTTTTTCGCGCCAGCCGCATCAAACCAACCAGTTGCTGCGGCAACTCTGTACTGGAGCCAATGTTATGGCCGCTACGCCTACTCCCCTTGAAGTGCGTAATATTAAAAAACGCTTTGGCGATACGGAAGTTCTGAAAGGTCTCTCACTGCAAGCCCAAAAGGGCGACGTGATTACCATGATTGGTGCCTCTGGGTCGGGTAAAAGTACTTTTTTGCGCTGCATGAACTTGCTTGAACAGCCCGACGATGGCGACCTCATTGTCCACGGCGACCCCATTCGCTTTAAAACCACTAAGCACGGCCGCGAGCCCGAAGATTGGAAGCAGGTGGTACAAATGCGCGCCAAGCTTTCCATGGTTTTCCAAAGCTTCAACCTGTGGGCTCACATGACGCTGCTGGAAAACATCATTGAAGCGCCGATTCACGTACTGAAAAAACCCAAAAAAGAAGCCCTGGAACACGCCCACGCACTGCTCGACCGCGTGGGATTAAGTGCCCGCGCCAATGCCTATCCGGCGCAGATGTCTGGCGGGCAGCAGCAGCGTGGCGCCATTGCGCGGGCGCTGGCGATGGACCCTGAAGTCATGCTGTTTGATGAACCCACCTCCGCCCTTGATCCTGAGTTGGTAGGCGATGTGCTGAAGGTCATGCACGGGCTGGCCGAAGAGGGCCGCACCATGGTGGTTGTCACCCACGAAATGAGTTTCGCCCGTGATGTCTCCAGCCAAGTCATCTACCTTCACCAGGGTTTGGTAGAAGAAGCGGGCCCGCCGGATCAAGTGCTAGGCAACCCGCAATCTCCGCGCCTGCAGCAATTCCTGGCTCCCAAATACTGATCCGCGAGGCTCACCATGATTGATTTGCAAGGTTATGGCCCCCGGCTGATCGAGGGGGCAGGCGTCACCATCCAATTAGCGGTGTTGTCGCTGATTTTAGCGATTATTTTAGGGCTACTGACCGCCAGCGCGAAGATGTCGCGCAACTGGTTAGCTCATCGTCTTGCCACGCTTTACACCACACTTATTCGCGGTGTGCCCGATCTGGTGTTGATGATGCTGTTTTTTTTCGGCGGCCAAATTGGCGTCAACATGATCACCGACTGGCTTTACTACTCGTTCGATATCGATATTTTTATCAATATTAATGCCTTCGTAGCGGGCGTTGTCACCATTGGGCTAATTTTCGGGGCCTATATGGGGGAAACCTTTCGCGGCGCTTTTATGGCGGTCGATAATGGGCAAATCGAAGCAGGTAAAGCCTATGGCATGAGCGATGGGCTGGTTTTTCGTCGCGTCCGTTTTCCGCAGATGATGCGCCATGCGCTGCCCGGCCTTTCCAACAACTGGATGGTATTGCTCAAAACCACAGCACTGGTCTCGGTAATCGGGCTTTCTGATATGGTGCGTGTCGCCTCAGAAGCCTCTAAAGCGACGCGCGAACCTTTCACTTTCATGATTATTGTCGCGCTTATCTATCTGCTCATCGCCAGCGTTTCGGAGTGGATCTTTGCTCGTCTGCAAAAACGCTACAACATTGGCTATGGGGAGGCAGACTAATGACCGCTTTCATGACATGGCTCGAAAATCAGCTTGCCGAGAACAGTATTTTCACGCTGCAAACGCTTTCCTACTATGGCGATGGGCTGACCACCACGGTGCAACTGGTCTTTTTATCGCTGGTCATTGGCTTAATCGCCGCCGTCCCCCTTGCCATTGGGCGTGGTTCAAAACATGCCTGGATTAAGTGGCCTATTTTTGCTTACACCTATGTTTTTCGTGGCACACCGTTACTCATCCAACTCTACCTGATTTATTACGGCGTGGTGTTTGTGGACGGAATCCAAGAAACCTGGCTATGGGTGATACTTGAAGAACCATTCGTTCCAGCACTCATTGCATTTACCCTCAACACCGCCGCCTATACGACCGAGATTTTTCGCGGCGCGATTAAGTCTACCTCGAAAGGTGAAATTGAAGCGGCTCGCGCCTATGGCATGTCACCTCAGCAAACCATGCGGCGCATTATTATCCCCAGCGCTTTTCGTCGCGCCCTACCGGCCTACGGCAACGAAGTTATTTTCATGCTACATGCCAGCGCTATTGCCAGCGTAGTGACGATTATGGATCTGACCGGCGCGGCACGCTTTGTCTATGCGCGTTTTTATGCACCTTTTGACGCATTCTTGTTTGTGGCAGCGATATACCTGTGTTTAACCTTCACCATCCTATATTTCTTTCGTTATCTAGAGAAAAAGTTGCTCGCACATCTACAGCCACAGAACTCCTAGTGTGAAACAAACGTTGGTTTACGAATCATTAAGCGCTTTTCGTCAACGCCGAGTTAGGATAAGTTATTAATGATCATCACAAAGCAACCTGTGACTAACGTGGTCAACGCCATCATTACGCGGTGCTTGCTTAGATGAACTCTGCTTCCAAGGAGATACATAATGAAAAAACTGCTGTCTGTCTCACTGCTAGGCTTAGCCGTTGCAGCAAGCGCCACCCAGGCGCAAGAAGACCAAGTACGTATCGGGGTTGATGTGCCTTACGAGCCGATGGAATATCGCACGCCGGATGGCGAGCTGACCGGCTTTGATATCGACCTGGGCAACGCCCTCTGCGAGCGTATCGGCGTTGAATGTGAATGGGTGGTACAGGGCTGGGACGGCATTATCCCGGGCCTCATGGCACGCAAATACGACGCTATTATGTCCTCCATGACGATCAATGATGACCGTCGCGAGCAAGTGCTGTTCTCTGACCCCTACATCACCCCGCCGTCCGCCTGGTTTGCTCCTGAAGGCACCGACCTTGATGCAACCAATGAAGAGTCGCTCGCCGGCATGACCATCGGCGTTCAGCGCGGCACGCTGCAGGACAATTACGTCACCGACATGTACGGAGATGTCGCCGACATCAACCGCTATTCTACCGCCGATGACATGGTGCTGGACATGGAATCCGAGCGTTTGGACATCTTGTTCCTCGACTACCCAGTCGGTAAGTCCACGTTACTGGATAGCGAAGAAGGCAACTACGTTGTTGTCGGCGAGATGCTAACCGAACCTAAAGAGTATTTTGGTGATGGCTTTGGTATCGCTTTCCGTCAACGCGACGAAGCACTCGCCGAGCAGTTCAACGAAGCCCTGGCTGAAGTGAAAGAAGACGGCACTTACGACGAGATCTACACCCGTTATTTCGGTGGGCAAGAGTAAGCATCACAGCACGCCTTAATGTCCATCACCCCGGCAATTGCCGGGGTGATGCGTTTCTAGCTAACGCTGAAAATTCAGTGAACTAGGTAAAGCTACCTCTGTCTGTGTATCATCGCGCATGTCCAACACGGAGGTTTTATGGTTCACCCGACTATCCCACATGCAGGCACGCTACCTCGCCCCTCTTCTCACTGGACAGGCTGGGGCCAGTGGCTGGCATTGTTCACCATGACCATTGACCACCTCACTCGCTACATATTGCCCGGCGACTGGGATTTGAGCTGGGCCGGGTCTTCCATTGGCCGTATCGCCTTTCCGCTGTTTGCCGCCATGGTGGCTTGGCACGGGCTGTTTAATACCCGCAATCCGCTACGCTACTCGCGGCGGATTTTGATTATCGGTTTGGTCGCCCAGCTTCCCTATATGATGATGCCGCGGACGTCAGACGCCTTCATTCTGAATGTCTGTTTTACTCTCGCCAGCGGCTTGGCTCTGGGCGCGCTCGTGCGCCAAGGTTGGCAGCACTACCAGCAGCAAACCCTCACCATGCCCTGGCTGTTAGCTGGTGCCGCACTAGGCGTTACGGTGTGGTATCTGCTGGGGTTCTGGGTCGAGTATGGCCATAATGGGCTGTTGCTGATTCCGCTATTGATGTTTGCCATGCATGCCTTGAGCCAAGCGGACAGTGACTTTCAGTCGCGCCTGTGGGCCGGGTTAGCAGCGTTTCCGGCACTTTGGATTGCCGGTCAAATGAATGCGTCTGACATGGCCAAGTCATTTACCGTAGGCACTTGTGTGGTGGTGCTGATACTTGCCGCAGGGGCCGCCCAACGCATTCCTGCCATTAACTTGGCGATGCCGCGGCGTCTATGGTTAGCGTGGTATCCCGGCCACTTTGCATTAATCGCGCTATGGCTATTGCTGAGCGGACAGATAGCGTAAAAGATTCTTTCAACGCCGCTTTAATGCATGGCATCCCGCATCCAGGGCTTATAGCGGCGTAGGCGTGCTCGCCCTTCCGTTTTGGCGCGGTACATCGCAATATCGGCCTGCTTAAGCAATTCTTCATCGTCACAATCAGCGGCCATAAAGCAGGTGTATCCCATGCTGGGCGTTACCTCCACCCAGCGGCTTTCAAGCCGATAAGGTTCAGAGAGTGCCTGCTGAACAGCGCACATATAAGCCTCAGCAGCGGCTTCCATATCTACCTCTGCCTCTTCTTCAAGCAGTGCCAGCAGGACAAACTCGTCGCCGCTAAGCCGTGCGGCCATGTCGCCTTCGCGCAAACAGCCTTCTAGGCGGCGGGCTACTTGCACCAGCAAATCATCCCCGGTGGCATGCCCCCAGGTATCGTTAATCAGCTTGAAGCGATCTAAATCTAAAAACATCAACAACCCGCCCTGCTGTTCAGTTTGCTTCTCATGGCAGAGGGCAGCTAATCGCTCAATAAACAGGCGACGATTGGGCAAATCAGTGAGTGAGTCATAGTAGGCTTGGCGGTAAATAATCGCGTCGGCGCGCTTACGCTCGGTAAAATCTTCGATAATCGCTACACCGCCAACCATCTCGTTACCCGCGCTATGTACGCCATTGAAGAAGGCGCGCAGGGGCGTTCCCGCGCTAGCCTTGGGCAGATAGTAGGTTCCTTCGTAATAGCCAGTGCCTTTGGCCAGTGCGTTGCGCACAGCCTTTGCCACTCTGCTATCCGCCGAATGGGATAACATGCGATAGCCGAGCAGCTGCGCACGGTTAACACCCAGGATATCCAGCAGTTTGCTATTACAGTCCGTTACTTGGCCATGTTCATCAAAATGCAGCACGCCCAGCGGCGAACGTTGAAAGATAGAGCGGTAGCGGTTTTCGCTTTCTTGCAACTGCACTTCGCGAGCAGACATACTCACCCGCAGGGCAATATTGTCGTGAATAATGCGACTTAGGCGTCGGCTGGTAGTAATAATCAGGCCTAAAAACAGGCTTAGCATGGCGCCAATGAGAATTGCCAGTGATGACCCTAACAACAAAAACTGCACCAGCAAGGGCAGTATAATCGGCAACACAAAGCCAAGCGAAACCCACCATACGGCAGAAAGCGTTGTGATGCCGCCAGCGGCAATACCGGCCAGGACAATCGAAAGCGCGGCTACCTGGCCATGGTTTTCGCCGGTAAACAGAAATACCCCACCAGAACCCCACACGCAGCCAGCCGCAATCGCACCAATGCTGAACCGATGTAACCAGCGGCGGCGCTGCTGTTGCTGCGCGGGTAAGCGGCTAAAATAGTAAGCCAAGGCAAGGCGAGCCAACGACACAAAGGTCAAGACGGCAAGCCAGGTCAGCAGTATCCAGCTCGCCACTACCGGCCACATGGCAGCCACTAACAACATGCCTGCCAACACACTGCTAAGCACGGGCTGCCATAAGTTATCGTACAGAAGGCGTACTTTCTCGCTGTGTAAGCGTTTTACGGTGACATGATGATCGCGCTGGAAACCACTACGCATCCCCGACGCAGTCCTCGTAGTTGAGGATTGAGACATACCGACTACCCGCCTAATGAAAAAGTGCTATTGGTTT
The DNA here is from genome assembly GCF_030544485.1 of Halomonas sp. HAL1. NCBI lineage: Bacteria > Pseudomonadati > Pseudomonadota > Gammaproteobacteria > Oceanospirillales > Halomonadaceae > Halomonas > Halomonas sp. HAL1. The sequence goes on from NZ_CP130610.1 coordinate 2,818,976, forward strand.
CAGCCTAGTAAGCTGATTTTTTTGTGATTCCTTTTTAGCGCATTTAGGCAATTTTAGCGATATAAGTTGCGTACTCGGTCAACTACTGACCCATTAAGTAAGCAAAAAAGCCGCTTGCGGGGCAGGCGGCTTTGGAGCACTACTGTTTGATTGAAAAACTGAGATCTGGAGGGGGAGCATCGGGCAACAAAGCGCTACAGGCGCGAACTTTCTCAAGCAGTTCGGCATGGTTGGGTGCCAGGATATTGACGTGGGCGAGTTTGCGCCCGGCACGTTCTGCTTTGTCATAGCGATGCAGGTGCGTGTTTGTAAGCGCCAGGATCGCCGCATTATCCCCCTCACGACCAATTACATTAATCATGCACGTGGGGGCTATCGCCTGGGTATCGCCCAACGGCAAGCCCTGAATAGCACGCAGATGATTCTCAAACTGGCTGGTCACCGCGCCGTCCATCGTCCAGTGGCCGGAGTTATGTACGCGTGGGGCCATTTCATTGGCCAGCAGGCTGCCATCGCGGGTTTGAAACAGCTCAAGCGCCAGCACCCCCACGTAATCCAACTCATCCAACAACGCACGAATATAGCTATCGGCGGTTTGCTGAACGCTAGCATCCAGGTCCGGCAGTGGCGCTACGGAGTAACGCAGAATGCCATCGACATGCTGGTTTTCCGCCATGGGGTAGAACACCACTTCGCCATCACGGCCGCGTACGGCAATCATCGAGACTTCGCGCACGAAATCGACAAATGCTTCAACGACTAGCTGCGAATGGCCAATAGCGGCCCATGCATCTGCCGCCTGCTCAGGCTGTTTCAATACTGCCTGGCCTTTACCGTCGTAGCCTTCCGTGACCGATTTAGCCACTACCGGGCAGCCCAGCTCGCGGGCGGCGGCTTCAAGCTGCTCGGCACTTTCCACCACACGATAAGCAGGCGTCGGAATTCCCAAGCGATCAAATAGGGTCTTCTCTTCGACCCGGTTTTGGCACACTTCAATGGCGCGGCTACTCGGGTAAACCGGCTTATGCTGCTCAATTTCCCGTACCAGTTGCACCGGCAGGTGCTCGAACTCGTAAGTCACCACATCCACCTTGGCTAAAAACTCAGCCAGGTGCTGGTTATTAGGGTCGACAATGACATCGCCAATGCCTGCACTGGGGTTACCCGTGGTATCTAAAAAAGTGAAGCGATTGCCCAGCGGATAACCTGCTAGCGCCAACATACGGCCTAGCTGGCCTGCGCCTAGTACACCGATATTCATAGACAGCCTCCTTATTCTGCTTCTGGATCGGGACGCGGATCCGGATTATCGAGTACTTTCTGGGTCTGCTCAGCGCGAAACGCCTCGACCGCACTGCGCACAGTGGCATCTTGTAAGCCAACAATCTGCGCCGCCAGCAAGCCTGCGTTAGTGGCGCCCGCCTTACCAATCGCCAGCGTCCCCACCGCAATGCCGCCCGGCATCTGCGCAATCGAAAGCAGCGAATCCAAGCCTTTAAGCGCCTTAGACTCCACCGGCACGCCGAGCACGGGCAGCGGCGTTTGCGAGGCCACCATGCCGGGCAAGTGAGCAGCACCACCAGCACCCGCCACAATCACTTGTAAGCCGCGCTCGGCCGCACCCTTGGCATAATCGAACAGCAGGTCCGGCGTACGGTGCGCCGAGACCACGCGGGTTTCATAGGCCACGCCCAAACGCTCCAGCATGGAGACAGCGTGCTCCATGACCGGCCAGTCAGACTTAGAACCCATGATCACGCCCACCTTGGGTGTGCTGTTCGACGACATGCAAAACTCCTCGGCCCAACGGCCTATAAAAGCGAGACTAAATTGAAAAAGCGGCGTGTACCGGCCCAGGTACACAGCAAAATAGGAAGGCGCCTAGTTTACCAGAGCTAGCGCGTTTGCGGGCTTTGCAGAAATCGTGAAATTTTCATCAAAATAGGCATTGAAATGCGCACGAGTTGGCGGCATTGTGTCCTTGTCATTTCAGACTGTTGGAGCCACATGAGCACGGCACGCGCAACTGCCACTGCGGAACAGCTAGATCCTCCGCGAAGCAGCCCTGACCTCGATGTCAGGGAACTAGAAAAACGTACGCGTTTAATGCGTATTATTACACGTCTGATCGCTGTATCAGACTTAGGAAGCCGAGAAATTGCCCGCCGGGCAGGGCTTCCCGTTCAGAAAATTAGCGACCTGCTCGCCGGAAGGCTTGAGCACCTGGGAGTGGATGAACTTCACGCCCTGCGTCGCACCTTAGAGCTGGAGGCGCCATAGCCAATAGCTAATCAACGCCTCGCTCTCGCGAGGCGTTTTTATTTGCTGGGCTAGTTTTGATGGATTAGCTAGCGTTGATGGATTAGCTAGGATGGACTAGTTAGTCTTCGCGCTGCTCTAACGCCTCGGCAGCCTGAATTGCCTCTTTCTTAGAGGTGTGCTCGGAAACAACGACTTCGTTTTCAGGCACTGTTTCATCAATCACCAACCATCCGGTGATGGTTTCTTTAAGATCACTGGCTTCAATGACCGGTTCGATACGAGCTTGTCTAGACATTGTGGTCTCCTTGTCAATGTGGGCAGTTACGCTGTGTCTATGGCTAAAATTGCGCGTTACTGAATCCGTCCATTACCTCTTCACCTGCACTCTCTTCACCCTCGGCTGGGCGGTTAAGCTCACTACAGGGGCACCCTTTATGAACACAATCGCTTCCCCCAGGGTGACCAGCAGCGCAGACCTTACAACAATAGGCGCGACCTTCTGTGATGACCGCCTGCTCGCTGGAGACGTGATGCTCACAGCCAGGACAGGCACAGACTCCCATGTCCGTCATGATGCCCCCTCCCTCGTTAGCCATGATTGGCGACATATTTAGCGTAGAAGAGAATGCCGAGGTAGGGAAAATTCAGCGTTAAGGTTATCGACAAAATAGAAGTGCCGGTTACGTCACACCGCGCGCTGAAGGAGCATTTAATGCAGAGGAATAAAGATTCCCGCTATCGCTACTAGAGCAACCACCAGCCAAGCAGGCAGTTTCCATACGCTAAGCAGCAAAAAGCCCGTAAGTGCCAGAACAAACTCATAAGGGCCAATAATCGCGCTGGTCCATACCGGCTGATAAAGCGCTGCGCCTAAAATACCCACAACCGCCGCATTGGCACCGCGCATTAGCGCCTGAGCGCTGCCCCACCGACGAAATTGGTTCCAAAACGGCAGCACGCCGACCAGCAGCAAGAACCCTGGAATAAAAATTGCCAGCAGTGCCAACAAAGCCCCCACTACCCCGTTCATGCCGGGCAGAAGCGCGCCCAGATAAGCCGCAAATGTGAATAGCGGCCCTGGCACTGCCTGGGCAGCGCCATAGCCTGCCAAGAACTCATCCGGTGTTATCCAGCCCGACTGTACTACCTCGGCTTCTAACAGCGGCAGCACCACATGCCCACCACCAAATACCAGCGCACCTGAACGATAAAAAGCATCGATCACGTTAAGCCAAACAGCACCGCCCGCCATCAGTGGCAGTAGAATCAGCAACCCGCCGAATAGCCCCAACGCGACCACGCCTGCTCGGCGGGAAACCGGAAAATGCAACGGTGCGCTTTCTGCTATGGCGGCACTATTCCGGCACAGCGCCAGCCCCACTAAACCACCCAATACAATCGCGGCGACCTGTCCCAGCGGGCCGCTTACCAGCACCACCGTGGACACAGCGGCCAAGGCGATTCCTGAACGGGTTTTATCTGGGCAGAGGTTGCGTGCCATCCCCCATACTGCATGGGCCACGATCGCTACCGCGACCACTTTTAAGCCGTGGATGATACCGCTGGCGATCGGGCCATCCAGCACCGCAGCCCCCAATGCGAACAACAGCAGAATAATCGCCGAAGGCAGCGTAAAGGCCAGCCACGCCATGGCCGCGCCCCAAGGGCCAGCGCGCAGTAAGCCGAGCGCAAACCCCACCTGGCTACTCGCCGGGCCCGGCAGAAACTGGCACAGTGCCACCAAATCAGCGTAGGCACTTTCGCTTAACCACTGACGCCGCTCCACAAAGGCAGTACGAAAATACCCCAGATGTGCCACCGGTCCGCCAAAAGACGTTAATCCCAGCGCTAAGAATGCCCAAAACACCTCGCCTATGCGCCTGCTTGTCTGCGTTTGCTCCACCATCCATCCTCACCGTTTACCCAATAAAAAAGCGCAAGGCTTATATGCTAAGCCTTGCGCTTGACGTCTTGATGACACCCGCCGATAAATCGTTACTCTTGGTCTGTTACCGCACCGGTACTGGCAGAGCTAACGAGACGTGCATATTTGGCGAGCACGCCGCGGGTATAACGGGGTTCTGGCTGCTTCCACGCCTCGCGACGGCGCATCAACTCTTCGTCAGACAGATCCACCTCAATGGTATCGGCCTCCGCATCAATGGTGATGGTATCGCCATTCTCTACCAATGCCAGCGGGCCACCGTCGAACGCTTCCGGCGACACATGGCCGACCACAAAACCATGGCTGCCACCCGAGAAACGGCCGTCGGTAATCAGCGCCACGTCGTTACCCAAACCGCGGCCCATAATCGCCGAGGTAGGCGTGAGCATTTCGCGCATGCCGGGGCCGCCTTTAGGTCCTTCATAGCGAATCACCACCACATCACCCGCGACGACCGTGCCATCGTTAATGCGCGCCTGGGCTTCTTCTTCCGAGCCAAAGACCCGCGCCGAGCCTGAGAAGCGCGTGCCCTCTTTACCGGTAATTTTCGCGACTGCGCCTTCCGGTGCCAAGTTGCCGTAAAGCATGCGCAAATGGCTTTCCGTTTTGATCGGGTTACCGAGAGAAGCGATGATCGGTGGCTCGGCAGGGTAAGGAGCTACATTGGCCAGGTTCTCTTCCAACGTTTTGCCGGTAACGGTCAAGCAGTTGCCGTTGAGCAGGCCTGCGTCCAGCAGCATTTTCATCAGCGGCTGAATACCGCCAATCGCCACCAGCTCGCTCATCATGTAGTGGCCGCTAGGGCGCAAATCGGCCAGTACCGGCACGCGTTTACCAATCTCGGTAAAGTCCGCCAGGGTCAGTTCCACACCAATGGTGCGCGCCATACCAATCAAGTGCAGCACCGCATTGGTAGAACCACCCAGCGCGATGGTCACCGTAATGGCGTTCTCGAACGCCTCACGGGTCATGATATCGGAAGGCTTAATATCGTTCGCCAGCAGCGCCAGCACGGCTTCGCCTGCGGCTTTGCAGTCGTCGCGTTTCTCCTGAGAGATCGCATTCTGCGCGGAACTGCCCGGCAAGCTCATGCCCAATGCCTCAATCGCAGAGGCCATGGTGTTAGCGGTGTACATACCGCCACAGGAACCGGGGCCAGGGATCGCCGTTTCTTCGATGTTTTTAAGCTCGATCAGGTCGATATCACCGCGGGAGTGTGCGCCCATCGCCTCGAACACCGAGACGATATCGGTATGTCCTTTGCCGGGCATAATGGTGCCGCCATAGACGAACACGCTGGGGCGATTCAAGCGCGCCAGCCCCATCAGGCAACCGGGCATATTCTTATCGCAGCCACCAATGGCCACCAGGCCATCAAAGCCTTCGCAGCCCGCCACCGTCTCGATGGAGTCAGCAATCACTTCCCGCGACACCAGCGAATACTTCATACCCTCGGTGCCGTTAGCAATACCATCGGAAATCGTGATGGTATTGAAAATCACACCTTTACCACCGCCAGCATCGGCGCCATCGCGGGCAAACTCGGCCAGCTCATTAATGTGGCTGTTGCAGGGCGTCACCATGCTCCAGGTAGAGGCAATGCCCACCTGAGGCTTTTTGAAATCGGCATCCGTAAAGCCCACCGCGCGCAGCATGGCGCGGCTAGCGGCTTTACCTGGGCCATCAACCACAGGCGCAGAGTGGCGGCGGGAGTTTTGCGATGAATCTGACATTAGAAATCTCTCTTAGCGTTGTTCACGGTATCCGCATAGCTTGGCGATGCCACGGCGTTCGCGCAAGGGAAGAGGACGCAAAAAATCATCCCACGACACCTGCTTGCAGCGCCTGAACATAGCGCAGAAGATCATCTGCGCGACCTTCACTGACTAGCTGCTCGGGTGTTTTATAGTCAAATGCGCTAAGCGGCTCGTTGCGAAACCAAAACAGAGCATCATGGAAATCACCATTAATATCCGCCGCTGCACCGAGCACTCGAAGTGCATCACGCAAATAACGTTGAAGTTTTTCTGCCCCTTGGGCACGTGAGATCGTCGTACGATGAACATGCGCTTGGCTGGCCAGCGTTTGGATATCGATGCTCAATGCACTGGCAAATAACTTCGGGTTAATCAACGGGTGGCGCTCTTGTCGAGCAACACCCTTTAAGTCAGCCAAAAACCGCTCGAACGAATCAGGTACCAGATACCGGTTAGGCTCATTCAATGACTCTTTTACATTGCCCACTGCCATTGGCAACCTCCTGCTACGCTTATACAGCCGATATACAACCCATATGCATCATATTTTCATCATAGCAGCTATAAAACTGGACGCTAGGGTTTCAAGCTTAAGAACTAAACTTATGGCACCATACACTTAGCCGCTCCGCCCTGGCCGTGAAGGAAACATCCATTAAGGAACACCGTGCATGTCTGCAAACTCGCTGCTCTCACAAACGCCGTTAACGCCGGGCTTTATGGTCGTGCACGCCAATCGCCTGGAAGACCTGCGCGGTTTGGCGGTGGAGTGGATGCGCCTACACCCGCTCTCGCCGCTGGAGAACGAGACTATTCTGGTGCAGAGCAACGGCATTGGGCAGTGGCTAAAGCTGGCGCTGGCGGAAGACCCGGCCCAGGGCGGTGCGGGCATAGCGGCGGCATTGAACGTCACGCTGCCCGCGCGCTTTCTATGGCAGGCTTATCGCACGGTGTTGACGCACTTAACCCACGACGAGCACGCGGTACCGGAAACGTCGCCGTTTGATAAGTCGCGGTTGATATGGCGCTTATTGCGCCTGCTGCCCAGCCTTGCCGAGCAGGAAGCCTTTGCGCCGCTGGCGCGCTTTTTAGAGGTCGATCGCGACCAGCGTAAACACTACCAACTGGCCGAGCGATTGGCGGATCTGTTCGATCAGTATCAGGTGTATCGCGCCGATTGGCTGGACGCCTGGGCCAAGGGTAACGACGTGCTGATCACCGCCCGTGGCGAAACCCGCCCGCTGGAAGCGCACCAACTGTGGCAGCCAGCATTATGGCGCGCGCTGCGCGACGATGTGGCAATGACGCAAGGCGACGCAGGCCTTAACAGCAGCCGAGCCCAGGTACACAGCCGCTTTCTGGAAGCCGCCGAACAGCTTGAAGGCCAAGCGTGCCCAAACGGCTTGCCCCGACGGTTGATCATTTTCGGTATTTCGTCACTGCCGCAGCAAACCCTTGAAGCCCTGGCGGCGCTGTCGCGCTGCTGCCAAATTGTGCTCTGCGTGCACAACCCCTGCCAGTACTACTGGGCGGATATCATCGAGCACAAAGACCTGCTCCGCGCCAGCCGTTATCGCCAGCGGCGCAAGGCAGGCATGCCCGACGCCCTGGATGTGCTCGGCACCGGCGATGCCGACGACGCACTACACCTCCACGCACAGCCGCTGCTGGCCGCCTGGGGCAAACAGGGCCGCGACTACCTGCGCCTGCTCGACGAACACGACGACTCCGGCAACTACCAAACGCTATTCGAGCAGCAGGCGCTGCGCATCGACATGTTCGAGCCCTTCAGTGGCGAAGAGCGCCACTGCCTGCTCAGCCAACTGCAGGACGATATCCGCGAGCTGCGGCCGGTAGCGGAAACCCAAACCCACTGGCCCGCGCTAAACCCGGCCAGTGACGACTCCATCGTGTTCCATATCGCCCACGGCCCCCAGCGGGAAGTGGAGATTCTTCACGATCAGCTACTGGCAGCTTTCAGCGCCGACCCGGATCTTCGCCCGCGAGATATCATTGTCATGGTGCCGGATATCGACCGCTACGCGCCGCATATTGAAGCCGTGTTCGGCCAGTACCGCTCCGCTTTCGGTGGCTATAACGCGAACGCTAGACCCGATGACCCGCGTTACATTCCTTACACGCTTTCAGATCAGGCCAGCCGCCACCGCCTGCCAATGATGATCGCGCTGGAAAAACTGCTGCGCCTGCCGAAACTGCGCCTTTCGGTAAGCGACCTGCTGGATCTGCTTGAAGTGCCCGCGCTGCGCGCACGCTTTGGCATCGATGAATATGACCTGCCCACCCTGAGCCGCTGGATTGAGGGCGCGGGCATTCGCTGGGGGCTCAATGCAGAGCAGCGCACCCGGCTGGATCTCCCCGATGGCCTGACCCAGAACACCTGGGCCTTTGGTCTGCGTCGCCTGCTGCTGGGTTACACCGTAGGCAGTGCTGAGGCGTGGCAAGGCATCGAGCCATTCGATGATATTGGCGGGCTGGAAGCCTCCCTGGCAGGCCCCCTGGCAAATCTGCTGGAGAAGCTGGAAAGCACCTGGGAGACCTTCTGCCAGCCCACCGATACCGCCACCTGGGTGGCCCGGCTGCGCGAGCTGCTGGAAACCTACTTCCTGACCGACGACGCTCAAGAGAGCGTGATGCTCACCAAGCTGGAAACCGCGCTACAGCAGTTGCTGGACAGCACCGAAGAGGCCGCGCTTTATGATCCCCTGCCGCTCTCCATGGTGCGCGAGCACTGGCTGGGGCAAATCGACGAACACAGCCTTTCCCAGCGCTTTCTCGCGGGGGCGGTCAACTTCGCCACGTTGATGCCCATGCGGGCCATTCCCTTCAAGCACGTATGCCTGCTGGGTATGAACGACGGCGAGTACCCGCGCTCACAGCCGCCGCTGGATTTTGACCTGATGGGCAGCGACTACCGCCCCGGCGACCGCTCGCGGCGTGAAGACGACCGCTACCTGTTTCTGGAAGCACTGCTCTCCGCCCGCCAACAGCTCTATATCAGCTGGGTCGGCCGCAGCCAGATCGACAACAACCCCATGCCGCCCTCGGTGCTGGTCGGCCAGTTGCGGGACCACCTGGAAGCGGGCTGGCACACGCAAAACGGCGAGCCGCTGCTGGAAGCGTTAACCACCGAGCACCCGCTGCAGCCGTTCAGTCGCCGCTACTTCTCTTCCCAAGCCAGCGATTCCCCCGCCCAAGCACGGCTGTTTACATACGCCCACGAGTGGCACGCCCTGCACACCCCCAGTGGCGAAAGCTCCCAAGGCTCAACGTCACCAGCGCTTAAGGCGGACAGCGAACAGCAGAGCACGTTAACCCTGGCCCAGCTAGGCAGCTTTCTACGCGACCCCGCGAGGGCCTTTTTCAACACCCGCTTAGGGGTCTATTTCGAGCAGGAAGCGCTGACCCAACTGGACGTCGAGCCCTTCACGCTGGATGGGCTACAGAACTGGCAACTACAGGATCAGTTAATCGCCGCCCAGCGCCACGCCGTGGATAACGGCCAACCGCGCATGGAAGCACTGCATGCCGCGCTGGAACGCTTCAAGGGCCAGGGGGTACTGGCCGTAGGAGCGTTTGGCGAGCGGATGCGCGAAGCGCTGGCGGAGCCGATGGACGCCCTGTTTGGTGCCTACGAAGAGGCGCTGCAAGAGTGGCCACTCGTGGTAGCAACACCACAGGAAGTGCATGTCGTTGAGAGAACTGAAGAAAAGGTAGCGCTGGAGGATTGGCTGGGGGAACTGCGCCAAGATGAAGCGGGCAACCGCTGCCGCCTGTTACTGCTCAGCAGCAGCCTAGTCAGCCAGGGGCGCGGCCGTGGTCAATACCGCTGGCAGCACCTGTTACGTCCCTGGGTCGCGCATCTTGCGGGTAATAGTGAGCGCCCGATGACCACCCAACTACTCTCCAAAGCGGGCCATGTGCGGCTGGAACCACTAGAAGCCGAGAACGCCCGCTACCAGCTACAAAACCTGCTAAGCGCCTGGTGCGATGGCATGCAGGCCCCGCTACCGCTGGCGCCACAGTCCGCTTTCGCCTGGCTGGCGAAGCTAGGCACACCGGCATCCGAACCGGATAGCGATGCCTACGCCGCCGCCGAAACCGCCTACGAAGGGGGGCGCTTCCAGACCGGCGAAGTCGCGCAAAGCGCCTACCTTTCGCACCAGTGGCCGAGCTTCGAACGGCTGGTCAGCGAACAAGCGCTAGGCCACCGTTTCGCCACGCTAACCGAAACGCTCTATTCGCCGCTGCATCGTGCCATTAAAGGCTGACAAGCCTAATGGCTCTTCCAGCCCAGGGTTAACACCCGCTTCGCCAGCGAGATCATCTCCGGATCGCCGGTGTGCTTGTCCGGCACATCGGAGAGCTTGATCACCGGCAGCCACTGCTGCCCTTCCGGGCGCGCCTCGACCATCTTGATCACCATGTTCATTGGCTCGACGCCCACATCATTGGTGAAGTTGGTGCCGATGCCGAACGCCATGCCAATCCGGTCTTTGCAAAACGCGTGAATATGCTCGACCTTCTCCGGCGTCAGCGCATCGGAAAAGATGATCGTCTTGCTCAACGGATTGATGCCCAGTCGCTCGTAATGAGCGATAGTCTGGGAGGCAAAATCAATCGGGTCGCCGCTGTCATGGCGCACGCCATCGAACAGCTTGGCGAACTTCTTATCGAAGCTATCGAAGAAGGCCCGCGAGGTAAACGTATCGGTCAGGGCAATGCCCAGATCGCCGCGATACACATCCACCCAATGCTCGAGGGCAAGGCTGTTGGCCATCTTGAAACCAAAGCGGGCGCCGTGGAACATGAACCACTCATGGGCGTGGGTGCCAATCGGCTTAACCCCATGGCGCATGGCCAGCAGCACATTGCTGGTGCCGCTGAACGCCTCGCCGCCATTGTGGCAAAGTGCGCCCACCACACGGTCATGAACATCGAACGAGAAGCGCCGACGGGTGCCGAACTCGGCAATCTTCAACCCAAGACGGCGGTAGAGTTCGATCTTCTCCTGGGCGCGCTGTTCGATCATCGCATCGGCCTCATGGGTGACCGACACACCACGCAGCCGATACCAAAGCTCGCTGATCAGCGCCATCAACGGCACTTCCCACAGAATGGTGCGGTACCAGGGCCCTTCGATAATCACCGAAAGGTCACTGCCCTGCTGCTCGATGATCACCTCGGCAGGGTCGTAATGAAACCCGGCCAGGAAATCGAGGTAGGTAGGGTCGAGATAGGGGCAAGTCGTTTCGAGATAGCGCTTTTCCTCATCACTCAGGCGCAGCGTCGCCATCTGATCCACTTCGCGACGCAGCGCAGCACCGAAACCATCAGGAAATTCGTGCTCGCCACGATTGATAAACGCGTAGCGCGCCTGGGCATAGGGAAAGCGTTTGATCACGGCGTTCTGCATCGTGATCTTGTAAAAGTCATTATCCAGCAGCGATGTCAGCATGAGATCCCATCGTTAGAGTGAACCGAAGCCGCCGGTAGCGTAAACTCATTGCACCAAGAGTGGCTCGGCGACAAGATTATCAGGTGGCGGGGCTCTCATACAGTCTAGGAGCTGTCTTGATGCGTCTTACTCAATCACAGCGTGACACGATTCTTTCGAGCGTACGTGAGTTCATTAAGCCTTCTGTGCAAGTCCAGGTGTTTGGCTCGCGGCTGGATGATACCAAGCGGGGCGGCGATGTTGACCTGCTACTGATCTCCCAGACCGCAATACCACTACTTACCCGTGCCGAACTCAAAATGGCACTTGAAGAGCGCCTCCAACTGCCTGTGGATATAGTGGCCTATGCCTCGACGGCTGAACCCACGCCCTTCCAAGCAATCGCCTTGGCGCAGTCACGCCCGATTGATAGTGAGGAAGCAGCATGAGTCATGATGTTCTCAGCGAGCAGCAACGCTATCTTGCGCAACTGCTGGAAGCGATCCAACGCTGCGCTTGGTTTCTGCAACAGTCACGCAACAAAATCACTTGGCCGATTGACGGTGAGTGGTTGGCCGAACACAAAAAAGATGTCGATTATTTCGAAACTCTTGCCGCCATTAATGAGCGGTTTGCCAAGCTGCAAGACTCGATAGCATCGACTATGCGGCACAGTGCTTTGCTTGCCGGTGAATCCACTGACAGCTTTCTCAAGGTACTGGCTCTCTTTGAAAAGCAAGGCGTAATTAACGCGACAAGTGATTGGCAACGCTGCCGCGCCATCCGCAATATCGCGGCACATGACTACTCGACCGACTACGAACAGATAGCCGAACACTTCAATTTGCTGAACGAGCTTGCCGACATACTCTTAGTGACGTCTCAACGTCTTATGGCCTGGAACGCTGAGCAACTCAGTATCTACCCCGCCAGCCCTGACTTTTCAGCTGAGTTTGACAGCCTTTTCTTATGAGCCAGCCTGCACAACTCAATCCACTAAGCCTCCCGCTCCACGGCAGCCGACTGATAGAGGCAAGCGCAGGCACCGGCAAAACCTTCACCATCGCCCTGCTTTACGTGCGATTGGTACTCGGCGGCCACAGCGTTGACGACGACACCGCGTTTATCCGCCCGCTTACGCCGCCGGAAATTCTGGTCGTCACCTTCACCAACGCCGCCACTCAAGAGCTACGCGAACGGATCCGCAATCGGCTGGTAGAAGCAGCAGACGTATTTCGTGAGACTCCAGATGCTAAGGAAGCAGGTCACGAAGAGGGTCTTTTTCCAGGGATGGAAAAAGTAGCGCCCAAGGACGGGTTCACAGCGCCCTCGCAGTGGCCTGCTTCCGTGCCACTTGCTCATGATCCGCTGCTGCTCCAGCTCCGCGACCAATACGACCCAGCCACCTGGCCCGCCTGCTCCCGGCGCCTGGCGCTGGCTGCCGAATGGATGGACGAAGCCGCGGTTTCCACCATCCACAGCTGGTGCTACCGCATGCTGCGCGAACACGCCTTCGACAGCGGCAGCCTGTTCTCCCTCAACCTGGAAAACGACCAGCGCGAACTGGAACAGGAAGTGGTGCGCGACTACTGGCGCAGCTTCTACTACCCGCTGGACAGCGACGCCCTCGGAATCGTCACCCGCTACTGGAAATCACCGGACGACCTGCACGTTCCGCTACAACGGCTACTGCCAGAAAGCGAAGCGCTGGGCGACGAAAAACCCCAACCCAGCGAGACCCTGGCCGCCACTCAGGCCGAACGCAGCGCCCAACTCAGCGAACTCAAAGCCCCCTGGCCCGCCTGGCTGGACGAACTGGTGCCCGCCCTGGAAGACGCCGCCACGCGCAAAGCCTTCAAGGGCCAAAGCTTCAACGCCAAAAGCCGCGCCAACTGGTTAGGCGCACTACGCGAGTGGTGCGAAACAGAGGCCGACCGCCCCGCGCTCACCGACGCCGCCTGGAAACGCATGACGCCCGACGGCATGGCCGATATCTGGAAAGAAGGCGCACCACCCTGCCCGCAGGCCTGGGAAGCGCTGGCTCAGCTACCGCAAGCACTGGATGCCCTGCCCGAGCCACGCAACGACCTGCTGATTCACGCCGTGCAGTGGTGCCGCGCCCGGTTAGAGCGCGAACAGGAACGCCGCGCCGAGATGGGCCCCAACGATCTGCTCACCCATCTGGATCGCGCCCTGAAAGGCCCCAACAAAGAGGCCCTGGCCGCGCAGATCCAGCGCCAGTTCCCCGTGGCACTGATCGACGAGTTCCAGGATACCGACCCGATCCAGTACCGCATCTTCAACGCCGTGTATGACGTCGCCACGCCCCGCCGCGACAGCGCCATCCTACTGATTGGCGACCCCAAGCAGGCGATCTACGCCTTTCGCGGCGCGGATATCTTCACCTACCTGCAGGCCCGGTACGACACCGATGGCCGCCACGTCACGCTGGGCACCAACTTTCGCTCCAGCCAAGCCATGGTGGCAGCGGTCAACCACTGCTTCAGCTACGCCGACCAACACGATGCCGGCGCTTTCCTGTTCCGTGCCGATGGCGGCGACAACCCGCTGCCGTTCAACCCCGTCAACGCCAAAGGCACCAAGGAAACACTGGTACTCAACGGCCAACCGCTACCCGCAATGACCCTGTGGCCGCTGGAAAGTGACGACCCGCTCTCCAAAACCGCCTACCAAACCGAGATGGCCGAGCGCTGCGCATCGCACATGGCCGCGCTACTGGAAGCAGGCCGCCAACAACAAGCGGGCTTTTCAAAAGCGGCTGATGACAGCGACGATAACGGAGAGCAATCACTCACTCCGCTGGCCCCCTCGGACATGGCAGTGCTGGTCAACGGCCTGCAGGAAGCGCGGGCGATTCGACTGGCGTTGGCCAGCCGAGGCATCAAGAGCGTCTACCTTTCCGATCACGACAAGGTGTTCAGTTCCCCCATTGCCCCCCAGCTGGCCATTTGGCTGCGCGCCTGCGCCGAGCCCCAGGCCAACTCCCGCCAAGCAGAAGCCAAGCTGCGCGCCGCCCTGGCAACCCCGGTACTTGGGCTGAGCCTTGAAGCACTCGACCACCTCAACCAGAGCGAGCTGGCCTGGGAGCAACGGGTCGAGCAGTTCAGTGACTACCACCGCCTGTGGCAACGCCAGGGTGTGCTGCCGCTGGTGCGCCGATTGATGGTCGATTTTGATATCGCCGCTCGGCTGTTGGGGGAGTTCGCCGAGGGTGAGCGTTTGCTAACCGACCTGCTCCACCTGGGCGAAATGCTGCAGCACGCCAGCCAGGAACTGGATGGCGAACACGCGCTGATTCGCTTTCTAGCGGAAGCCATTGCCGACCCGGATAGCCACGGCGACAGCCACAAGCTGCGCCTGGAAAGCGACGCCGATCTGGTCAAGGTAGTGACCATTCACAAATCCAAGGGGCTGGAGTACCCGCTGGTGTTCCTGCCGTTTATCGCCAACCACCGCCCGGTCAGCGACACCGACCTGCCGCTGCGCTGGCACGATAGCGACGGTACGCTACAACTCAGCCTGAGCGCCGATGAAGCCACGCTTACCACCGCCGACCGCGAACGCCTGGGCGAAGACCTGCGCAAGCTCTACGTCGCGCTCACCCGTGCCCGTCACGCCACTTGGCTCGGGCTGGCGCCGCTGAAAGGCAGCGAGAACAGCGCCATCGGCCACCTGATCAACGGCGGCAAGGCCATTGCCCCCAGCGCGTTCACCCACGCGCTAGGCGAACTGGTGAAAGGCAGCGATATCGATTTAAGTACCGCCCCGGAACCCACCGCGCTGCGCTTCATCCCAGCGCCGGAACAGCAGGCACTGGGCCACGCCCGCACCCCGCTGCGCCCCGCCCGTGAACAGTGGTGGATTGCCAGCTACTCGGCGCTGCGCACCTCTGGGGCTATCTCAGAAGCAATTCCAGGGGCGGCGCAGCCAACGCCCGTGCCGGAACCCACCACCCCCCAGGAAGCCACCACCCTGGAAGTGCTGGATGAACCCCACGACAACGCCATTAACACCGAAGCGTTTCACCTGCACCGGTTTCCGCGAGGCCCTGGCCCCGGCACCTTCCTGCATGGATTGCTGGAGTGGGCAGGCCAGCTCGGCTTTAATAACGCGCTAAAAGACCCCGCCGCCCGGGAAGACATGCTGCGGCGGCGCGTGCAGCTGCGCGGCTGGCAGGCATGGCACGACACCCTGGCGGGCTGGCTGGAAGAACTGCTCGCCACGCCGCTTCCCCTGCCTCACTCTCTGTCACAGGCCCCGTCCCCGTCCCTGACAGAGCCCAGCGAAGGCAGCCAAGTGGCGCTATGTGAACTCGAAAGTTATCAGGTGGAACTGGAGTTCTGGTTTGCTGCGCACCAGGTACAAACGCGCAAGCTGGATGAGCTGGTCAGTGACCACTTACTGCCTGGGGTATCACGCCCCGTGCTGGATGCCGACACCCTCAACGGCATGCTCAAGGGCTTTATCGACCTCGCCTTTGAGCATGAAGGCCGCTTCTATGTGCTCGACTGGAAATCCAACTACCTGGGTAGCGACGACAGCGCCTATACCGCTGACGCCCTGCGCGATGCCATGCTCGAAAAACGCTACGACCTGCAAGCGGCGCTGTACCTGCTCGCCCTCCACCGGCTGCTGAAAGCGCGCCTCCCCGACTACGACCCGCACCAACACTTGGGCGGCTCGATGACGGTATTTCTGCGCGGCAGCCGCACCACCGCCCGCGGCGTACACGCCGTGCCTGCGCCGGTCGCGCTGATCGAAGCGCTGGATGCACTGTTTACAGGCTCAGCAACAGCGTCAGCAGCAAGTAACCAGGAGGCCCTGGTATGAGGAAACAGTTATGAGTAAGCGAGACACGGCTTCCAAGAACGAGTCCATGAACCTTGACCTGTTCGCAGATGACGCGCCGCCCGCTGCATCTGATTCAACCGCATCGGCAACACCACCGACAGAATCAGCCGCCAGTGCCACCCAGCCGCACTCCGCGCTAAGCGATACCGCCGCGCTATTCCTACTGTGTGAGCGCTGGGTTTCCCGTGGCTGGCTGCGGGATCTGGATCTGGCCCTGGTGCGCTTTCTCGACCGCGAAACCCAGAACGCACCGCCGCTGCTGTTGCTAGGCGCGGCGTTGGCCAGCCACCAGCTTGGCCGTGGCCATGTGTGCTTGGATATAGCTGCGACGCTGGAAGCGCCGGATTTTGCGCTTTCGCTGCCGCCGGAAGGTGACGACCTAAACGACCCGCCGCCGCTACCCAGCCACGTGCTGGCCACGCTAACGCTGCCCGAATGGCAGGCCGCGCTCAGCCACCCCACGCTAATCAGCGACGGCCCCGGCAATACGCCGCTGGTAGTGAGCCACAGCGTCAATACCAGTAAACTCTACCTGCGCCGCTACTGGCAGTTCGAGCAAACCCTGCACCAGGAAATAGCGCACCGGGTTAGTACTGGCAGCACGGCTGCTAGCCCACTACTTAAAAGCGCGTTAGAAACATTATTCCCCGCCAGCAACACCCTAGATTGGCAAAAAGCCGCCTGCGCCCTCGCCGCCCGCAGCCCCTTCGCGATCATCACCGGCGGCCCCGGCACCGGCAAAACCACCACCGTGGTGCGCCTGCTGGCCCTGCTGCAAACCCTACAGCTAGCAGAGCCCAACGCCCACCCGCTGCGCATTCGCCTAGCCGCCCCCACCGGCAAAGCCGCCGCACGGCTAAATGAATCCATCGCCGGGCAGGTGAAAGACCTACCCCTTAGCGGGTTGGAATCTCTATTAGATGAGCAGTCAGCCTCCTCATCAAATGCAATAGAAATTCCCACGGAAGTGACCACGATCCACAGGCTACTTGGCGCCCGCGCCGACACCCGCCACTTCCGCCATAACGCCGCCAACCCGCTGGCGTTGGATGTGCTGGTGGTGGATGAAGCCTCGATGGTGGATATCGAAATGATGACGGCGCTGCTCAGCGCCCTGCCCGCCAGCGCCAAGCTGGTGCTGCTGGGGGATAAAGACCAGCTGGCATCCGTAGAAGCAGGCGCCGTGCTGGGCGACCTATGCCGCCGCGCCGACGCCGCCCACTACACACCCACCACGGCGCAGTGGCTAGCCGAACTCACCGACCACCCGCTGCCGGAGGCATTAATCGACCCGGACGGCCAGCCGCTGGATCAAGCCATTACCATGCTGCGGGTAAGCCACCGCTTTACTGAAACAAGCGGCATCGGCCAACTCGCCCAGGCGATTAACCAGCCGCTAAGCGATGAACTAAGTGAACGGGATAAACACCAAGCCGTGCATGGCGTACTGAATAACGGCTACGCCGACCTGCACCACTTGGTACTGAAACCAGACGCACAAAACGAAGACAGCGCCCTGGAGCGCCTGGTGATCACCGGCAGCCCAGAACGTTTTCCCAATGCAGGCGAAGGGCGCACCGACCACAAAGGCAAGCCCATCGCCCCGCCCACCGGCTACCAGCACTACCTGAATACCCTAGCTAGTGAACGGCCTGATACGGCCCTGACGTTTGAAGAAAACGGCGACGCTTACGATGCCTGGGCGAAGGAAGTACTTAAGGCTTATAGCCTCTTTCAGCTGCTATGCGCGCTACGCAAAGGCCCCTGGGGAGTAGAAGGCTTAAACCTGCGCATCGCCAAAACCCTGCGCCGCGAAAAACTGCTGTTTGGCAACGACCACACGCTAGAGAAAGGCTGGTTCGAAGGCCGCCCGGTGCTGGTCACCCAAAACGACTACGGCCTGAAACTGATGAACGGCGATATCGGCATCACAATGGCGGTGCCAGATCCCCGCACGCCTGGTAGATCACTTTTACGTGTAGCCTTCGCTACCAGCGATTCAGAACACCCCATCCACTGGGTGCTGCCTTCCCGCCTGCACGCGGTAGAAACCGTATTCGCGATGACGGTACACAAATCTCAAGGCTCAGAGTTCCAGCACACCGCCCTGCTGCTACCGCAAACGCCCAACCCAATCCTCACCCGCGAGCTGGTCTACACCGGCATCACCCGCGCCCGCGACTGGCTCACGGTGATTGAGGCCAAGCGGGGGATGTTGAATGAGGCTGTAGTAAGGGAAGTGGTTAGGGTTAGTGGGGTTAAAATTTAAAACATCAAACCATAAAACTAGTACGCAGCTAAAAAAAGAAATACAATGATAGCTTTACCAGCCCTAAAACTATTTACCTCAGCCAAACAAAAGCAGCTTTAAACTACCGAATGAATCAATTCAGAAACCATAATCAAAATTTAATTAGAGCCATCGAAAACATTGTGGATAGCGGAGATTCAAACCAACTATCTGATCTAATTGACTTAGATGGTATAGATTTAATTGCTCGTCAACTGTTAACAGCTGAGGAAATGAAGAATGCTGGTAGTTTTTTCACAGGACAAGCTTTATCCAGTAGATTAATAGCTGACATAAAAAACACTATCACAGAAAACTCGGTAATACTTGACCCAACCTGTGGCACTGGAAATTTACTTATTGAAGCATCACGTCAATTAGCTATACAAAAAGGGCTCAAAGATACTCTTTCAAAATGGGGAGAGCAACTATCTGGTTATGATATAAACCCATCTTTTGTCGATGCTGCAAAACTAAGAATTATTCTTGAGGCTATCAACCGTGGTGCAAATAAAGATTGCAGCATTGACGAAGCCATGTTGTTACTTAAAAAAATATTGGCAAAAAACACATTAGAAACCACCAAAAAAGATCTAAAAAAAGTAACTCATATATTAATGAATCCTCCTTTCTCCAACTGGCAACTAGATGCTCCAGACTACTTTAGTAGTGGAAAAACTAACGCTGCAAGTGTGCTTTTGATTCATTTCATAAGAGCGATGAGGGAAGGCTGTTATATTAACGCAATTCTTCCAGATGTTATCAGATCTGGAAGTCGTTATGTAAAAACTCGACAATTTAGCAATGATAACATTGCTGCTGATTGTACTGTATGGGGAAGGTTTAACAAAAAAACGAATGTTGATGTATTTATTTTAGCAGGTAAAAAAGTTAATAAGAAGACGGGAATCAAGTGGCAGAAGGAAAGCCATGAACGCCCCGCGGTGTCTTCACGTTATTTAATAAAAATAGGACCTCTCGTTTCATATCGAGATAAAGAGGAAGGGCCGTTAGCGCCTTATATACATCAAAAAAACTCCCCGCATGGTAAAGCTATATCCTATATCTCTGAAAAGAGAAGGTTTAAGGGAAAATTATATACACCACCTTTTGTCGTAGTCAAAAGAACGTCTAGCCCAAAAGATAATCCAAGAGCTTCAGCAACATTGGTACTAGGCAAAAAACCTATCGCGGTTGAAAATCACATGGTCATAATCAAGCCTTTTAGTGGTTGTTTAGATGAGTGCTTAAAGCTACTCCATATTTTAGATAAAGAAACCACCACCGACTTCTTAAATGAGAGAATCCGTCTTAGACATTTAACAGTCAAAGCCATTGGAGAAATCCCACTTTGAAGCACCTAAACACTATTTAAGATACTCTTTATTAGAAGCGGCATTTATAACAATATTTTGAAATGTCATTATCATAGCCAGCAGGTCATCTTCAAGTTCACCGTAAATTCGCTCCAAATCATCATTACTTAGCTTTTCACCATGTGCTACTTTATTTCTATTATCAACCATCACTACATCAATAAAATTTTCTTTTAGTGAAAATGGTTTTGTATCTAATGCTAACTGATGCATTATATTAAACAAAACGCCAGTCTTTAGGTTAGACTCAGTATCAACAACTCTTTTTTCATTTATTTTTAAATTATCATTATCAGCATATATAATATATTCAAATATTTCTTTTTGCGAGGGGTGTTTTTTAAGCGAAAACCCCTTTGAAAATCTATCAGCCAAGCTTGACTGTAGAAAATTTTCTTTTAAATCTCTGTATTTAGGAGATATATGATTCAAATAACATACGTAGGCTTGTGATCCGCATTTTAAATAGCCTTCCCAATGAGAATAAAGTAACGCTACAGCTGACTTATACAATATAAGCTTTTCATTTTTACTTGCTTTCTCTATCATAAACTTAATAGTTGTAAACTCACGTTTTCGCCACGCTAAATCTTCATCTAAAGTAGACTCTAACTCATATAACGACCTAACCTTCATTAAAAACCTCAACACCTAACTGGTTCATCTTAACCATCCTATCAAGGGGTCTTACACGCCGTGTTAAGGTATTAACAAACTCCTCTTCAGCTGTAAGCTTTTTAGATTTTTCATTTACTTTGCTTATAATATATTCCTCATTTTGTCCATTTTCAAGCGCACTGGAAACCCCCTTAGTTAGCGCCTCATATACAGGTAAAGAAACAGCCCCCTCACGTTTATCCTTGGCGTGATTAAACTTTTTAAAAGAATCCTCACCTAGAGACTTATTAAATATAGCGAATGTTTTCTTAAAAATATCAGCCTCTAAATCATAATCAAAATCACTTTCTTTTTTGAACATATTATTCAACTGTTCATCTAAATACGGTCCGACATCGACATGATCGCCTCTAGTCTCAGGTGAAGAGTATCTATGTACAAAGAACCTTAAAGCAAGTTCTTCACCATAACATTCCTCTTGCTGTTTTTCTGAGATTGGAATAGTAGCCTTAAAATCATCTAATTGCGAAATACTCTGCAACCAAGAAAAGGCTTCACTATTAATCATCAGCAGCATACAGTTCCTCACTTCCTGATCTGAAAGCTTTGACCCACCAGTATTCAGCCTCTGAAATAACTCAAATTTAGTATCGCCTTCGCTTTCTTTTTTTATGATTTTTATATCTACTTTCTCTCTTTTGAATATCCGTTTTATCTCAACATGAATTTCATTATCAAGGTCTTCTTCATCACTCCATTTTTTACCTTCCAAAGCTGGAAGGTATCTTGTCTTTTTCAGCTGTAATGGAGGCAGAACTGCACCATCTTCTCCCTTTAACTTCCCTAAAAAAGAGAAGATAGTGGATAATCTTTGAAGCCCATCTACTACATCCCAAATACCATCATCCCTTTGAGCCACAAAGATAGAAGGCAAAGGTATACCAAGTAATATTGACTCGATTAATTTACTTTTTTGCTCCTCACTCCATCTATAAACACGCTGAAATTCGGGGTGTATATCTAACTCACCATCTTCATATAAATTGGCAAGCTCTCCAATAGACATCGGATAGGCATCAGTATGCACCTGTACACGAGCGACATCAATTTGACTTCTCAAATCTTCCATATTCTCTCCTTAATAATAAACAACCTTATCATACCACTGCAATATTATTTACTTCGAAAGAAAACCACTCTCCATAAAAAGGGGTTATCGTATTTTTTCGCATACCGCTTTCTCATAATTTTTGTATATAGCTATTTAACCCGTGACCAGAAGTAGCAACCCTTTTCATTTTATTAATACTAGCGACGCCAGCACTTAGATCTGTATAAAGGTAAAATTATCTATCTCTAGACTGGACGTCAACTTCTCCATCTGTCACATTATAAGCAAGGACACTGGAGTTACCATTTACATTTTTATATATTTCCATTACTTCTTTATAGCCTTATACAGTCACAACAACAACCTAACACTAGCAATAGAGTATTGTATATATTGATAGATTATTAATTTCCATTTACCTTAATTTCTACACTGGCACTGTGTATCGCATACCCATTCTTATTTATTTGTCGCTGTACATCTATTTGATCTAGGGCGATTCGGGAGTTATTTAGATCAAGAAAAATCGAAGTTTTAAAGGGGGATAATGACAAAACATCAGGATCAATGTCTTTAGGTAATTTCAAACTAGCAACATCAGTTCCGGAAGGTACAGAAAGCTTGGCCGCAGAAACTGAGTGCAACACCTAAGAATTTTAGTAAGGTGTTGGATTTATGTCCTATTCAGAACTCAGCATCGAAGAACGTGCCACCATACAGGTAAGCCTCAGGCAAGGCATGAGTCTCCGCCAGATTGCTCACATGTTGAGACGTTCTCCGTCTACCCTCAGCCGTGAAGTACGGCGCAACCAAACTCAGTCAGGTGCCTACTGTGCTCATAGTGCGCAGACGCACCGCTGCGCTCGACGCATGGTTTGTCGCCCAAAACGTAAGCTGCTGTTGGGTAGTGAACGCTTTGAGCTGGTCATTCATATGCTTCGCAACCGCTTGTCTCCAGAACAAATAGCAGGCAAGCTCAAACGCATGATGACGCCCAGTTTTGAAGATGCTTACGTCTGCCGTGAGACGGTCTACAACGCCATTTACGCCTTGCCTGTGGGCCAGCTTAAGAAAGAGTTGATTCACTGCCTGCGCCAAGGAAAATCGACCCGTAAGCCTCGCCGTGGTCAGGTCGATCGCCGTGGCCAAATACCCGACATGGTGAGCATTCACCTTCGGCCACCGGAGATAGAGAAGCGCGAAATGCCAGGCCACTGGGAGGGCGATTTAATCAAAGGTAAGAACAATGCCTCTGCAGTCGGCACGTTAGTTGAACTCAGCAGTGGCTACGTCATCCTCGCCAAATTACATGACGCCACAGCGACCTCAGCTGTTGAGGGATTTAGCGCAGCACTCAACCGAATGCCACTAGCCGCACGCAAGAGCATGACGTATGACCAAGGCCGAGAAATGGCTAAGCATGCACAGATTACCCAAGCAACGGGTGTTGCAATCTACTTTTGTGACCCTCACAGCCCATGGCAACGCGGTAGCAATGAAAACATCAATGGCTTGATACGGCAGTATTTACCGAAAGGGACGGATCTGTCGCACCACACCCAAGAGGAACTTGATGCCATTGCATTACAGCTGAATATGCGGCCTCGAAAGCGCTTTGACTTCAGGTGCCCAGTTGAAGTGCTGGGCGAAATATTGGCGAAACACCAAGAAAGCCCACCAGCCATTCATTAAGTAGCGTTGCACTCAGAGACAGCATCCACCAAGATATTTATCGCCGTTCATAGTACTTTTATAGATATCAATCTTCATCTTTAAACTCTCTTAATGTTTCGGAAGAATTTTCAATATTGGCTATTATTCAGTTCATAATACAACTTTATCACTACTTACCATCTCATCACATACATAATATGATCAAACCACTTCCACTAAGCCAAACCTCTGCACGCCTCCACGTTGAATATAGTGCCGTGGCGGGTAGCGCAGTTGGATGGAGTCAGCAAGTAGCTTGCCATCCACATGCACCCGCACGCGCTGGTTAACGGGGTGGAGCTCGATGCGAGGTGCTTGTGGCATTAGGTTGTTCCCTGCGGCGATTTTTCGCTCTAGTAAAATTAGCCTAGCAGCAAAGTTCATTGAAGCCCATGCTCGGTTCATAAAACTTTAGGATGCGGCGGTAATTTGCGTCATGCCCATACTACCCTCTATTCCATACAACCGCCCCGCTAGTGCCTTTCTTTACCAGGCATGGTGGCGCTTTGCCCATGAGCCGGTCTTGGTAGTTAGCTCTGCCTTACCCTCCCGCTTGCCTGGGTGGTGAGGAGCAAGCCGCTCACAATCAGCCCAGCCCCAATGAAATCCCCCATGCGCAACGGCTCCCCTAGTATTAGATAAGCGAGTAGTACGCCGAAGAACGGATTAAGAAGATGATAGCTTGATGCCGTCGAGGCGCCGCTGATGCGGATCAGTACTAGCCAGGACTCATTCCGCCGATCGTCATGACAAGTACAAGATATGCAATCGCTATCATCGTAGCGGTAGAAGGCACGGCAAGCGGCTGCCCAAATACCATGGCCATAGGAAGAAGCGCGATGGATTGCCAGAGATTGGCCTGCAAGACGGGAAGGCCAACTCCTTGGCCGCGGAAGAACACGGTGCCACTGGCAAAAAGCGAGCATGCCCCCAGTTGCCATAAGCACTCCCCAAATATCAACCTGCAGCCCGCTAGCAATGCCAGAGATGACACAAAGCCTGAAACGGCTGGAGGAAATACTTGGTTGTAAGTTGCTTGAATGCCATCCAGGTCACTTCTTTAGTTTGCCGACAGACGGCGAGCGTATTCTTTCCGCCGTCAATGAGATACTTGCTCGTACGTCTGAGGCGGTGAGTGCCATGCAACAACTGGAAATTGCCGGACGCCTGCTGATTGGTGTTCCCGATGATTTCAAGGTGGTGGATCTACATGGCGCTATTCCCCGGTGCGCCGAGCTAAACCGCAATCTGCGCCAGGAAGTTGTCTCTGCGCTTTCCCGAGGCTCGCAGTAGATCACTTAGTTGTTAATGAGCCGCCAATACTGCCCCTCATTCATTACGTTTCGTAAAGTGTCCCTGACCAAATCTTCATTATTCATAATCATTGTATCTCGCTAGCCTTTCCTTAGTAACAAACCCACTAAGGAGAGATTCCAATGACATCAAATACAACCACGATCCCTCGTTTTCGCCCAGGCGTGGCCGCCCTAGGGTTGCCTTTGCTTTTCATCGTTATGTGGAGTTCTGGCTACGTGGCTGGCAAAGCAGCCCTGCCATTTGTCGGCCCATACACCATGATCTTTCTGCGCTTCGCTAGTGCCGCCCTGGTTCTACTCATGGTCGCCGTTGCAACACGCGCACCGTGGCCAAAAACGTGGAAGGAGGTTGGCCACATTGCGGTTGTCGGGCTGCTGATTCAAGCAATGCAGTTCTCAGGGCTCTATACCGGGATCAATCTCGGCGTGAGTGCGGGGGTTTCGGCGCTCATCGTAGGCACAATGCCTATCTTCGTTGCACTTGGTGCCAGTGTTTTTCTTGCTGAACGTATAAAGCAACATCAATGGGTTGGGCTTCTGATTGGTCTAGCAGGTGTTGTATTGGTCGTTTCTGAAAAGTTCTCTTTTGGAGAAGCGACGCTCGGGGGATATATCGCGATTCTCTTCGCCCTGCTTGGTATCACGTTGGGCACGCTTTACCAGAAGAAATTTTGTACAAGCATGGACCTACGTACGGGTGGATTCATTCAACTGAGTGTCGCAGCAACATTTGCTTTTGCTGCAGCTCATACACTTGAAGACCTGTACTTCCAAGTCACACCTACTTTCTTATTCGCAACAAGCTGGATGAGTCTTGTGAACTCGATTGGAGCCATCAGCGTGCTTTACGTCATGATTCGTCGCGGCGAGGCAAGCAAAGTGGCCAGCCT
The DNA here is from genome assembly GCF_030544485.1 of Halomonas sp. HAL1. Classification (NCBI taxonomy): domain Bacteria; kingdom Pseudomonadati; phylum Pseudomonadota; class Gammaproteobacteria; order Oceanospirillales; family Halomonadaceae; genus Halomonas; species Halomonas sp. HAL1. The sequence goes on from NZ_CP130610.1 coordinate 2,844,581, forward strand.
CTTCTACCTCATACCCGGCATGACCGCCCTTATGGCCTTTGTGATACTCGGCGAAACACTTCACCCGTTAGCCATGATTGGCTTTGCAGTCACCGCCTGCGGGGTTTATCTGAATAACCGCTAGCGGCCCCCCCTTGCCCCAATCACATAGCGCATGGCACTTGGAGAGGCGCAACTCCTGCTTTCTGTTGTTCAGAAGAGTCCCAGCAGCGACGAATAAACTGAATCAGCCACTCTACTTGGTCGGACTCAACGGTGGCCGCGGTTTTAATGCTGATTCGTACATCCGGCAGCGCGGGGAGTTGTTGCAAATTTATCGGTGAGGCGAGCCCATACTGCGAAGGGATAAAAGGTAGAGCGCTCACACCCAGGCCCGCCTTGACCGCTGCTAGTAAATCGCCTAAATCACGCGCCTCGTAAACTATGCGCCATTGCAGTTGACTGTGCTTGAGCCTGTTGATTTGCAGGTCTCGTAGTATGCACGGAGGAGAAAAAGCAACTAGAGGAATCTCATTACAGGAATCTAGTAAAGAGTGTTGGGCTCCTACCCAGGAAAGGCGTCGGTCTGCCACACGTACGCCTTCTAGTAAATTCGGACGCGATGTGTCAGCAATGTCGACAGCGATGACCATATCAAGCTTTCCATCATTGAGCTTATGTTGCAGTACCGTTGAGCGTCCTAGCTGAGGAATAATACGAATTCCCTCTTGCTCAAAAGGCAAGGAGGCCAGCATGATCGGCAAGTAGTCTTGAGCAAAATATTCAGATACTCCCAAGCGAATCTCTTTTGCAACTCCACGATACTGCCCGATCTTATCGAAAGCTTCGTCGTTGAGGGCAAGAATTTGCCGCGCGTACCATAGAAAGAGTTCACCTGCCTCTGTAAGACGCCTTCGACGCCCATAGGTCTCAAAAAAAGTATTTCCAAGCTGTTCCTCAAGCCGACGCACATGGTGAGAAACAGCCGATTGAGTTAGGTGTAAGGCCTGCGCCGCTTCCGAGAAGCCACCGTAGTCGCTTATCGATACCAACGTACGCAACAGTGTTGTGTCTAAATTAGCCTTACGTGCGGTCTTTATTATGTCAGTCATGAGACCCCCTTAGCCCTCAGATACACATTCTCTTATACGCTTTAGAAAGAATTAAATACAACTAGACTCCTGAACCGACCCGGGATTCCCGGAGGCTCCAACCCTCGAGAGGATGAAGCTATGAACAAATCAAATCGATGGCAGGGGGTCGTGGTTTCAGAAAGGGTAAGCAAATTCATCCGCACGTCTTCTCGTGGGAAATATTGGCGTGCCGGGTAGCGGTGTTCGAGGGCTTGGTTGGAGTCAGCTAGCAGTTTACCATCAACATACACCTGCACTCGCTGGTTAACGTGGTGGAGCGTAATGCGAGATGCCTGTGACATTAGGTTTTCCCTGCGGCGTTATTCGCTCTAGTAAAATTAGCCTAGCAGTTGTCTCTGTTGAATCCCACGTCTTCCTCATTAAACTTTAGGCTACAGCCATGACCTGTGTCATGTTTAAGACATCAGGTCTATTTCTCTACCAGAGCCTTACCCGTTCCCTGCCTGAATTGTTTCAGGATCAGGCCAATTACAATCAGCCCAGCCCCAATGGAGTTCGCCATGCGCAACGGCTCCCCTAGTATTAGATAAGAGAGTAGTACGCCTAAGAACGGATTAAGTAGTTGATAGCTCAATCCCGTCGAGGCGCCGCTGATGCGAATCAGCACAAGCCAGAGGCTCATTCCGTCGATGGTGACCACAAGTACCAGATGAGTGATCAATATCATCGTATCGATAGAAGGCACAGCATGCGGCTGACCAAACGTCATTGCCATGGGTAGTAACTCGACAGCGACAGCAACCGATTACCAGAGAAATCGCAGAATAACCCGATTTACTGAGTGCTGCCTTCCTATCTAAACACGGTTGAAACCGTGTTCGCGATGACGGTACACTAATCTCAAGGCTCAGAGTTTCAGCACACCGCCCTGCTGCTACCGCAAACGCCCAACCCAATCATCACCCGCTAACTGGTCTACACTGGCATCACCCGCGCCCGCGATTGGCTCACGGTGGTGGAAGCCAAACGCGGGGTGTTGAATGAGGCGGTGGTGAGGAAGGTTTTGAGGGTTAGTGGTGTGTGGGGTAAGAAAAAGATACATTCCAATTTCTAATAGTGTCAGTTCTCGGACAGAAACAGTACTTTAGATGGTGTTTATAGAATACCCAAAACACTGGAAGAGCTTTACTTTTCCCGCGTGCTTCATTTTTTATGCAACGCCCTTAATTCTTGCGATTCGATCTTCTATGTATTGCACCTCAGCAACATTCCAACTGCTATGCTCGCTGCGTAAAGACTCCTGGGTAGAAGGATTAAACTAGTGTATAGCAAGCACGTTACACGTAACGTAGCGGAAAGCTTTCATTCGGCAGCGACTATACTTTAAAAAATTTATCGCGTTGGGAAAGCTCTAATATCATATGCTTTTTATATTTCTGATACTGATCATCCGGTAACTTATCTGAGAGCATTGATAAAATATGCTGTCCAGCTAACTTACAAGATTCTTCAAACAATTTTTTAATATAATTAATATGAATATCATCGATGGAATCATGAAGCACAAAATTAGGTCTATACACTTCCTCAGCAGCTACAGTTTTTATATAAGACAAATCAAAAAGCACAACTTCTAGTCTTTTCAAACCTCCCTCACTATTAGACTGTACCTCATCAACAGTAGGAGAGCATTCACCCTTAATTTCATCCACATTCAAACTGAAATTGTAACCAACTTCATAAAAGCTTTTTGTATATGCTTTAAAAGTATCAACAAAGACCTTCTCAAAACTCCTTACACTTTCCAGCTCTTTCTCTAACTGCCGGGAAATATTTTCTAACCTCTCACTTTCATCAAAATACTTTTCCTCAATTGTTTCTTTTTGTTCGACTATTGCATTAAGCTTTAAAAGTTCCTTATTCAGCTCACCTATCCTTTTGACTGTATCAGACAACTCTTCAACTTCCTTCTTAGATTTCATTTCTTTGTAAAGAAGATTTCTTCTTTCTTTCAGCCCATTCATCTCCTCTTTATATCGTCGTTTTTTTATTTGGATATCTTCGAGCCCATCTGAAACAAATTCTTTTTTTGCATTTACAAGCTGTTTATGAAAAATTAATGACTCGCTATAATCAACAAGAACGGAATCTACTTTAGCTGAAGCATAGCCATAAACCGCGCGCAGCTCTTCAATCAAATAATATTGATCTTCGCTAATAAGAAGCTCATTAGTTTTAGAAATATTTCTCAATTTCAAATCTAATTCGAGAACTTTATCTGACAACGAGTTTTGCATATCATCGACATCATTTATCTTGCTAACGATTTCAAACTTATCTATACCTCTGTCTGTAGAAAAAAATGAATTCTCGAGCTTCTCAACTTGTTTTTTAATATTATTTATAGAGCTTAGGATTTTTTGCTCAGAAATAACGCCTTTAAAAGAAATCACTTGCCGATCATATCTTTTAACAGCATTCTTTAACTTATGCCTTTTACTAAGAATCTCTGTATTACTGAAATTAAAAAGATACAAAAAAACTGTACTTACATCAGACTTAGAAACGCTTCTTCCATTATCAAACTTCACAGTATGCAACATACGATATTGATTAGTTCTAAAAAACTTGGGGGCTAGCTTTCGAATAGTTGGCTTTTCTGAGAAAACATTAAAAACAGTTTTCATAATGTGTAAGATATAATCTTTTCTATCCACTTCCACGTCATTTATATAGTAGCTTTGACAAATAGTAATAGTGGATAAACGACGCTTGATTGTGCTTAAAGACCCTTTAAGCCCTTTATACTCCAAAGAGACGTAAACGATTTTATCAGTAAGTAGCAACTCTATTTCGCTATTAGGTGTACCAAACTCTTCGTCGATATATATTGGAGCAATTGGGCCATCAAAAAGGTAATCAAGGACCCTGCCGAGCGTGGATTTTCCAACGCTATTCCCTGGAGCGCTATCTTTCAGGTTTGTAATTATATTCAAGCCATCAAGAAATGGGATTTCTCTAACCATTTCCCCGTCAACTTCTAAAACAAACTTATTCAGTCTCATTAACAATCACCTCACTACCATTGCATCTAATCGCTGATAAAATATAAAGCCAATCTAAGGTGATTATAATATAATCAACAGATATAAATAACTCACTCTCTCCAATCTCAAAAACTTTCTTTATCTCCATCCGTTTATTTTTTTGTCTTCTTATTTTTCTTAATATATATGCACCTATGTACAAAACATTAATCTCTGGATCACCTCCTTTAATTGGTAACATTAGGGCTCTCCAGAATAAGGCATTCCACAAATGCATGAGCAACAACAATATTAACACCGAGTTCAACTTGCTCTTTATATGACGGTAAGTTTGAAGATTTATAAACAAACTTCTTTAACTGACTCACCACACTATCAACAATGCAATCCGCATGCTTTCTAATTTCAACAATGTCTACATCATATGGATCAATCTCAAATTTAGTTAACGCCTTATTATACATATCGTTCAACAAGATCATTGCAGTTTGTTTGCCATTAATTATTTGCTTATCTACAACAGCATAAGCCCTTTCAATATTTGAAGAATATGACTTGTACTGTTGTACAATAATTCTTTGCCTTTTTAAATGATTATGTTCTATTTTTTTTAAAACTGTTGATGGGAAATTTCGATTTTTTAAATCCATTTCAACTGAAGCTGTAACAATATCACTAATAATAATATTAATTATTGAGTCAACCTTAGACTCTGGCGATTCAGTCGTGTTAAAATCACCTTCAACAACACCTATCGAAACTTGTGTTCCACACATAAAACCCCTTACTTCAGCTCAAGGTTAACATCGCCTTTAACCACACCTTGATTGACATTATTTTTGCCTTTTTGACTTACTTTATGGCAATCAACGCTAATCTCACTGTTTTCAATTTCAACGATTTTTTGCTCCAGGTTAGTATTTACGATACGCAATTCGCTATTAGTCAAATCAAGACTTTTATTTTCGATTTTTAAATTATTATATGAAACTTTCAGCGCAGCAAAATACTTATTTATTTTAGCGGCCTCATTTCTTTTCACTATAGAATATATAAACCCAAAAACAGTAAACACCCAGGCAACAGCTGCACCAAAAGGTGAGGAGAAAAAACTTAAATCCACGACAACCTCCAAAATCTAGCACCATAAAAAAATTAAATTAAAAAGACATGCTCAGAGTAGTTTGGCCAAGTAACTGCATATTCTCAAAGCATCCTAAACAATTATTGTCTATAGAAATATTTTATTACTATTTAGAATGCAATACGAAATTAAGTAAACCTACCAGAGTACCTTCACTAGAAAATTAGTAACGTGGCGGATAGCCGTGTTCACGTAAATGAAGCATATTCGTGGAGTCGACTGGCAAAATGCCATTTACCTGCACTTGCATACGCAGCTTGGTAAAGTGAAGCGTTATACGGGCATCCTGCATCGTATATTCCCTGCGGCGTTGTTCGCTCTAGTGCTTCGAGACTAGCAGCAAACATAAATTAAGACTACCTCGGAAGCTTGGCTTTTAGTCGATAACTGATTCTTTGTAATGAGTGTGAGTCATCACTTCCACGCTACCGCTTATGGCACCGTGATTAATTTGGCACAGCACTAAGCTGGGCTGGGTAACGTTAGACTTAATGCTTAGCTCGCCTGCTGCGTTCCAGCCGCCGCTGTTACCGCAGGTTTGCCACCCGCCCGTGGTGGAAACGTGGTTAGTGAGCAGTACCGGTAGTTGGTGGCGTTGAGCTATAGCAGCAAGTAGCTCGGCATCGTGGGTGTAACCGCCTGGGGAGATCAGCGCGCTGGCTAGGTACACGTCCGCTTGATGGGCAGCGGCGGTAGCGGCGTGGCTGGAGTGGGTGAAGTCGGCGCAAACGGCCAGGGCAATGCGGGTGCCGTTAACGTTGATAAGGCCGCTTTCGTGGCCTGGGGTGCAGTAAGCACCCTCCCCTTCGTGAAGGTGCTATTTTAGGTAGAATGTGTGTTCGCCGTTGGGGAAACAGATCACCGCTGCGATGTAGGGTTTGCCGTTGGGGTTGTGCAGCGGGCAGCCTGCGATCACTACTATGTTGGTGGCCACGGCAGCGGCGGTGAGTGCGGCAAACGTTTTATCGTTACGGGGCATGGCCAGCTGGCTGAGTAGCGCCAGCTCGTAACCGGTGAGCGAGAGTTCGGGAAAGGCCACCACGTTGGCCCCTAGCGAGGCGGCGCGTTCTATGTAGGCCAGGTGCGTTTGCAGGTTTTCGTCTACCGCCGCTTTGATGATGGGCAGTTGGGCGAGTGCGATGGTGATGGGGGCTTGGGTAGTGATCATTTTTATCGCTTTGCTGGCTGGGTGCTGGAATGGTCGCGGGCTAAAGCCACCTCCCACAGTGCTGGCTCACTCTAGGGGCGGTTCGGTCGCGGGCTTAAACCGCCTCCCACTGTGCATTTATAATGCTTTTTGCCATACAAGGTTAGTACCGCTTCTCAGCAAAAGACAAAAGCGGCTAGGTGATGTTTGACCAGACGATAACACCCCGCAGTAGCGAGGCGATACTGGCAGCCAAGGTATAAGCGCAGGCTTTGCTAAACGAATGCAGTCTGCTCAAAGCTTGCCCGTGCGATCACCCCAGAATGCCATGACTGCAACTGTGGATACTCTTCTTTCCAGCTCACCTCTGGCAACCTGAAAGCTAAGTAATCTAGCGCAACGGCTACAGCGATTTCACCGAGATTAACTGACGAGGCAAATGGTTTTTTAAGCTCGCTGTCCAGTTGCTTGAAGATTCGCTGTATGGCTCGTTGGCGCCTTAGCCCGAGTTCACTCTCTTCAACCTCATGGCCATAATGCTTTCTTGAAATCACGATCGTGAAAGCGGCATCCATCAGGTTTTGGCCCAACCCAGCCAAGTGCAACACATCACCCAAACACGTTGAGGGAATCATTGGCTTGTTGGGACTGATGCCATCCAGATAAACGGCAATCAGCATCGACTCGCTTAGCGTGGTGCCGTCCTCCGTTATCAGCGCCGGAATACGCCCCGCAGGGTTGGTCTTTAATAGAGCGGTATCGTCTACCCAGGGGTCGCACCACTTCAGCGTAACGGCCTCATCTAGCCCTTTTTCAATTAAAACGATGCGCGCCAGGCGCGCATAAGGTGACGTTGCGTTCAGGTAGAGTTCCATTATTGCCTCCTATTTTGAACAGTGAGATGGCTGTGGCGCTGTTGCTGCACACCACGGCTTCGAAGCACCAGCAAAAAGCCTCCCGCTAGCATGAGGCCGCCGATGGCAAACAGTGGTGCGTAGGTGCCCCAGAGCTCGTAGAGCGCTGACATGGCATAACCTGCAACCGCTTGGGCGGCGGCAAAGGCGGCGGTGGCTTGCCCCCAGAGCTTCTTGTGGGCGATTGGCCCTACCAACTCAGCAAGGCGGCCAGAGGTGAGAGCGACAATGCCGGGGATCATCGCCCCCACCATGAACGAGGAAACCGACTGGCTGAGCAGTGCGAGTGAGAACACCGGCAGCAAGACGGCGGCAGCCTTCGCTGCAAAGGCGATCATTAAGCCACCCTGCCAGCCCACTCGATGCGCCAGTGCACCTACCATGAACGGCCCACACAAGGCGCCCAACCCGAAGATACCCCACTGCAATGAAGCCGCTTGATTGCCCAGGGCGTTTTCCCTGGCAAGGTAGTCCACCCAGAACACGGTATGGGGCACAAAACCAATCGCATCCAGGGCGTAAGCGCCAACCACCAACATCACGATTACCTTTACACCCGCACCCCCTGAGGGGTTATTCCCCCTTGGGCTAGCCGTGATCGGTGAGGCTAAGTGTGCCACGCCCTGTTGTTGCAAAAAATAGTCGCACAAAAGGCCAGCGGCAATACACAGCAACCCAAGCGTGCCCCAGGTGACGGAGAGGCTTAACCCTAAAAGTAACGGTACGATAAAGCTTGCAATTACCCACAAGTCGATGATGCATCTGGATTGGCAGCTTGGAATCCAGCAACGAGATCTGCTAAGCGGATGAAGCCTCGCCATAGAACGGTGGATCCTGGGAGAGGATCACTTGAGCGATCCAGATAACCACCCAGGCGAGCGACAGCGGTCATATAAAAAGCTGTATCGCGTCGTGTGCCTTGTCTGTTTGACGGCATTGATCGGTCGAGAAGAGCTCTTTCAATATCAGTAAAAACAGCTGCAGGAGAGGTCGTTGAGGATTGGCGCCGCAGTATAGTCAACCATGATATTCGCCAGGACACGACACAGCAGAGCGCAATGCAGTTGGCAAGTCGATCTGCGGTAGCGAGACGTATATCCTCAATGCGGCAACCCGTTTTCAGCGTCTTGAAGAATGTCTCGATATTCCAACGCCGTGAATACCAAATAAGCTTTTGCACTGCGTCGGCGTGAGTGGCAACGGGAAGGTTAGTGGCCAACTTCCAGATTATAGGGGAACGCCCTTCGGGCGGGTTTTTCTCTTCTGCAAAAATAATACCAAGCTTCTGTTTTGGGTATTTTTTCTGTTTTCCAATCGGTGGACAAACTGTCATCTTTGCATGCTTGACCGATAGGGTCGCCTGCTGTTGATTGCCTCGCTTGTCACGAAAGTGAATATCGTGTGTTCCACTGACCTGAGTCTCGGCCATCACTTGAGAAATCGTAGTGCCTCCCTCCTCGGCGAGACGATCAACGCAACTGCGGATCAAAAAGTAAGTGCCAAGATCTTGAGCCAGACAAAAGAGTTCAAAAATGTCACTCTCGCGATCACCGATATGCACGCACCGTTCAGGTGAACCTGCAAGCTCAGTAGAACGCTGCAGGTTGTCGAGCCAACGCATGCTTTCTTTCTGCTCGATGGGTACGCGGGTCGGATTAACTTTGCGCTTGAGAGCTTCTGTGCCTTTGAATTTATTCCGCGTCCAGAATTTGGCAGCTGTCAGGCCCAAGGGCAGCCCTTCCGTTGTGATAGCCAGACTAGCGTGCATTAAAAGCCCGCAGACGGTATGTTTAAGGTGCCGTCCTTCTTTCATCTTGCGCCCGGTTGATTCATTGATGAAACCAATCTTCTCAGGTGACGAGCGCTTGAAGGAAAATTCGGTTGTATCCTGCAGGATCAATATGGGGCCATCGGTGGCTTGGATGCGCAAAGCAGAGGCGGCAAAATGTCCCTCCAAAATCTTGTCCTCGCTGACATTCTCATTCGCGAAGAAGCGATAGGCGGCCTTGGTATTGGCCCAGTCCTGGAATGCGGTGGGTAGTGATTTGTCTGGCCGATCACCGAGTGCTTCCAGCATGACAGCCAACCTTTGATTCAGTCGCGCGTCCCCCAAGTCGCAGCCAGTCATTTCCTCGTTCACCCAGTGTTGTCCCATATTGATACCTCTTATCATATCGAACGAACTGAGAAGCCAAAAAACACATCGGGCTTTACTTTATCAACGGTATGCTTATGTAGCTGATGACTTGTGGGTAATTGCAAGACGATAAAGGCCGAAAGCAGTGCGCCAAAGCCAATACCGGTAAACACCATGGCGCCGACACGCGTTCGCCTTTCAGGGGGCGTGGCCGCCAGCGCCAGCGAAGGGCCAACGACCATTAAGATGGCCCCGGCAATGCCGGAGATTAGTCGCCAGAAGAAAAACCACAGGAAACCACCCGCCCCGGCGCAGAGCACAAAACTGAGCGCGATACCCGCGAAGCTTGCGGCCATCACCATGCGAGGAGAAAAGCGCTCACTCAGCGAGTGGGCGGCGAGTGCGCCGATAAAGTAGCCCAGCAGGTTGGCGGCCCCCAGGTAGGCGCCTTGGCTCGCGGTGAACCAACCCTCTTGAATAATCGCAGGCAATAGCGGCGTATAGGCGAAGCGTGCGATGCCAATCGCCGCCAGGGTCGCCATTATGCCTGTCATCAGGGCGGGCAGATCGTGGGTAGTGAGTGTTCGCTTCATCACGCCAATTCCTTTTTGTGACACCCTTTGGTGGGGTCGGCAGCACGTTGGTACATCGTCAGACTACGCGCGAGGAATTATTTCTAGAAACGATTAGTTTTGATCGCTACTATCTTGTTTATAGATAACCTGACAGGGAGACGGCGCGTGCAACTTAAATCGCTGCGACTGCTCGTGGCCGTGGCCGACACCGGCAGCTTTGGGGCGGCGGCCAAACGGCTGCACACGGTGCAATCCAATGTGACCACCCACATTAAAAAGCTCGAGGAGGAGTTAGGCGTACAGCTGATTCACCGTGCGGGGCGGGTTCGCCCTACGAGTGCCGGGTTGGCGCTGGTGGAGTACGCCGAGCGCATGCTGACGGCCCACGATGAAGCGGTGTCGCTGTTCAAAGGCCAGGAGAAGGCGTGTGGGCGGCTACGCATAGGCGCCATGGAGACCACGACGGCGTTGCGCCTTCCGCCGATACTGGCGGCGTACCACGCAGCGCAGCCTGACGTTGATATCCAGATCAAGACCGGGCCCACGGCTGAGCTGGTTGAGTTGTTGCTTAACGGGCAGGTGGACTGTGTTTTCGTGGCCGGGCGGCTCGAGCATGGCCGCTACCACTCGCTCAAAGCGTTTAGCGAGCAGCTTGTCTTAGTCAGCTCAACGCCTATGACGAAGATGCCCTCTTCACAAGCGCTGCTGACGTCCGCTTTCTTGGCGTTTCGTCAGGGGTGCAGCTACCGCCAGCGTATTGAGCTGTTACTGGCGTCCCAAGGAGTTAATGCGGGCAGGATCTTCGAGTTTGGTTCACTGGATGCGATGCTTGGCTGCGTTGCTGCCGGGATGGGTTACACGGTGCTCCCCCGTGGCACGGTTGACGCCCATCAGCACCGGTTCGGAATTCACACGCTGGCACTGCCCACCTCCATCGCCAATATCGATACCTATTTTGTCGCCCCCGAAACCTGGACACCCGCCCTGGCAAGCTTCGCTGACACCTTGCGTGACGCGGTGGTGGTGAATGAGCCTCAGTTGACTGCGTCGTGAGGTGGGCGCCGACACTACGCTATAACGTTGCCCTATTCGCTTTTCAGTCGGTTCATAGATGCGTGTAAAACGGCGAGAACGTCAATTTGATCTGGTTTGATGTAGTAAATAATGCGATAAGCGCCACACAAGACTTCCCTTATTTGAGCGATATCGTACTCCGGCACCTTACGTCCTGAAGCGGGGAAATCACCAATCTGTTGTGACCTTCGGGTGATTTTATCAACGGTGCTCAACGCATAAGCTTCTGAGTCCTGCGCGATATAGGCATAAATCGCGTCCAAATGGGCTTCTGCTGTTGCTGTCCAAAACACATTCATTCAGGCAAGCCGTATTTCTTGCGAATATCCGCCACACTCGTAATGTTACCCGCTTGGCTATCTGCCATGCCCTTTTCGATGGTCTCCCGAACGTAGATCTCATGCATAAGGTCTTCCCAAGTGGCATTCACAGGAAGTTGCTCAATTAGCTTGTGCGCGTCGTCTTTGCTCATCGTAGCTGACATGGTGACTACCTTTTTTAGGTACGTAGAAAATACTTTTAGAGGATACCTTAGGTTACCGAGAGTGTTGCGGTTTATGCCATTTTCTGCAAATACATCGCGTGTGTCCTTTTAAATACTTTTGATTGGCTCCGCTATCTGCTTGCGCGTGTGCTTGGCAATAAACTCACTGCTCAAATACTTAATACCTATAGCTGCCACTCTTTTAACAACGGCTAACCAGCCCTAACAGCATGTATTGTTGGCTCACTCTATTAGTAGATGCTCGCTCAGCGCGACGAGGTCTTCAGCCACAAAATCCCACGCTTTTTCTGCTTCTAAATCTTTGCTCTGGTGGGGCCCATACTCTGTACGCCGGGGGATAAACGCCGTTTTCATTCCCAATGCTCGGGCAGCCCCCAGATCGTAATTGTGGGCCGCGCATAACATTACCTCTTCAGGCGGCAGGCGCAGCAGGCCGCAAGCCCCTAAATAGACCTCTGGGTCAGGTTTATAGTGTTGGAATAACTCGGCGCAAAACACCATATCCCAGGGCAGTTTGGCGTGACGGGCAATGTCCACCATTAGCGACAAATTGCCGTTGGTCAGCGTGCCGATAATATAGTGCTCTTTTAAGCGCTGTAGGCCGTTCTGAACATCCGGCCAGGGCTCTAATTGGTGCCAAAAGTGATTGACGCGATCAATGGTCGCCTCGTCTAGCATAATGCCATGTTGATTGAGTAGTTTGACGAGGCTTTCTCGGTGCAGGTCATCCAACCCCATCCAAGGCACGTCACCTTGCCGTACTCGGTTCATCGAAGGCGCATAGTGCTGACGCCATTGATCCGTTATCACTTCACTGGGTAGTTCAATCCCCAGCTCTTTCTGCAGCTCATTGAACTGATGAATCAAACTGGAGCGCCAATCAACAATAGTGCCAAATACGTCAAACACGATCGCTTTCATTATTTTCTCCTTGCCGCTGGATAGTCATTAATAGCCCCAATAACGTCATGGCGATCAGCAAACTCCAGCCAAGCATAAAACTGCCACTGATATCTAACAGCCACCCAAGGAGTGGTGGTATCGATACAATCGCCAGTTGGTTAATCGCCATGGCCAGGCCTAGTACAAAGCCGGTTTTATCAGCAGGTGCAGACTCAGCCACATACGCTACCCAAGGGCCGTACCAACCAAAACCAAAAAAGCCCAGCCAGGCCATCAAGCAACCCAGCATGAGCGTTGAGTGTAGCGGCAGCCAAACCAATACCAGCAGCCCTACGATTACCGCCACCATGCACACCATGACCGGGAAATAGCGCGAGCGACAGCGATCACTCCAGGCCGCCAGCAAAATACGCCCTGCAACCCCGGCCCCTTGGGCTACGAATAGCAACGTCGCCGCCTGAAGTACCTCCATCTGCAAACGGCTATGCAGATAGAGCACGGTAAAAATCAAAATGCCGTACTGAACCGAGATCAAACTAATACCGGACGCCATGATCTGTTTCATGGCCGGTTCACGAATCATTGCCAATCGCGATAAGACGACTTTTTTTACGCCACCTTCAGAGGCTCTTGCAACCGGCAACACGCTACCAGGGGCACGGTAAAAAAGCATAAAGACCAACGCCCCGAAGATCGCAATCAGCCCGCCCACTAGAAAAGAGGCGCGCCAACCCCAGGTGATCGCGACGGTTGGCAGTATAATCGCCGCCAGCGCCCCACCCAGCGGCAAGCCCGCCTGACGAATCCCCATGGCAAAGCCTCGCTGAGATTTATCAAACCAAGCGGCTACCGATTTGCTACCGCCGGGTTGGGCGGTACTGTAGCCTGCCCCTACGATGACCAAAAACAACAACATGGCCCAGTAACTCTCAGCCAGCACGGCAGCGCTAAGCGAAATGCCCACAACAAGGGTGCCTACTCCCACCCTTGCAATTACCCACAAGTCATCAGCTACATAAGCATACCGTTGATAAAGTAAAGCCCGATGTGTTTTTTGGCTTCTCAGTTCGTTCGATATGATAAGAGGTATCAATATGGGACAACACTGGGTGAACGAGGAAATGACTGGCTGCGACTTGGGGGACGCGCGACTGAATCAAAGGTTGGCTGTCATGCTGGAAGCACTCGGTGATCGGCCAGACAAATCACTACCCACCGCATTCCAGGACTGGGCCAATACCAAGGCCGCCTATCGCTTCTTCGCGAATGAGAATGTCAGCGAGGACAAGATTTTGGAGGGACATTTTGCCGCCTCTGCTTTGCGCATCCAAGCCACCGATGGCCCCATATTGATCCTGCAGGATACAACCGAATTTTCCTTCAAGCGCTCGTCACCTGAGAAGATTGGTTTCATCAATGAATCAACCGGGCGCAAGATGAAAGAAGGACGGCACCTTAAACATACCGTCTGCGGGCTTTTAATGCACGCTAGTCTGGCTATCACAACGGAAGGGCTGCCCTTGGGCCTGACAGCTGCCAAATTCTGGACGCGGAATAAATTCAAAGGCACAGAAGCTCTCAAGCGCAAAGTTAATCCGACCCGCGTACCCATCGAGCAGAAAGAAAGCATGCGTTGGCTCGACAACCTGCAGCGTTCTACTGAGCTTGCAGGTTCACCTGAACGGTGCGTGCATATCGGTGATCGCGAGAGTGACATTTTTGAACTCTTTTGTCTGGCTCAAGATCTTGGCACTTACTTTTTGATCCGCAGTTGCGTTGATCGTCTCGCCGAGGAGGGAGGCACTACGATTTCTCAAGTGATGGCCGAGACTCAGGTCAGTGGAACACACGATATTCACTTTCGTGACAAGCGAGGCAATCAACAGCAGGCGACCCTATCGGTCAAGCATGCAAAGATGACAGTTTGTCCACCGATTGGAAAACAGAAAAAATACCCAAAACAGAAGCTTGGTATTATTTTTGCAGAAGAGAAAAACCCGCCCGAAGGGCGTTCCCTATAATCTGGAAGTTGGCCACTAACCTTCCCGTTGCCACTCACGCCGACGCAGTGCAAAAGCTTATTTGGTATTCACGGCGTTGGAATATCGAGACATTCTTCAAGACGCTGAAAACGGGTTGCCGCATTGAGGATATACGTCTCGCTACCGCAGATCGACTTGCCAACTGCATTGCGCTCTGCTGTGTCGTGTCCTGGCGAATATCATGGTTGACTATACTGCGGCGCCAATCCTCAACGACCTCTCCTGCAGCTGTTTTTACTGATATTGAAAGAGCTCTTCTCGACCGATCAATGCCGTCAAACAGACAAGGCACACGACGCGATACAGCTTTTTATATGACCGCTGTCGCTCGCCTGGGTGGTTATCTGGATCGCTCAAGTGATCCTCTCCCAGGATCCACCGTTCTATGGCGAGGCTTCATCCGCTTAGCAGATCTCGTTGCTGGATTCCAAGCTGCCAATCCAGATGCATCATCGACTTGTGGGTAATTGCAAGACTCCCACCACCAAACGTTCACTGAACCTATCCAGCAGCTCCCCGGCAACCAACAGCCCGACCAAAGGCACCAACTGAGCCGCCGAAACCAGTACCCCAATCTGAAATGCAGAGAGTGCCATATCTGCCTGTATATAAACGCTGATGGCCCCGATACCTTGAACGAAAAAGCATGCCGCTGCTTGAGAAAGGGTGGCTATTAACAAAATGACCCAGCGGTAGTTTTGAGTAGAAGCCATCGGTAGCAGCATCGTCATAGGGGGTCTCAGCGCATTGAGCCTTTACTTAGCATTACCCATTTCTTAGCGTTAAACCATGACGATATCGCAACGCCTGTTGCCAAATCAGCAAGCACCACGACTTTTCTGGTTAGGTTGCGATACCGGATAAAAGAGACGAAAAAGTTGCCAACGTTGCAACGCAAGATCGGTATACCGTTCAAACCACGTCAGAGAAGGTTCTCACATTCTTCATTTCCAGCAGCCCATCCCATAGCCGCTGAGCTTCTGCTGCTAGGGGCGCTGTTCGTCTCAGCAGGATAATTTTTAATGGCACATCGAAAGCGCTACCTCCTGCTCGAACAAGCCGCTTAGCCCCGAGGTCTTCTCGCACTAGCGAATAGGGAAGCCACGCAACACCCAGTTTTGATAACGTCATATGACGCAAACTATCCGCAAGACCAGCATCATGGTGTTGCTGTAAATTCAACCCTTGATTCACAAGCATCGCACTCAGCGACCAGCCCAAATGGCACTCTTGGGAATAATTCAAAAATGAGAGCGGGGAGCCACCTGCAGCATGTAAATTAAACAGTGGCTGACCTGCGGCATTTGGCGCGCTAACAGGGATGAGAGACTCGGTATCCAACTCAATTGAAGTGTAACTATCACTCTCTACTCCCAAGCGCCTTGCAATAAGGTGTTCACCATCGAATAGCGCCGCTACATAGTCGGCCTCTCCCTGATCGAGAGCGGCCAGGCACTCCGGCAATGTATTGGCATCAATGCTAAATTTTGCCTGTGTGAACTGCTCTTGTAAGCGGGGCATCCAGAGGGGAAAAAATATCGCAGCCATAATGTGTGGTGAGCAAAATCGTATCCGCCTTTTCTGATCGTTAATATCATCAGCAACGGAGTGGCGAAATCGATCAAAAGCACTAAGCGCTTGTGAAGCTACCATTTGCAGGCTTTGCCCTGCTTCCGTCAGCACTAGCTCCCCTTTACGCCGCTCAAACAGCGCGCTGCCTGCCCACTCTTCAAGACCTTGAATACGACGACTCAATCCTGACACCGAAACATGCCGGTGCTCAGCCGTGCGGCTAAAACTCTTGGTTTCACAAAGGGCCAGGAAATCTCTCAGGATTATCAAATCAGTCATTGAAGGCCTTCCGGCAGATAAGCTTTAGTCTTACTTTAGCTAAATCATTCGAAAGGAAATAGCGCTTTTGAATACTTTCCAACCCCGCTGTCAAAGGCCTTAGAGCTGATTTTGTCGCCCCAGCACCAGATACCCGAACACACGCTTCGCTTAAACGCTGAGTGAAGTGGTGGTGGGTGAGCCTCAGCTTACTGCGTCGTGAGGTGGAGCGAAGAATTCCGGGAGTTATGACAGCCTTATTCAGGCTTTTTTCACAAAGTGGGCGGTCACCATCATGTCGCCGACGCCGTCGACCTTGCAGTCCAGCTGGTGATCCTTGCTATCCATGAGCCGCTTGATAACGGCTTTGGTGCCCACCTTGAGTACCAGTGAGCTGCCTTTGACCTTGAGGTCTTTGATCATCGTTACCTTGTCGCCTTCCGCTAGCAGCGTGCCATGAGCATCTTTTACCGTCACGGTGTCTTCCGCCTCAGTCTCAGCAGGGTTCCATTCGTGGGCGCATTCGGGGCAGATGAACAGGCTTTGATCTTGATAGACGAGTTCGGATTGGCAATGGGGGCAAGGTGGGCACGACATGAATGATGACTTCTGTGGTTTGGTTTAGGCTGCTTATGATACTGAGCCTGTATACCCTTGGCGAATGCCTTCACACCTGCCCAGGAAAGGAGAACCAGGATGAACAAACGTGACCTGGAAGCAACCTACCGTGATTACATCACCTGCCTCAATAATCAGGATTGGACGAGCCTTGACCAATTCGTGCATAACGATGCCCACCACAACGGTAAGCGCCTAGGCGTTGATGGCTATCGCGCCATGCTGGAGGCCGATTACGAGCAGATACCTGATCTTCACTTCAACATTGTGCTTTTGGCCGTTGACTCACCCCATGTCGCGTGCAGGCTTCGGTTCGATGTAACCCCGAAAGGTAGCTTTCTCGGCCTTGCGGTGGGTGGCAAAAAAGTGACGTTTTGCGAGAACGCGTTCTACCTCTTTAGCGATAACAAAATTAGGGAGGTCTGGTCGGTGATTGATAAAGCCGCGATTGAGGCTCAGCTTGGTTAAACGTTGTGGTTATCTCCATTAACAAACGAATAGAGCAGAATATCGGATCGGTACGCCCAGCCTTGGCTTGCCCAAAACGTCTGGGCGGCTTCGTTCTCGGGAAGAATCATCAAGTGTGATTTTTGGATACCTTCGTTCTTCAATGCTTCCAGGCAAAGGCTAACCAGCCGTGTGGCGATGCCTAACCGGCGATGGGCGTTTGATACCGACAAGTGCTGCACATAGCCGCGCTTGCCATCGTGGCCCGCCATGATCGTGCCCACCAGCTCCCCTTCTACTTCGGCCACAAAACTCAGGCCGGGATTGCGCAGCAGGTACTTCTCGATACCTTCCCGTGAATCGGCGTCTCGAATCCTCACGCCTTCACTCTCGCTCCATAGGGCAATGGCGGCGTCATAGTCGTTGATGGTCATGGTGCGGTAGTGCATTAATGGGGTCTCGCTGGGTAATCGTTAGTTAACGCGCTGGTGGCCTTGATCGCTCACTTCGCACAGAGCTCATTCGTTATTCTCCCACAGCTGATTAGCAATTATGTACAGCATTCGGCTGAGCGCCCGCCAAGCGCGTCAGAGAGGTCGGGGCCGGGATGCAGGCGGCCCGGCCAGCGCAACACCATGATCGCCAGAACGTTGCGGTGTTCACCACCCGCCAGCCCCTTTTCCCCAGAGGACGAGGGGATGATGCCGCTGGCCGGGTCCACTGCCGCCACCAGCGCCTCGCGCACCCGTCCCACCAGCGGGTGATCCTCGCGGTCGGCAAGCAGGAAGGCCAATGCCACCTCGGCTTGGATGTCGGCCGTGGCCCGAGCCAGGATGTTGGCCGTCTCCCGCTCTAGCGCTTCCAGCACCCAAGCGTGCACCTCCGGGTCCACCTTCCGCTGATAGTAGCGGCTGTCAGCGATGACGAAGTGGGTCAGGCCATAGAGCCAGTTACGGTACTCGGCGTCGTCGAGCCCGGCGACTCGATCAGGCGGGTAGTGGCGTCGGAAGGCCGACTCCACCTCCCGGCGCAGGTCCATCACGCCGAGCTGGTGCAGGAAGTACGCTTGGTTGGACACCTGAGCGGCATAGATCCCGATCACCGCGGGGTCGGTCAGGAAGGCCGCCCAGTCAACTTCTGCCTGGTAGTCCAGCGCCCGCTCTTGGTTCTCAATGGTCGGCAGCAGGCCGTGGTACTCGGCCTGGACCAGCCTGAACAGCAGCCCCCGGGCGAAGGCGATCTCCCCCCACTCACCCAGCATGGCGCGCCGGGCACGCTGCTTGGCCGTGCGCTGCGAATAGTCGGCAACGATCGCCCGGCTGCGGGCAGCCGCGTACCCGGGCTCGGCCAGGCCGACGATGTCCTCCTCGAGTCGCGCCAGTAGACGCTTGCCGTAAACGTGATTGAGGGCCCGCCAGCGCTGCTCGCCAGTCAGGCGGTAAAGCCGCTGAGCAAAGTGGCGCTGCTTGTCCTCGGACAGCGTCGGCAGCGCCTGCTCGTAGATCTCCTGGATGGCCAGACCGGCCTCGCGCTGGACGTCACGCTCCGCATGCGGCTCCATGGCGGCGCAGCCAGCCAACACCAGCACAACCACCAGCGAAAAGAGCTTTTTCATGACGGCCCCTTGGTGGTGTTCACTATCGATAGGCCATCATTGCACAGTTGATGAGCAATTATGTACAAGCATCCGTGGCGCTGACGGCCTAATCTAGGGTTGTGTTTCGAGGTGTTGGGTTTCATCAGAAGAGGTAGGCATGAGCAACGCCAGCCGGTTTGAGTTCTTCAAAAGTCATCATGTGCCGACACTGACGGTGCTGAAGGCGGCCATTGCGGATTTCAGCTACGCTCCCCACGCCCATGAGGAATATGCCTTTGGCGTGACGCTGGCCGGGCGTCAGGACTTTTTCAGCGGCGGCCAGTTTCACCGTAGCCCACCGGGCAACGTGATTCTATTCAACCCGGAAGAAGTCCACGACGGGCATTCGGGTGGCGAGCGAGCGCTGGATTATTTGATGGTGTACGCCCATCCGGAACAGGTGAAGCCGCTGTTTGCCGATGCCCTGGGGCACACGCGTGGCGCTGATTTCCGCTCCCATCAAACGCTGATTCAGGATGCGCCGCTGCGCCAGGCCATTGTCGAACTGGCACGTTTGGTGACCTCCCAGGTCGGCAGCTGCATCGATCAGGAGAACGCGCTTTATCGGGTAGTAGAGCGCACGGCGCAGCTGGGCGGCCATGTGCAACCCAGCCAGGTTACGCACCGGCCGGATGCCCTGCTGGGCTTGGCGCGGGAGTATATCCACGCGCATCTGGAAGCGGATATGTCGCTGGACGACATCAGCCAGGCCGCACACCTGTCCAAGTACCATTTCTTGCGTCTGTTCCGTCAGCATTTCGGCATGACGCCGCACCAATACGTGATGAATGGCCGGGTCAATGCGGCCCGCGCCGCGCTCGACCAGGGCACTTCGTTGACCGAGGTAGCACTCCGCTTTGGCTTTGCCGACCTGAGCCATTTCAATCGCCGCTTCAAGCGTATTTATGGTATGACGCCCCACCAATATCAGCGCGATATCGCCCGCTAGTCCCACCACGCATAGAGGTTTTACCATGTTAGCAATCATCGCCTATGCCCTGGGCGTCATGTATACCCCTGGGCCTGTGAATCTGCTCGGCCTGAACGTGGGCATCAATGGCCAGGCCAGACAGTCGGTGGGATTTTGCCTTGGCGTGGGCACGGCGATGCTGGCGTATTTATTGGTGTTAGGCTGGGCGGGCGCTGCCTGGATCAATGATGACGCACTGGTGGTCGTAAGCGCCCTGGGGTGTAGTTATATCATTTATCTGGCCTGCAAAATTGCCCGCTCCAACGCCGATTTCAGCACGCCCGCTAACGTCCCTCGGCTGGTTAGTTATCGCGATGGGTTAGTCATGCAGTTACTGAACCCCAAAGCCATTGTCGCCACCCTTCCGATTACTACACTGCAATTTCCTGCCGCTGGCATTCATGGGCTTAGCCTAGTGATGTGGGCGTTCGGGCTTGCCATGCTAGCCGCGGGCGCGCCTGGCAGTTACGTAGTGATGGGCAGTTTGGTCGGCCAGCGGATTAAAAACCCAGCCGTTGTGAGGCGCTTTAATGGGCTAATGGCCGGGCTGTTGGTCGCCGTGGCGTTTTCGATCGGGTTTGAGCATGTATGGCTGCCGCTTACCTCTTCTGCCAGTTAGGACGTTAGCTGATTGCTCAGAAAAAAAGCGCCCTGAGGGCGCTTTTCATAACGGCTAGCGG
The DNA here is from genome assembly GCF_030544485.1 of Halomonas sp. HAL1. Taxonomy (NCBI): domain Bacteria; kingdom Pseudomonadati; phylum Pseudomonadota; class Gammaproteobacteria; order Oceanospirillales; family Halomonadaceae; genus Halomonas; species Halomonas sp. HAL1. The sequence goes on from NZ_CP130610.1 coordinate 2,865,323, forward strand.
TTAGAAGGAGGTCCATTTCTCGGTGTCTTGCTTGCCACCAATCACATGAGTCGGCAAGCTTTTAGTGGCTCGAGGCTGGCTGTCACGCGGTTTTGGCGTAGCAGGTAGCGCGCGTTGGTTTTGGCCGGTGGTCGCTCCTCTAAAGAACGACACCTCGTTCAACAACGACTCTGCTTGGCTTTGCAGTGAACGCCCTGCCGCGCTGGACTCTTCCACCAAACTCGCGTTCTGCTGGGTGACACTGTCCATTTGCGAGACAGCGGTATTGACCTGATCAATGCCTTGGGCCTGCTCTCGGCTGGCGGTGGCAATCTCACCCATCAATACCGAAACACGCTTAACGCCATGAACGATACCTTCAAGCGACTTGCCTGCTTGGTTGACCAGGTTTGAGCCGGTGTCGACTTGGCCGATACTGTCCTCGACGAGTTTCTTGATGTCTTTCGCGGCATCAGCACTGCGCCCTGCCAGGTTACGTACTTCGTTGGCCACCACCGCAAAGCCACGCCCTTGCTCGCCCGCGCGGGCGGCTTCCACTGAAGCGTTCAGCGCCAGCAGATTCGTCTGGAAGGCGATTTCATCGATCAAGCCGACGATACCGGCAATCTTGCGGCTTGAGGCATTGATACCTTCCATCGCTTTGACGGCTTGACCTGCGATCTCGCCCCCGGCGTTGGCTTGCTGGCTGACTTCATGCACGAGCTTGTCTGCTTCGGAAGCATTGTCTGCATTCTGACGCACGGTCGAGGTGATTTCGTCCATCGAGGCCGCGGTCTCTTCGATATTTGAGGCCTGCTCCTGAGTACGGCGGCTGAGATCGTCGGTGCCTAGCACGATTTCATCGGCGGCGACATTCACGGACTCGGCGTTATTACGAACGGACATGACCACCTGCGAGAACTTGGTTTCCATGCTCTTTAACGCCCTAAGCATCACGCCAAACTCGTCCTTGGCTGAAGCGTCGACGTTGTTATCGAGCCTGCCTTCAGCCATGGCATTGGCGAGTGCTTGCGCCTTGCCCAGCGGCGTCATGATGCCGCGAATCAACCACATTGAGAGCAGGATGCCGAAGATGATTGCCGCCACCATAACGCCTATAACGAAGTTGCGCGTCCAAGCATAGTCACTTGCTGACTGCTGGTTATTGGCGGCGGCTTGGGTGCTGTTGTGGGTCATGAGGTCCTGGATCGCCTTAAGCACTTTGGCATATTCAGAACGTAGCGTGGTGGTGGCAATCTCTCTTGCGGCATCATAATCATTGCCGATCATTGCCGCGTTAATCTCGTCAATACCAGCGCGCAAACTGGCTAACGACACGACAAAGCTTTCGGCTATCGCACGCTCTCGATCATCAGAAACTCGCTCGGGGAAGTAATCATCCCAAGCGGCGTCGATAATGGCGTCGTTCTCCGCGACCTCTTGTTGCGTCGTGATGGCAGATGCTGGATTCCGATCACGCTGTTCGGCCGTCACTTTTACCCGGTTGCCGAGCAGTGCTTGGTTGACCTTACTAAGATTAGTCAAGGTGATCACGTTCCCCTCATAAGTCCTATTGAGGGCATCGTTGGTTTTGCTGAGACTGGAAAGACCGATAATACCGACGACGATTAACATCAGGATGCACGCGCCTAAACTTACGGCTAGCCGCAGTTTAACGCTTCGATTTAGAAGTAGCATGGGAAGGTCTCGTGAAAGCCCGCAGCGCGCTGCATTGGGTAGGTGGAAGCAATCTCAGTAACCGCATGCGCTCAGGTAAAAGCGCATATTACGAGTAACGTTGATGCATTATCGGCACGCGCAAATAAAAGTTTAATTTTTTTTAATTTATAAATCGCCAATTTCTTATGTCATTACATGCTACCCACCCCTTTGATGGTCATTAACTTATCATCTGCATGACACAGCTTTGTCACCTAGGAGCGCTAACGTTGCATTGTAAGTCACAATAAAGTGAGCTTATACATTGCAGAAGGTGATCCAATGGAGCCTGTTCAATCCTCTGACTTAATGCTCCGCATCGAGAAAATGGGGGTGACATATCCTGGGAATGTTCTCGCACTTCGACCCACCACCGTCGATTTCCACAAAGGCGAGTTTACGGTTCTACTCGGTCTTTCCGGTGCAGGTAAATCTACGTTACTGCGCTCCCTCAACCACTTGGTGCGGCCCAGCACCGGCAAAGTGATCTCGGCCGAACTAGGTGCGCTCGAAACCATTACTACGGTACGCCGCCATCGGTGCAAAACCGCCATGGTTTTCCAGCACCATCAGCTCATTGAACGCCACACTGCGCTCCAGAATGTGCTGACGGGTCGGCTTGCTTACCACAGCACCTGGCGCAGTTTGTTTCCGCTACCCAGGCAGGAACAGGAGCTTGCCCTGCACTGCCTGGATCGCGTAGGCCTGGCTGAGAAGGCGCTTACCAGGGTCGATCAGCTTTCCGGAGGGCAGCAGCAGCGCGTGGGTATTGCTCGTGCCTTGGCGCAGCAGCCCGCCATGATCTTGGCGGACGAGCCAGTGGCCAGCCTTGACCCAGCCACGTCGGAGCGAGTGCTAACGTTACTGCGAGACATATGCCGTGAAGATGGTATTACCGCCATTATTTCGCTGCACCAGTTGGAATACGCCCAGCGGTTCGCTGACCGCATTATCGGTTTAGCGAATGCCCAGATCGTTTTCGATGCGGCCCCCTCCCAGCTAAAGCAATGCCACCTTAATGAGATCTACCACGGTGCGAAAGGGACTGCGTCCGAAGCCGCTGACACCCCTGAACCCAACCTTTCATCTACACATCCTTCCCCGATAAAACTGGAGATTGCCCAATGAAACCGCTATTCAGCTTTTTCTTCGCCATCTGTCTTATGATTGGAATTGTGATGCCAGCCATGGCGGCGGACGCTGATCCAAATCCGGATCTGTTAAAAGTCGCGCTACTCCCCGATGAAAATGCCTCCGAACTGATCAAACGCAACCAGCCATTGAAAGACTATCTTGAAAGCACGCTTGGCAAAGAAATTGAGCTAATCGTCACTACAGATTATTCCTCCATGATCGAAGCCATGCGCTTTGGTCGCATCGACCTCGCCTACTTCGGGCCCCTCTCCTATGTGATGGCAAAAAGCAAAAGCGAGATCGAGCCCTTTGCGGCCATGATTGTGGATGGCAAGCCCACCTACCGCTCCATCATCATTGCCAATGTCGATTCCGGCGTTGAGTCCTATGCCGATATCGAGGGCATGAAGATGGCCTATGGCGACCGAGCCTCCACTTCAAGCCACCTGATTCCCAAAACCGTGTTGCTTGAATCGGCTGGTTTGGAAGCAGGCGAGGACTATGAAGCCCATTTCGTTGGCTCCCATGATGCCGTGGCGGTGAACGTTGCCAATGGTAATGCAGATGCTGGGGGACTATCGGAAGTAATCTTTGAACATGTGATGGACCGCGGCCTGATAGATCGCAGCAAGGTTAGGGTGTTGGGTCACAGTGGGGAGTATCCGCAGTACCCCTGGGCGATGCGTTCCAACTTGAACCCGGAACTCAAGCAGGAGATACAAGACGCTTTCATTAGCATTGATGATGAAGAAATCCTGAGCAACCTAAAAGCCGAAGGTTTCGCCGTTATCACTGACTCCGATTACGATGTGATCCGGGAAATGGGTAGTCTGCTCGACCTTGACTTCGCCAAGATGTAAGGGGGCATTATGAATCAGACCAAAACGGATCCGCCGGCCCTTTCAGCATTCTCTCCTGACGCGGTGCTGGCCGAACACGCGCGCGGCTGGCGGAGTAAGCTCTTCCAAGTGGGCTCGTTACTGGCAGTGGTTCTCCTGGCGAGTTGGTACGTGGGCTTGCTGGATTTTCGCACCCTAGCCAACGGGGTTCCTGCCATCGCCACCCTGCTGGGTGAATCGCTACCGCCCGATTTCACCAATGCCAGGGATTGGATGTCTCCGCTGGTCGATACGCTCGCCATGAGCATTGCTGGCACGGCGATAGCGGTCATCGTTTCCGTGCCCCTGGCGTTCCTGGCCGCTCGCAATACCTCGCCCCATCCCGTGGTCTTCCACGTGACCCGCACGTTACTAAACGCTCTGCGCTCGGTGCCCGAGTTGATTATGGGCATTATCTTCGTTGCGGCAGTGGGTTTTGGCGCCTTGCCGGGCGTGCTAGCGCTCGGCCTTCATTCCATCGGCATGGTGGGTAAATTCTTTGCCGAAGCGATTGAGCATGTCGACCCAGCCCCAGTGGAAGCCGCCAATGCCGCTGGCGCGACTCGCTTACAGGTTCACTGGCACGCGGTGCTGCCGCAGGTTCTTCCGCAGTTTGCCGATGTCTCCATCTATCGCTGGGAATACAATTTTCGCGCCTCGACGGTCATGGGCATGGTGGGGGCCGGCGGGATCGGCTTCGAGCTAATGGGCTCTTTACGCGTCATGCAGTACCAGGAAGTCAGCGCCATCCTGATTGTCATACTCGTTATGGTGACGATGGTGGATAGCCTTAGCGGCCATCTTCGTAAGAAATTTAAGTAAGGAAATCAGATGAAACCAAGGGTTTTCATTACCCACCGGGTACACAACAGTGTGCTGGAAAGGCTGGAACAGAGCTGTGAATTAATCACCAACCAGTCAGACACTACCTTACCCGCCGCCGAGGTAAAGGCCCGCGCGGCAACCGCAGACGGCATGATGGTGTTTATGCCGGACCAGGTCAGCGAGGAATTTCTAGCTGGCTGCCCCAAGCTGAAAGTCATTGGCGCTGCCCTGAAGGGATACGATAATTTCGATGTGGAGGCCTGTACGCGTCATGGTGTTTGGCTGACCTTCGTACCGGATTTGCTGACAGTGCCAACGGCTGAACTCACCATAGGGCTAACCATCAGCCTAATCCGACATGTTCGGGCGGCCGACGAGTATGTTCGTTCTGGCCAGTTCAGGGGGTGGCAGCCAACGTTCTATGGGCTTGGGATTGCAGACGCCACCGTGGGTATCGTCGGCATGGGGCCCATCGGCAAGGCTGTGGCAACGCGGCTCAAAGGCTGGGGGGCAACCTTGCTGTATTCTCAGCCAGACGCCTTGCCCGCTGCGGAGGAGGAAACCCTCGGCGTGGCGCGCAAGTCGCTTGAAGAGCTGCTCGGGCAAGCCGACATTGTCATTTTGGCCCTGCCGCTCAATAAACAAACCCTGCATACCATGAACTCTGCGCGCTTGGCCCTGATGAAACCAGGCGCCTTTTTGATCAACCCATGCCGGGGGTCTGTAGTGCAGGAAGCTGCCGTTTTGGAAGCACTGGAATCCGGGCAGTTAGGCGGCTACGCAGCGGATGTTTTTGAAATGGAAGATTGGGCTCGAGAGGATCGCCCGCAAGAGATTTGCCCCACCTTGCGAGCACATCCCAACACGCTATTCACGGCACACATTGGCTCTGCCGTCCAGGATGTGCGGCTGATGATTGAACAGCGTGCTGCCGACAACATTCTTCAAGCGTTACAAGGAGAACGCCCTCAGGATGCGGCTAATTCGCCCACTATCACTGAGACAACTCCATGCTGAACTTGGTCTGGCTGAAAAGTTTTACCACACTGGTTCAGCACCGACGTTTTCAGGCCGCCGCCCAAGCTCTCGGTATCGCACAACCCACGCTTTCACAGCACATTCAAAAGCTCGAAGAACAGCTAGGTGCCCTGTTGATACGCCGCAGTAAAACTGGATGCGAGCCCACCAAAGCAGCCCTGGCGCTTATGCCTCTAGCGCTTAGTATGTTGCAACTGGACGAGCGTGCTCGAGAAGTCGTTAGCGGTACGCGTTTACGCGTAGGGGCAAGTTCCAACATCGGTATTTACATGCTCCAGCCCTACGTGAGCACGTTCAAGAACATTCCGGCGGTACCTGAGCTGGATCTTGTGATTGATAATAATCCTAACATTGCTAGACAACTGACTAGCGGCGAGCTGGATATAGCGGTGATGGAGTGGTGGCACCCGAAACCTGGCTTCCAGGCAATGGATTGGCGACAGGAACCCGTGGTTTTAATTACCCGACCAGACCACCCCTATGCGGGCTGGCATGAAATAGACCGGGAAACCCTTGCCGGAATGAGCTTGCTTGGTGGTGAACCCGGAACAGGTACTGGCCGGTTGCTGGCGAATTTCTTTGGCGAGAGAGGGCCGTTCCCGAAGGTTTCAATGCAACTGGGCAGTACCGAAGCGGTTAAACAGGCTGTCAAAGCTGGCCTGGGCGTATCACTGGTGCTGGCGGCTTGCGTCGAAGCGGAGATTCACGCGGGCTCCTTGTGTGCCATCCCGGTCAGTGATGCCGCATTGGCAAAAAAACTGATGGTCATTTGCCCTGAGACTCTAGCAAGGCAGCCGCCAGTATCCACTTTCGTCAGCCATATATGTCAGTGAAAATTGAGTGACATCTTTAGAGCCAGGGAAGGCGTGTGGGTGGCTAAGAATAGGTGCCATTGAGACCCACCCCCGCAAGCTTCACTGAAGCGTTAATCGGCATCGCGCAGCCGCACGCCTTCACTTTCGCTCCACAGGGCAATGGCGGCGTCATAGTCGTTGATGGTCATGGTGCGGTCGTGCATCAGTGGGCTCTCAGAGGGCGGCGGCATCGTCTTGTTCGTTCTGCTCGGCAGGGTCGTTGAAGTGGTCTTTCTGCTCTGCCCATTTCAGCAAGGCATCCAGCGCCGGGCAGAGCGTTTGCCCCCATTCGGTCAGGCGGTACTCCACTTTCGGCGGCACCTGGGGATAGACCTTTCGGGCCACGATGCCATCCGCTTCCAGTTGGCGCAGCTGTTGGGCCAGCATTTTCTGGGAGATGTCAGGGATAAGTTTTCCAAAATCGGAGTAGCGCTGCACTTTTCCATCGAAGAGATGAAAGAGAATAATGAGCTTCCAGCGCCCTTCCAGCATTTTTAATACATTTTCCACATCGCCTGCGGCGGTAGTGGGCGTATAAATCTTTCTCATGGGTAAGCCACTTACCTTTTTGTGCGTTCTTGATAACGCGTCAGTCTAGGCAGAATATTCTCTCACATTAACTTACGAGAGATGACCATCATGAGCTTGTCACTGCCAGACGCGATCACTACTTACTTCAGCATCAGCAACGGTGCGGATGCCTCCCACATTGCGGATTGCTTCACTCAAGATGCCTGTGTGTTTGACGAAGGAGAGACGCATCGCGGGCACACCGCTATTCAAGCTTGGATGCGCGCCACCCGTGACAAGATTGAGTATAGCGTCGAGCCGGTCAGTGTTTCCCAACAAGGCAACACGATGGTGGTTACCGCCACTGTGACCGGTAACTTCCCCGGCAGCCCGGTGCAACTGGACCACAAGTTTGAGCTTGCCGAGTCGCAAATCCAGTCATTGGAGATCCACTAATGAACCTGAACTTGAACGGGCGACGCGTATTGATCACCGGGGGCAGCAAAGGGGTTGGTGCGGCCGCGGTGGCTCTCTTTCGCGAGGAAGGCGCGCAAGTGCTAACAACCGCCCGTACTCGCCCCGGCGACCTGCCCGATGAGCTGTTTGTAACTGCTGACCTGACGACAGCCGAAGGCTGTGCCACGGTGGCCGATGCGGTCAACGATCGCTTGGGCGGCGTCGATATTATCGTTCACGTACTGGGTGGTTCATCCGCCCCCGGCGGCGGGTTCGCTGCCCTTGGGGAGGAGGAGTGGCAGCGCGAGCTCGACATCAACCTGTTTCCCGCCGTGCGGCTGGATCGCGCCCTGCTGCCCGGCATGCTGGCCCAGGGCGATGGAGTGATTATCCACGTGACCTCCATTCAGCGTGAGCTCCCCCTGCCCGAATCGACCACGGCTTATGCGGCGGCCAAGGCGGCGCTCTCCACCTATAGCAAGAGCTTGTCAAAAGAGGTGTCACCCAAAGGGGTGCGTGTGGTTCGGGTGTCGCCAGGCTGGATCGAGACAGAAGCCGCCGTTGCGCTAGCCGAGCGGATTGCCCAAGAGGCAGGCACCGATTACGCAGGCGGCAAGCAGATCATCATGAATTCGCTGGGCGGCATCCCGATTGGCCGGCCATCAAAACCTGCGGAAGTGGCCAACCTGATTGGGTTTCTGGCATCACCGCTGGCAGCCACCATCACGGGCACGGAGTATGTGATCGATGGGGGTACCGTGCCTGTTGTTTGAGGGCGGTTTGAGGGCGGTTTATACCGCCCCCTTAATAGCTTCCCGGTCTGCGATGACGGCTAGCAATTGTCCGTAAGCTGCATTGCCCTACTGACGATTAGCCATTAAAACCAGTGTTCAATAAACCTTATTCGGTGAGGCACTGGTTCTTTACGTCTGGGTTTTGTTGATGGTCTTGGTGAGCCCGATAGGCTCTGTAGAAATTGACGACTCCTCCGGCGAGAAACAGCAGGCTGGCGAAAATAAACTGAGCACCCAAGTAGGTGTGCAGTGCATGGGCAAGCGGTGTCTGATAGCTCGGCCAGAGATAAGGAATCGAGGCGGCCAAAAACAGGATGGAGCCGATGACAAACGAGATGGCAACGGCATTGAGTAGCTGTAAGACCACTAAGGTTCCCGCCTGAGTGATCTGCGTCACGTTGACCGTCGCACCAATCGTGAACAGAACACTGCCAACGATAAAGCACCAGGCGCCCCCACTTTCCAAGCCTACGCTGGGCAGAAACAAGGCGCTGCCTATCAGGAACAGTACACTGCCGATGATATAGCCTGCCGACATTATAAACTCGAGCATGGTCTTCTTGCCGTGCGAGGGGTGACGGCGGTAATAGGTGATGATTTCTATGCAATCGTTTGCCGTCACCGCTAGATAGATTAACGAGCCCAAAATGAACAACCCGGCCCCCGCCGCCATGTAGTTCTCAAAGGCTGGCAGGAAAAAGACACTGCCTACCACAAAGGCAGCGGCACCCGCGATATAGGCTAAAGCATTCAGCCCTTCCCAGAAAAAACTATCTTTGGGTAACGACGTTCGATAACTGCGTTTTCGGTTAGTGATGTGATGTGGCATATCACGTCCTTACGTTTACACGAGCTAACAGAATGGCCGTTCCAGCGCTGATTTAAACACTCATTAAGCTTGCCCACGCCACTCGGCAGTTTAGTAGGCTATTGCATTTTACTGCCCGAAGCTGATGCCCAGCTGTAGTGCCTGTAGGCCATCAAATTCGACCGTGACTTCATCAGAAAACAGGGGGTGGCCCTGCACTGCCAAATCCAGCGTTGCTTGCGAGCCACGATAAGTGACCGTGACAGCGATTTCAGCTGAGGTACTAACGGGCGCCAGCACATCATACTCAACGTTATCAATGCTAACAGCGGAGAGGCCACGGTCATCCAGCTGTTCTTGGATCTCCCGCTCAACGACAACGCCGTAATAGAAGTAAATGCCAGTGTAGCCAAGCGCTACTATTACGATTAGTGAAAAGAGCTTTCCCATTATTTCTCTCTAGTTTGTAAACGCTTTAATGGTTATTGCCTGCCATTAATAGGCGGCGTAACCATTGATAAGTTCTGTTTTATATCGACTATATTTAAGCCATTTCCTGCCCATGTGACACAGCGTAAATGCTTCATATATCGTCGTGCTCTAACTGCTCCGCTTTGTCTTTTAAGTTTACGAGCATAAAGCACGATAGCACGGAATCCACGCTATCAAATATTCTTGAGAAAGAGAGAATTGGCGCCCGCCTCTATTCCAAGAACCGAGCAGCCACTGCAAGGGCCTGAAGCATTGAAGGTCAGGCCCGAAAAAAGCAGGGTAGTAAAAAAAGATTAGTAAAAGCAGATTAGTAAAAACCCGTTAGAAAAGCTTAGGGATCGCCAGCGCCACCGCCCGCGCCGTGAATATTACCGGTGGTAAAGCTGGATTCTGACGAGGCCAGTAGTACGTATGTACCGGCCAGCTCTACCGGCTGGCCGGGGCGACCAAGCGGCGTGCTTTCGCCAAACGTTTCCACGGCGTCTTGTGGCTGGCCACCGCTGGGCTGAAGCGGGGTCCAGAACGGGCCGGGTGCGACGCCGTTGACGCGAATGCCTTTCTCGGCCAGTTGCTTCGCCAGCGCTTTGGTGAACGCGACAATGGCCGCTTTGGTCATGGAGTAATCGAGTAGGATTTTAGGCGGATCGTAAGCTACCACTGAGGTGGTATTAATGATCACTGACCCAGGCTCCATATGGGGTATCGCCGCCTGGGTGATCCAATACATGGCGTAGAGGTTGGTCTTCATGGTGTCGTCGAAGGCTTCATGGCTAATATCCATAATCGACGGCTGCCACTGCTGGCGACCAGCGTTATTGACCAAAATATCTAACCCGCCTAATTGTTCAACGGCCTTTTCCACTAACTCGCTACAAAACGATGCATCACGGATATCACCTGGAATAGCCGCCGCGGCACGCCCTTCGGCTTCAATAAGCTCAATGACTTCGCGCGCGTCTGACTCTTCCGCGGGCAGGTAGTTAATCGCCACATCAGCACCTTCGCGCGCATAGGCAATAGCGGCCGCACGGCCAATGCCGGAATCTCCACCGGTAATCAGTGCCCTTCTTCCGGTTAAACGACCACTGCCGCGATAACTCTGTTCGCCGTGGTCTGGGCGCGGTGTCATGTCACTGGCAAGCCCAGGCCACTCTAGCGGCTGGCGTTCAAAGGGGGGGTTGGGGTACTTGCTTTTGGGATCCTGCATTTGGTTTAACGTGCCTCCTGACTCATTGGTGTTTGAGGTATTACCTGCACCACCGGACGGCGATGTCGAAGATGACTGGGCGAATGCGGGTGCGGCCATAGCAGCGGCCATACCGGTAGCAAGGCCGCCCACCACTTGACGGCGCGTAGGGTCAAATGTGTTGTCGGGCTTCATAATAGTTTCCCATAAGTAACCATTGCGAATAACAACTTGATGCGTGGCCTAAGCCAAGAGCTTTTCCCTGAAAAGCATGCAATAGGGAAAGGCGTCAGCTCGCTTAAAACCCTATTGACCCTAGTTGGGATAACGGCGATTACCAAGCGGAGTACCGAAAGAAGGGCGGCCTCAAGTTCCAAGTGCAACACTATTGAAGAGTGCTCGGGCCGGCGACGGATTTCTTGAGCACCTCGGCGTAGACTTCCAGTGGCGAGCGCCAATCCAGTGTCTTGCGCGGCCGTGTATTGAGTGAGTCGGCGATCTCGTCGAGTTCTTCCTGGCTGTAGACCGACAGATCCGTGCCCTTTGGCAAGTACTGTCTCAACAGCCCGTTGGTGTTCTCATTGGAACCCCGCTGCCATGGGCTATGCGGGTCGGCAAAGTAGATCGCTGTCCCCGTCTTCTGAGTGATCTCGGCATGTTTCACCATCTCTTTGCCCTGGTCATAGGTCATGGACAGGCGCAGGGAGCGCGGCACCTCATTGAGCTTGTCGCTGAAGCCGACAGCCGCCGCTGTGGCCGTGGTGCCATCCACTTTCGCCAGAATCACTAAACGCGTCGTGCGCTCCACCAATGTACCAACGGCAGAGCGATTGTTAGCGCCCATGATGAGATCCCCTTCCCAGTGGCCGGGCATCAGGCGATCTTCGATTTCAGGCGGCCGCAGATGGATGCTCACCAAGTCTGGAATCTGTTGTCGCCTATCCTTGCCACGGCTGCGAGGGCGTCGTTTACCTTTACCCTGGCGCAAACAGGCAATCAGCTCTTTCTTGAGCGAGCCGCGCGGCATGAGATAGAGCGCATTGTAGATGGCTTCGTGCGAGACGTGGCGGTCAGTATTATCAGGAAACATACGCTTTAGTGTGCGGGCTATTTGCTCTGGTGACCAGTACTTGCGCAGCAGGTAGACCACCAGTTCGAACAGCTCACCGTCGAGAGGAAGCTTCAAGCTACGGCGAGGCCGACAGCGGGTCAGTCGGGCGCGATGTCCAGCGAGGCTGGCGTCATACGCTCTGTTAGGGCTAACAGTATGACGCACCAGTTCTCGTGAAATAGTACTGGGCGAACGCCCTAACTGACGGGCGATAGCGCGAATCGAGTGGTTAGCCCGCATCAGCATGATGGCGGCTCGGTCTTCGGCAGAAAGATGGCGATAACAGTGAGTCATGGCAATACCCTACCTGATAGGTTAGGTGTTGCACTTGGTCATTGAGACCGCCAAGCCATAAACTTAAAAAATGATAGTTATAAATCCAAATTAAAGTAAGCAACTTTAAAAGTAGTACCGGATGCATAATTAAAGCAGGCGCGTTGGCCTGCTCTCATACCTGTTCTCACAACAACTCGCTCTTTACTGACCTTTTATCAACAGGCTTGCGGTTCTCTCACTTCCCGACACGCCCTGACGCTTTCTGCCAGTTCACTGACTAGGCCATGCACACGCTCTACGGCTTCATCGGGCGTATTGGCGTGTTCAATACAGTCGACCAACGCAGAACCTACCACCACGGCATCGCTATAACGGCCGATGGCGGCGGCCTGCTCGGCGGTGCGAATGCCAAAGCCCACGGCAATAGGTAGTTCGGTGTGTTCGCGCAGTTGATTTACTGCGCCTTCCAACCGCTCTGGCGTGGGCGCACTGCCGCCGGAGACGCCCGCCACGGAAACGTAGTAGATAAACCCCGAGGCGTTGGCCAGCACTTTGGGCAGGCGCTTGGCATCGGTGGTCGGCGTGGCTAGGCGAATAAAATCAATGCCGTGCTGGGCCGCTGGCGTACAGAGCTCTTCGTCATGTTCTGGAGGCAAGTCCACGACAATCAGGCCATCGACCCCGGCCTTGGCAGCATCGGTCAAGAAGCGCTCGACGCCGTAGCAGAAAATCGGGTTGTAGTAGCCCATCAGCACAATGGGCGTGGTGCTGTCTTCTTCACGGAAGCGGCGCACCATTTCCAACGTTTTGGCTTGGGTCTGGCCGTTATTCAAGGCACGCAACGCGGCTTTCTGAATGGCGGGGCCATCGGCCATGGGGTCACTGAACGGCATACCGAGTTCGATGATATCCACCCCCGCTTTTGGCAACCCGTGCAACAGGCGGCGGGATGTCTCGGCATCCGGATCGCCAGCGGTGAGGTAACTCACCAGCGCTGGGCGGTTTTGCTGTTTGAGTGCAGCAAAGCAGTGTTCAAGACGAGAGGTATGGGTCATGACGTTCTCCTGTGTCGCGCTCATAGCTGTTTAACCCCGAATTTTTCGCCAAGGTGATGGGCGACGCTCATCATGTCTTTGTCACCACGGCCGCTAAGGTTGACCACCATTAAATGCTCGCGGGGCAGGCTGGGTGCGCGCTTGGCCACTTCGGCCAGGGCATGAGCGGTCTCTAGGGCGGGGATGATACCTTCCTGTTGACAGCAAATTTGAAAGGCTTCCAGCGCTTCGTCGTCGGTGGCAGAGACGTACTCGACCCGCCCCTGCTCGTGCAACCAGGCGTGCTCTGGCCCAATGCCGGGGTAATCCAGTCCGGCGGAAATCGAGTGGGCGTCGATAATCTGGCCATCTTCGTTTTGCAGCAAGTAGGTGCGATTGCCGTGCAGCACGCCGGGGGTGCCGCCGTTCAGGCTGGCTGCATGCAGGCCGCTTTTCACGCCCTTGCCACCCGCTTCTACGCCAATCATCTTCACGTCGAGGTCATCAAGGAAGGGGTGAAACAGCCCCAAGGCGTTTGAACCGCCGCCAATGCAGGCCACCAGCGAATCCGGCAGGCGACCTTTCTTTTCCAGCATTTGGGCGCGGGTTTCATGGCCGATCACGGCCTGAAAGTCACGTACCATGGCCGGGTACGGGTGTGGCCCCGCCACGGTGCCAATGATGTAGAAGGTGTCGTCGACATTCGTTACCCAGTCGCGCAGCGCTTCGTTCATGGCGTCTTTTAGCGTGCCGGTGCCCGAGGTAACGGGGATGACTTCCGCGCCCAGCAGCTTCATGCGGAATACGTTGGGCTGCTGACGCTCGATGTCGGTGGCGCCCATGTAAATGACACAAGGCAAACCAAAGCGCGCCGCAACGGTTGCGGTGGCAACGCCGTGCATGCCCGCACCGGTTTCCGCGATGATGCGTTTTTTACCCATCTGCTTGGCCAACAACACCTGACCAATGCAGTTGTTGATCTTGTGCGCGCCAGTGTGATTCAGCTCTTCGCGCTTTAAGTAAATACTCGCACCGCCAAAGTGCTCGGTCAGCCGCTCGGCAAAGTAGAGCGGGCTTGGCCGACCCACATAATCACCCTGAAAATAGGCCAATTGGCGCTGGAATTCGGGGTCGTTCTTGGCAGTGGTGTATTCGTCTTGTAGCTCTAAAATCAGTGGCATCAGCGTTTCAGCGACAAAGCGGCCACCGAAGCTGCCAAATAGGCCATTGGCATCGGGCAGGCTCTTGGATACGTCTACAGGTTGATTCATCGCGACCTCTGAATGCGTTATCGAACTGTTCAGTTAAAACAGTTCAGTGAAAAACAGTTCAGTGAAAAACAATGAAATGAAAGTAGCGCAAGCAGGGGGAGATAAAAATCGATAAGATGTCAGCAACACGTGAGTTAAAATCAACTATCAGCAGGATAGCCCATGCAACACAGCATGCCGCCGCTTAGCGCCTTGCGCGCCTTTGAAGCCACCGCCCGTTTGGGTAGCGTGACCGCCGCTGCCGATGAGCTAAACGTGACTCACGGCGCGGTCAGCCGCCAGTTAAAGAGCCTGGATGACCATTTTGGTATCGCGCTTTTTGCCAAAGCGGGCCGAGGCATTGCGCTTACGCCACATGGCGAAAAGCTGCAAATCGGTGTGGGAGAGGCGTTCGACCGCCTCAAGGATAGTTGCGCAGCGCTCAAACGTGATGTGGAAGAAGCCCCCTTTACTCTCGCCTGCCCTGGCAGCCTGCTAGCACGCTGGTTGATTCCCCGCCTGGATCGCCTGCACCGCGAGCTGCCTGAGCTCAAGCTAAAAGTCGTGGTGAGCGAAAGCGAACAGCCGGGTACGCAAACGGATGCCAGCGCCACCCTGGCGTTTGCCGAGCCTCCCTGGCCTGCGGGTGTGGAGGTATTCGAGCTGATGGCGGAGCAGATATGTGCAGTGGCGAGCCCGCAGCTGGCGGCCCAGTGCGATGCGACCAAGCCCGAATCGCTGCTTGCCAATAAGCTTTTATATACATCTTCCCGCCCCCAGGCGTGGCCGCAGTGGGCCACTGCCAAAGGGCTGGATCTGGCACAGCTTGAAACGGCGCTAAGCAAAGGCCAGGGGTTCGATCACCTTTATTACTTGATGGAAGCGGCGGTGGCGGGCTTGGGCGTGGCGATCGCCCCCAAGTTGTTGGTAGAAGACGACCTGAAGAGTGGCAGGCTGGTGGCCCCCTGGGGGAGTATTCAGACTCCCGCGCGTCTGTGCCTGTGGTTGCCCAGCCAAGCCAACGTTCTCACTCAACCCCGCCGCAGCGAGCCGCTGGCGGAGTGGCTCAAGCGGGAGTTGATAGTGCCTAGAGCAGAAGCTGAAAAAGAAACGCTGCAAGTTCTTCAAAACCAAGATTTAATGCAGCAAATCATGGCTTCCTCCGATACTCACCATCGGGGCTAAAGCTGCCAATTTTGCTCATTAAACAGACTGTTCTACCGATGCGATGACAAAACTATTTATATTTTGCCATCGGCGGGCATGACGATCAGTCCTGATGTTATTTATTTGATAAAAAGCAACATGCTACCCCTTCTGCACTATCAAATAAGTATGCAACTCTGGATACTGGTCATACTCCAGATGTCTGCACACCGCGCCTAGCGTAATCAGCAGGGACAAGAAGCCGCTGATCCCAAGCGTAGAGTAGTAGACCTCGGGCCCCATGAAGCTATCGGTGTGCTCACCGGGTTCGTCGGTACCACCGAAAGAGAAGATCAGTACCCCACCCTTATTCAGGCTTCCGATGAGTTTGGTCATCACGCTTTCCTGCTGCGCTAGCGGAATATGCCAAATGCTGTCCCAGGCGGTGATAAAGTCGTATTTTTCCGGCGGCTGCCATTGGCAAATATCCTGGTGGTGAAAGGCCACGTCAGGGTGCTTCTGCTTCGCCAAACGTAACATTTCATCGGATATATCCACGCCTTCAGGCGTAAAACCTTCTTGTTGCAAGAAGTCGATAAAGCGGCCGGTACAGCCGCAACCGATATCCAGCGCCCTGCCCCGATTTTTTACAAACGAAAGCGCCCTTTTGTGCGCCTCTATCCCGTTAGTGAGATTGAATTTTTCGCGTTGCCAAAGGTGAGTGATCTGATCGTAGGCGCTGCCAATATCAGTAGGTGTCATGGGTGGCCTATAGGATAAAAAAGTGCAGACTTAGAGACTCTATCACCCACTCAAGCGTTCGCGGTTATTGGCCACCATTTCAGCCAGAAAGTCTGCCACGGCCCGAATGCGGCCTGACTGGGTAAGATCCGTCTGGATAACGAGATAGATGGGCTGATCTACGCCAATATCCGTAGCAACACAGACAAGCCCGGCCTCCCTGGCCAAAAAATGTGGCAATACCGCTATCCCCAGCCCCGCTTTCGCCGCCGCTAGCTGGGTCGCCAACGAGGTGGTGGTTAGCGCCGGTTCCCGCCCTTGCAGAACCCGCTCAACCCACTGGGCGGCAGGCAGGTGCGCTTGCATGTCTCCCCAGGTAATAAAGGCATCGCTGTCGTAATCGCCCGCGTCTGGATGAGCCTCACGCTGGGCCTCATAATCGGAGCTCGCATAAAGCCCAAACCCCAGCGAGCCAAGGCGCCGAAGGGTGACATTGCCTCGCTCGGGCTTGACCATTCTAAGCGCCAAGTCAGCGTCACGACGGTGCAGATTGACGGTGGTGATATCGGTCACCAGCTCAAGTGTGATGCCGGGGTACTGAGCATAAAATTGTGGCAATGCAGGCAGAATCAAAGACGTGGCCAGGTTTTCAGCGGTGGCCAAGCGCACCCTGCCGCTCAGTTCCGTAGCGAGTGCGCCCCCGCTAGAGAAGGCCGCTGCGGCGGCTTCCAGCGCTTCGGCTTTTTCGATTAGCCCGGCCCCTTCCTTGGTAAGCTGATAGCCCGACTGCTGACGAACAAACAACGGCAGCTTTAAGGCTTTTTCCAGCCGCTCAATACGCCGGGAGAGCGTCGCGATACCGAGATGGAGTTCCGCTGCCGCGCCGCTCAAAGTGCCGTGGCGGGCCACCGCCAGAAAAGTGCGCGTGTCATCCCAGACCCACCCCCGGGGCATCTGGTTTTCAAAACTGGAAAACGGCTTACCGAACTCGTTCATTTTTTTCATTATTGGATAGTGCCACGCTGTTATTGCGCGTTTCAACAAGCGCTCGATAACGGCTAACGCACACTTGATGGGCCATGGTTTAGTAAGTCATTACAGGAGACATAGCATGAAAAAACGTACACTCGGCACCGACCTGACCCTCTCTGCCATTGGCTTAGGCTGCATGGGAATGAGCGAGTTCTACGGCCCCCGAGACGATAGCGAGTCTCTTCGAGTGTTGGCCCGGGCGGTGGAGCTGGGTATCGACTTTTTTGACACGGCGGATATGTACGGGCCACACCATAACGAGGAGCTGATTGGCCGTTTTCTTGCCAGCCATAAGCCAAACGTACGTATCGCCACCAAGTTTGGCATTGTTCGTAACCCTGGTGAGTATCAGCGTCGCCTGGATAGCAGCGCCCTGTATGCTCGCAAAGCTTGCGAGGCGTCGCTGAAGCGGCTGGGCATCGAACAAATCGATCTCTACTACGTTCACCGTGTTAACCCGGCAACCCCTATCGAAGAGACCATGGAGGGCTTGGCACAACTGGTTAAAGAGGGAAAAATTGCCCATATTGGCCTCTGCGAGGTTAGCGACGAGACCCTGCGCCGCGCACACGCCGTGCACCCTGTGACGGCGGTTCAAACCGAATACTCGCTCTGGACACGGGACGTGGAGCAAGCGGTACTGCCCACCTGCAAGGAGCTCGGTATCGGCTTTGTGCCCTACTCTCCTCTCGGTCGAGGGTTTTTAACGGGCAGGTTTCAAGAGAACGCTGATTTCGGAGAAGGTGATTTTCGTTCTAACCTGCCCCGCTTCTCTGAACAGGCCATGGACACTAACCGCCGAATCGTGGAGGTGATTGGTGACATGGCAGCACTCAAAGGCTGCACCCCTGCGCAGCTCTCGCTGGCTTGGCTACTTTCCAAAGGCGACAACATCGTACCGATCCCGGGCACCAAACGGTTGCGCTACCTTGAAGAGAATGCAGCAGCTGCGTCCATCACCCTAACCGATGATGAGCAGCAACAGCTCGAAGCGGCCACTGCACGCCTTCCGGTCATCGGCGAGCGCTATACACCGGAAGGCATGAAGGGGGTGAATGCGTAAGGAGCAGCTTGGGCCTGGCTACTGAATGATCTCGCCAATCGAACGTTTGCCATCCAGCAGCAGATACTCCTGATTGACCAAATCGGGCTTTTGCACAGCGTGAAGTAGCGCATGGGCAACGTTGGCGCGGGAGATTTGATTGTCGCCTGCTTCCTCCAGTGAACTGGCGAACCGCTGACTGGCGGTTTCGTCGGTCAAACGCCCCGGCTTGAGAATGACGTAGGGAAGACCGCTGTTGCGCAGGTGGGCATCAGCAGCAAATTTCGCGGCCATGTAGGGGCGCATTTTTTCGGGCGCCTCTAGTGGTTTTTCTGCACGCATGGCGCTAATCATGATGTAGCGGGAGAGACCTTTTTCCTTGGCGATATCGGCGGTGCGTATGGCACCGTAAAGATCAATCATCAGCGTTTTGTCTGGCCCGGTGTAAGGCCCTGAACCCGCCGTAAAGACCACTTGGTCGCAGCCGTCAAAAGCGTGCTCAAATTCGCCTTCTAAATCAGCCACCACGGTATCAATGCCGTGCTCTTTGAACCAGGCTGCCTGCTCGTCACTGCGGATCATCGCCTTGATGGGCGTGCCCGCTTTTTGGGCCAGTTCGCAAAACTGTTTGCCAATCTGTCCGTTCGCGCCAATCACTAACGTTGTCATAACGGCTCCATGTGAATTAGTTACTTATTAGTAAGTGCAGGCATCTAGGCGTAATTCAACCTACTGCTGATTAATTCTCCCCTGCACCGGCACTTTAACAAGGACTAGTGGCCTCTCTAACGGCTTTTTAAACCGGCAGCGAGACGCCGACAGAATGGCTTAAGCGTGAACTTGAAGTGGTAAAGCTATAATGAATCAGTGAGCGCTTTGCGCCTAGTCGTTACCAGGAGAAGCCCTATGACTGAGGCAGAACGGAGTGCCGGTGTTGATGTGAGTAACGATGCTCATACCCGAGCACGTTATATATCGCAAATTCAGCGTATTTCTTCGACTGCTAAAGCAGACATCTCAGCAGGCAGAGCCAGTTATCTTGAAGCAGCAGAGTACTGCCATGCAATGCGCAACCAAGTCATGGAGGAGTATAGGAAACTGACAAGCGAGCAGGGGCTGGCGAGAGCAGAGCAGATAAAAAAAACACCACCTAGTCTTGCTGCTCTTTTCGAGCGATACGCGCAGCAACTGTTTGACTGTCCGTATGAAAACCTCTCAGCTGAGCAGCAGCAACGCATACACCACGAGGTTATTGAAGCTTCTGGCCGCAGTAATGCTGAACTCTGACCCAAGCACTTCAGCATCGATAATTGCCAGCTCTTCGTTGCGAACGCTAAATTCGGCGCTCACGCATTCAAGCCACGACTCCAAACACACGACCGATGGCCGAGGTTAGCGCCATTGCGAGCGCGCCCCAGAACATCACTCGTGCTGCAGCTTTCAAGATAGGTGCACCGCCGACTCGAGCCGCAACAGCGCCCAACAAAGCCAGGAAAAGCAGTGAAAACAGTGCTACCAGAGGCGTCAATAATGTTGATGGTGCCCACCAGGCGACCAACAATGGCAAAAGCGCGCCCGCGGTAAAGGTCGCTGCTGATGAGAGAGCGGCCTGGAGGGGGCGAGCCTGACCAGTATCGGTGATACCAATCTCATCTCTTGCATGAGCGCCTAGAGCGTCGTTCGTCATTAATTGCTCTGCGACTTGACGTGCCAATTCAGGCTCTAAGCCACGAGTGACGTATATGTCGGCAAGTTCTTCCTGCTCAAGTTCGTAATGTTCCGCCAGTGCTTTACGCTCAATGTTGAGATCGGCGTGCTCGGTGTCGGATTGCGAGCTCACCGACACATACTCCCCAGCGGCCATCGACATAGCGCCAGCCACCAAGCCCGCAACGCCTGCCAGCATGATATCGCTCTGCGTTGTGCTTGCCGCTGCAACGCCGAGGATGAGGCTACTGGTGGACACAATGCCGTCATTGGCGCCGAGCACTGCAGCACGAAGCCAGCCTGAACGGTGAGACCGATGATGCTCTGTATGGATCATGGAATTAATACCATCCTAGGTGTGCCTAATCGCTGACGTTTAAATGCACTTAGCTCCTTCTGAGCCTAGCAGGTATTGGACATTGGCGTTGGGCACTTGTTGTCTAACCACTCGGCAATTCATAAAATGCCTCGCCGTTCTTGAAGAGTGCTTTGTTATGAAGATTAATGTGGTCGGCACGAGTGGCAGTGGCAAGAGCACACTTGCAAAGCAGCTTGCAGACGTATTGAACACCCCATGCATTCAGCTTGATCAATTATTCTGGCGTGCTAATTGGCAAGGCTCTCCAGACGACGTATTTTTCGCCAAACTGGAAGAAGCCTTGGTTGCCTCATCTGAAGGCTGGGTACTGGATGGTAACTTTAACCGAACACGCCCTATCAAGTGGCACGATGTCGATATGGTGGTGTGGATCGACTACCCTTTTTGGCGGGTATTTACCCAAGCCATCTTTCGAGCTACCAAACGCATCATCAGCCAAGACGAGCTTTGGCCCGGCACCGGCAATCGTGAATCTCTCCGCAAAACTTTTTTAAGCCGCGAGTCTGTGTTGCTATGGTCTCTCAAGACTTGGCGACAGAATCGGCAACGTTATTTTGCCGATATGATTGATCCGCGCTATGCGCATATTCAGTTTGTCCGGCTGACTTCTAGGAAAGAGGCAAAGTCATTGGTAAAGCGCCTATCTAGGTTGGATTAGGCGACGTTGAATGCCTGTTTGGCTTTCATTATGCAATCCCTGTAGGGTTATTAACCAGGCATTCAACGAAAGGAATTCCCATGCAACGCCGTTTACTGGTTACATCAATAACCCTGGGCCTTTTCGGTGGTGCTGCCACCTCGGCGCTGGCGGAGTCCACGCCGCTGGAAAAGCAGCTCAAAGAGCTTGAGTCATTTCAGGTCATTGCTCACCGAGGCGCCAGCGGCCATGCACCGGAAAGCACAATGGCAGCCTATGAGTTGGCCCACGAATGGGACGTCGATTACTTGGAACTCGACGCTCAAATCACTTCGGACGGCGAGGTGGTGGTGTTTCATGATGACACCATCGATCGCACCAGTGACGGCGAAGGCGAGATCAATGATTACACGCTGGAAGAACTGAAAGCACTGGATACCGGCACGTGGTTCAACGAGCAAAACCCTGACAGTGCCGACACAGCCTTTGAAGGCGCTCTAATACTTACTTTGGATGAGTTATTGGAGCACTTTGGGCACGATGCACGCTACTACATAGAAACCAAGTCGCCGCAGTTGAACCCTGGCCTGGAAGAAGCGTTGGTAGCGCTGCTGGAAGAGCATGACTTGATCGAGAGTGGTCGGGTCCTGGTCCAGTCTTTCGAGCAAGATAGCCTGCTGAAAGTGCACGAATTAAACGAGAACATCCCGCTCATTCAACTGGTCTGGTATTACCCCAGCGAAGAGGAGGATGGGCGATTGGTGGAGTGGACGGACGTGACACCGG
This sequence comes from Halomonas sp. HAL1, assembly GCF_030544485.1. Classification (NCBI taxonomy): domain Bacteria; kingdom Pseudomonadati; phylum Pseudomonadota; class Gammaproteobacteria; order Oceanospirillales; family Halomonadaceae; genus Halomonas; species Halomonas sp. HAL1. The sequence continues at coordinate 2,887,137 of NZ_CP130610.1, forward strand.
GGCCAGAAGAGATCACCGATGAGGACTTCCAGGCAGTGGCGGATTATGCGGTCGGTTTGGGCACCAATTTCATTTACGAAGGCGAGGAAGTGATTGACGCCGACTTCATCCGTCAGGCGAACGACAACGGCCTACCGGTCCATGTCTACACCATCAATGAAGCTGATGAAATGGAGCGTTTGATGGAAATGGGCGTCAACGGTCTTTTCACCAACTATCCTGATCGTCTGCTCGAACTCGTAGAGTAAGACCGCCTATAAACACTCAGCACGCCCAGCCTTGGCTGGGCGTTTTTGGTGAATCGCTTTACGCTCTGAAGTCAGCGGCCAGGTCGAGCTGCGCCACTACCTGCTCCACTCGTTTACGGTCATCCCCTTGTAGTGCTTTAAGTGGTTGAGGCAAGCAGGGTTGGCTGACCTTGCCGGTTAACTCTGCAATGGTGGCGGCTACCCGCAAGCTGCCACCATATTCACGATAAAGCGCCCATAACGGCTCAAGCGCACTGGAAAGCGCATTGGCCTGCTGGGTATCTCCCGCTTGGGCAGCCCGAGTCAGCGCCAGTGCTGTGCGGGGATAGAGCCCGCCGATAACGGAGTACCACGCATCGCAGCCGGCGTTTAGCCCTGTAGCGGCGGCCGGGTCGCCGCTGATGCCTATGGTGACCTCTGAAGGAATGAGCGCACGCAGCCGCACCACACGCTCGCGCGCTTTCTCGATATCATTCACTACTGGCGAGATCTTGATAGAGCGCACCTGTGGCAATTGAGCAATACGCCCGTGCAGCTCATCGCTGAAATCAAAATGGGTGGTGCCGGGATTGTCATACACGCATAGCGGAACGCTCAATGAACGGCTGACGGTGGCATAGAGGTCGTACACTTCATCGTCGGTCAGCTTTTGATAGGACACCGGTGCCAATAATAGCCCACTGGCACCGGCTTGCTGGGCACGTTCCGCATTAGCCAGCACATCGCGGGTACGTAATGCACCTATGCCTACGACTACAGGCACAGTCCCGGCGTTTTCGACACTAAGACTGGCCACACGGGCGCGCTCTGCAACGCTTAAATAGGCGTAGTTGCCGGTCGATCCCAGCACGCCAATGGAGTCCACACCAGCTGCGGCCAAGTGTTCCACTAAGTGAATAAACTCACGCTCTTGAATGCCGTGCTCGTTCATGGGAGTTAGCGGGAATGCACTCAGGCCGGTGAACATGGCGGATGATCCTTTTAGGATGGCAGAGGAAGATTTTCAAACGAACTTAATGCAATGAGTATCGCACAGACGCTTAGCCATTAAGTACAAGCTCTCATCAGCGACGGGAAGTATAAGCCAATCAAAATGGACAAAGTTGAATGGAAAAAAATCAAAAAACAACCGCCACCAAGAGCCCTCGCTCTTCTTTAACATAGCTACCTGTTATTTTTTTTGAATTGATGTAGTGTTTGTGTCCGTGCCGTATCGATACGGCACAGTTTTTTTGGTGCTTATCCCTTAGTTAAACAAAGGGCACTGAATATAAAAAACAACACCGATAGACCGCGAGGGAGAACACGTCATTAACTCATACACCGATAAAGTCCAAGATAGAACTGCATCGTGCATGAACCTGGCGTTCATCAATCAACCAGTAAGATACCGCCCATGCCTTCACCTGTCTTGAGCGGTTCTCTCATGCGATTGGCGTTACTGGCAATGGTCACCCTCATGTTGCTGGTGATGCTCACTTTCACATGCACAAATGCCATCGCTAGAGAAGCCCCTCTTTTTTTAGTCGCCCATCCTGACGTCGCCACCCGCTGGTTGAATCGCGATACTACCCGCGCGATTTTTGCGATGCGTCAACGCACATGGCCGGATGGCCAAGCGGTCAGGGTCTACGTTTTAAATAATAGTGATTCCGTGCATGCTCGCTTCACCAAAGAGCAGTTAGCGGTATATCCGCACCAGCTTCAGTTAGCCTGGGATCGCATGGTCTTCTCGGGAACCGGCCAAGCCCCTGACCGCGTCGCTGACCAGGCAGAGATGCGCGAGCACGTTGCCACGACACCCGGCGCCATTGGCTACCTAGAAAGGGAGTATCTGGATGATAGTATCCAAGTTATCTCAATGGAGTGAATACCGTGCTGTTGCCGCTCTGTTAGGCGTTGTTATATTAGGAGCTTCTACCCAAGCCCGTAGCGATGAAAACGTTAGGGATACTCTGCAGATGCATGGCTTTCTTAGTCAGGCGTTAGTCGTTACTGATGATAACGACTTTTTTGGCCCCAGCAGCCAAGATGAAGGTAGTTTCGAGTTCACCGAAATCGGTCTCAACGTCTCATTACGCCCTCACCAGGATGTGTTACTGGCCGCACAAATGTTAAGCCGACGTGCAGGTGGCGATAGCAGCGACGCTTATCCAGAGCTTGACTATGGCCTGATTGATTACCAAATGGTTTCCGATCAGCAGCGCACCTTTGGTATTCAGCTAGGCAGGATTAAAAATCCGTTTGGGTTCTATAATCAAACACGCGATGTGGCGTTTACACGCCCTAGCATACTGTTACCTCAATCACTTTATTTTGACCGGACACGTTCATTGGCTCTAACAGGAGATGGACTAACGTTATATCTGGAAGAACGATTGGATAACGGCGTTATAAGAGGTCAGCTTGGTTTAGGAAAACCCCAGGCAGACAAAGACTTAAATCAGACGCTTCAGTTGCATCGTATACGGGGCTCTTTCGATCCGCAGCAATCTGCTATTGCACAAGTACGCTATGAGCATGACGCAGGACGTATCGTTGCGGCTCTCAACCATGCCAATGTCAGATCCCAAATAGATACCTATTCCCCCAACGTGAGTGATGGAGATTTTTATTTCAGGCCCTGGGTTTTTTCGTTGCAGTATAATCAAGAACTCTGGAGCGTAACGGCCGAGTATGCACTGCGCCGCTCAGGGTTAAAAAATTTCAATCAACCGGCTTTAAATTTCGATACGACCGGTGAAAGTTGGTATGTGCAGTATACACGGCGCTTTTATAACGATTGGCAGTGGCTAATCCGTTACGACAGCTTAGTCAGTAACCGTGATGATGCTTCTGGAAAAGCCTTTGAAGCTAGTGGCCTGGGGCCTGCTCACGCTCAGTTTGCAGATGATTTAACCTTTGGCTTGCAGTGGACACCGCATCCTCAGGTAATGCTGGCAGGCGAATACCATCATGTGGATGGTACTGGCTGGCTGCCTGCTCAGGACAACCCGGATTCATCAGCAACCAGCCGACGCTGGAACATGTGGCTGTTCCAGTTATCGCTGCGTTTCTGATCTATTACTCGATCCTGGCTAGGATACTACTGCGATGAAGATACCCGCCCTTTTTCAAATCCCACAGCGCCTTAGCCTGACTTGGCGTGTTATCGCATTGAGTAGCCTACTGCTTTTAGCATTAGTTAGCCTATTTACTTGGTTGGGTCACGAAAATCTCACCCGCCAGTTTCAGGAAAGCCGAAGCCAACACCATGAACGTCAACAGCGTGAAATTCATTTAGCGTTAACGCGTTCCTCCGAGAATTTACGTCAATTAGCCGGATTGACCGCTGCTTCAGCAAGTTTAGGCTCACCTTTACAAGCAGGAAATACCATTGATGTGGAGCAAGCGCTGGATTCCCAGTGGCCTGCACTCCAGCTTGAGGCGGGAATCGATGAGATTCTAATCGTTAATTCACGTGGTCAAGTCTTGGGGAAATGGGGCTCCGGCAATGCAGAAGCACAGCTACCCATACTCAGTTGGGCGCAACGAGTCATGAATACAGAACGGCCACTAACCACGCTTCGCTGTGCCGTTAGCTGCCAACAATTTGCTGCAGTGCCGGTATTGGTAGAGGGAGAAAGTGTCGGTATGGTCGTGCTATCCCGCTCATTAGCGGATGTCACTCGACAGGCGAAGGAAGTCTCTGGCAGCGAAGTCGCTTTACTGGTCACAGGCGCGGCTGAAGACAGTAATGTAACCGTCCCACGACAACTGAAGGCATGGAATGGGTATCTATTAGCGCTCACCAGTGAAGAACAAAGCTTGGCACCGTTGCAGCGAGCAGCAGAAGCCGCGACAGTGGACCATTTGATAGAAGCACCGTTACGCTTTGAGCATACTGGCAGGTATTTGGAGCTTAGTGCTGTCCGCATGGAGGAGAGCAGCGAGCAAAGCAACAGTGGTTACTTCTTGCTGATATCGGATATTACCGAGCAAATTAATGCCATCCATAACGATACACGCACCCTATTGTTCGTTGGTGTGCTTGGCTGGATTGCCGCTGAATTACTACTGCTCGTCATACTGCTTGGCCCCATGGCACGGCTGCGTAGAGTCGCAGGCTTGCTACCCATACTGGCGAGTGGGCAATTTAGCGATATTCGCTCCGCCCTTCCCAATCACCGCCATCGCATTGCAGACGAGATAGATATACTCGAAGTCACCACGCTTGAGCTTTCTCATCAACTCGAAAGGTTGGAAAGCGAAGTACAAGAGCGCGGTAGCCAATTAGCTGAGCGTATTGATGAACTGGCCCAAGAGCGTGATTTCGTCAATAGCTTACTGGATACCGCTCAAGTATTTATCGTTGCCCAAGACAGCACAGGACGCATAAGCCTAGTCAATGAGTATACTCAATTGATGCTAGGAATAAGGGAGGCCTCCCTGCTAGGACGTTATTTTGTAGATGTCTTCGAGACTGGCGTCTTTACCACAGCGAATGCAATTACCCTTCCTCAACAAGAGGAGAAAACGCTGCGCACCCCCGATCATCATCTCCACACTATCGCTTGGTATCATGCGCCTTTGCATACAGGTAACGAGGAACCGGTATCGCGCATTTCCGTTGGCCTTGATATCACCGAACGCAAGGCCGCCGAAGCGCGGCTAACTTGGCTTGCCGAACGAGATCCGCTGACCGAGCTATACAACCGGCGCTACTTCCAACATGCACTGCAAATCGCCATTGAACGCTCTGCCACTGCTAAAGGGGCGGTACTGCTGCTGGACTTAGATCAGTTCAAGGAGATTAACGAGCTGAGTGGCCACCACGTGGGCGACAAATTGTTGCGTGAAGTGGCCGATACACTCTTCCATAAGCTAGGTCGGCGTGGCGTCATCGCCCGCTTAGGGGGCGATGAATTTTCACTGTTACTCGAAGATACCAGTGCCGACCAAGCAGTGACAGTCGCGCAGTATATCGTTCAGCTGCTCGACGATATCGGCTTTGTGGTCGGAGAGCGGCGGCATCGCGTGACGGCGAGTATTGGTATTGCGCTGTTCCCCACCCACGGCAATACGCCTGCCGATCTGATGGCGAGCGCCGATGTGGCTATGTACAAAGCGAAGGAGAGTGGCTTCCAGCACTGGCACCTCCTTTCTAAAGCTGAGAATGCCAAAGACGAGCTGCAGGATCGCGTCTACTGGGTTGAGCGGATACGCAGTTCGCTGGAAGAAGACAGCTTTGAGCTTATGGTTCAACCTATCATTAGATTAGAAGATCAAGATATAAAACATTACGAAGTGCTGCTACGAATGCGCAACGCAGATGGCAGCTTAGTTTCTCCCGCAAACTTTATTCCTATCGCCGAACAGAGCGGCCAAATCGTGTTGATTGATCGCTGGGTAGTGCGGCACAGTTTAAAAGCACTCAGCCAACTGCAGGATCGAGGCATTACGTTTGCAGTTAACCTTTCCGGCCAGTCCTTACATGATGAGGGGCTAAAGCAATATTTAGCCGAGGAAATAACCGCCAGCGGCGCTGACCCTCACCATTTGATACTGGAAGTGACAGAGACCGCAGCGGTTACCGATTTCTCTGCTGCACGCGGTGTATTACAAGCCGTGCGCAGCCTAGGGTGCCGCACCGCTCTGGATGACTTTGGTGTTGGTTTTAGTAGTTTTCACTACCTTGGGCAGTTACCCGTTGATTACATTAAGATAGACGGCTCTTTTATTCGCAGTTTGTTAATTAGCCCTGACAGCCGCGTTATCGTTCGCGCTATTGCGGATATAGCCAAAGGCTTTGGTAAGCAAACCATTGCCGAGTTCGTTGACCAAGAAGCATTGTTGCCTATATTAAAGGGCTATGGAATAACGTATGGGCAGGGGTACCATTTAGGCAAGCCCACCAAGCTTACCGAAGCATTTTTTGGAATCAGTTACTTATAATAGAAGCAGTTTCAATTTCATTCTTGGACTGAAAAGGATAGCGCGTGATGTCTTCACCTCGTATAGCAACAAATAGGGAAGCACCTTCAGCATTACTGGAAAGGTTTATTCAAGAATTTAAATTTAAACTGTGTATCACTGAGCAGGAAAAACATAAAGTTTATCGTTTAAGGCATGACGTTTACTGCGAAGAGCTGCAATATGAAGAACCGACTGACCCTTACAACAAGCTCGAATATGATATTCATGACCAAAATTCTATTCATTGCTTGATTGAACATCGCAGAACCGGCCTAGTGGCCGGATGTGTGCGAGTCGTCATTCCAAAGCCTTCTAGCCCTCAGCCGCTAAACCAGCTTCCTTTACAGACATATGGCAGCCAGAGCCTAACTCATCCAGAGTTCCATCCCGAAAAGCTGGCTATAAACAGTTACTATGAAATTTCTCGTCTTGCCGTTAATCCTCTCTTCAGAACCAAAGCAAAAGAAAAAGAAAAAGACATTTTAGCAAACACAAGCACTAGTACCTTTTTTTCCGTAGAGGAAAGGCAGCTATTCTCATTGCTGGCAAGCGGGCTATTCATCACAGGTTATTCATTAGGAAAACAGCTAGGTAAAATACAGGTGTTTGCCATGATGGAACCTAGCCTGCCTCGGCTACTCGCGCTAACAGGGTTTCACTTCACCAAGGTAGGAGAAACCATTAACTTTCATGGCAGAAGAAGCGCCTACTACATAGATAAGCAAAAAGCAGAAAGTGGTTTAAAGAAAACGTTGCTACCCTTATATCTGCACATACAACAAACTCTCGCCCCTCAGTTAGAAGAAATGCTGGCCCAAGAAGCCAGCATTTCTCTTACCATGTAAATAAAAATGCCTGTTATAAACATAGAGCCTAGGCTTCGGCGGTTGAGCTCCCACGATCATCCAAAGTGTTCGAACGCTTAAAATCATTAACCGTAACGCTGGTAAATTTCTCCAAGAAAAATACTAGCGTTTCGGGATATCGAAAGCGCTCTACAAAGCGCTCTTGACCTTCTTGCGAACGCCGCGTCACGCTTGCTTGATAGCCGCTGTTAGATTTTGTCACTTTAACGCTATTTTCTCGAGCACCATCACTGGTAACAGCGGTTAGGGAAGAATTACTCGTTAGTAAGGCATCAAGCTGCTGGGCAGCCGTGTGTTCTTCTTCAGTCGCCCATAGAGGTTGATCGCGATCCCCGTAGTGGAAAAGCATAATTACCAACATGACGGAAAAAATACTGCTGGTAAGCATCCAGGTTAATAAAACGCTCGATAACGGTGTGGTGAGCATTACGACTAACTGAATCACAATACCCACCGCTAGTATTCCCGCCAACGGCCTCCACATACGCGGGTTCATAAACCGCCGCTTCAGGGTATACCCCCACAGCCCAATCACTGCTATTGCGCCCACCAGCAAATACACGGGAGAGAGCAGTGTCCCGCCACCTGCTAATAAGGCGATGACACCGATGATAAGCATCACTGTGTAGAAAGCTGCTAATAGGCGGTAAGCGCGGTCTAGATTCATCAGTCAATCTCCATGCTTAATGGCCGGTGTCATGAGTGGTGTACCGGCCTTTGTTTTTATCGGCTATGGTTCTCGTCATACTTTATGCAGTATAGGCAATGTTGTGACTTCTACACGCCACGCGGCGTCAATGGCTTAATTTAAATTTGCATTAAAGTCCCTGGGCGCCACGACGCAGCCAATCATGCACAAATGCCAGCTTGCGACGAGCGTTTTCAGAAAGCACAAAGGGATAGAGGTCCGGCAAGCCCATAGAGCGGTTAACATGATTAACACCCACAGTGAGCGCCGCTGCCACGTAAATCAAGCGATCGGCATCTGGCTCCGCATACGGCTCCCACTGATGACTGGGCAGCTCTGGTGAAGAGAGATCGGATGCTGCAAAGCTATCGGCGATATCGGTTAAATGCAGCAAGTGGGCAGCCGTCTCGGCCCAATCCTCATGGGGATGGGCAGATGCGTAAGTGGTTAAATAACGCTCTTTCCAATCGGCGGGCGGTCCGTTTTGATAGTGGCGCTGGAGCGCGGCGGCATAATCCTGACGCTCGTCACCAAACATTTCCCGGAAAGCGTCAAGAAAATCTTCCCGCAGGCTAAGCCGCCACCAAAGCATATGCGATATTTCATGGCGCATGTGGCCAATCATGGTGCGATAAGGCTCTTCTAACGCTTCACGCCGCGTTGTCACCAGTACAGGATCGACCTCGGCAACGCTGATGGTAACGACACCTTCAATGTGGCCCATGGGCACGGGCTTTTTGCCTTCCGCTAGAAGATGAAAAACCGGCGGCGCGCCTGGGTCTTCGGGGCGGAACCAGTGCCAGCGGCCCAGGTTATCCAGCACCCAGCGCTTCGCCGCTTCGGTTTGGGCCCAGTTCGGAATCGCGTTAGGAAGGCTGGGATCGGGCGCCAGCGCAGTCATCGCACAAGAGCGGCAAAAAGCGCCTTGTTCGGGGGCTATCCAATTACAACCGATGATGTCTCGATTAATACAGAACGGCGGCATAGGCACAAAAGCCCGGGCCTGGGGATCATAGGCGACGGGGACACCGCCAGCCGTTGTAAGATTGTCGAACCAAAGAGAGCCGGAACCGACGGGGTTAGCAAATACGCGCATGCGGTGGAGCTCCTGAAAACGAGGAAAAGAGATCATCAAATAAACCGTTGAGCTTTCTCTTTTCCAAAATCCTAATAAAAAATGTGCTGCGCCTATTTCTTCATTGCAATACTGTTCATTTCAAAGCCATTTCATTTCAAAGCCATTTCATTTCAACGCTACTTCATTTCAAAGCCACGCTTGATCAAGAAATCACGCATATGCGGGCGCAGCTTGGTATCGAAAAGTGGCTTGAGATTGTGCGACCAATCGGTATTTTTATTACTACTGCTACGCGCTTGGTAGTAAGCCTGCATTGTGGCATCAAAACGTTTCACCTGCTCACCGTCTTCAGTGTAGTAGTCTTCTTTTAGAACCGCTTCCACTGGTAACCGCGGTTTTACTTCAGGATCATGATCCGGGTAGCCAAGACACATACCAAACACGGGATAAACATGCTCAGGCAGGCGTAATAGATCACTAATTGCTTGGGGATTATTACGTATGCCGCCGATATAGCAGATACCCAGCCCTTCAGACTCAGCCGCCACTGCAACGTTTTGCGCCATCAGCGCCGTATCTACCGTCGCTACTAACAGTTGTTCCGTCATGCCGCGCACTACGTTCGCCCCCGTCTGCTCAGATGCCTCAGTAGGCCGTTTCATATCGGCGCAAAACACTAGAAAGTCGGCACAGGTCGCAATGTATCCTTGCCCACCCGCCAGCTCCGCAATCTGTTCGCGATTAGCCTGATTTTTAACATGGATAACGGTATACGCCTGGACATGGCTGGACGTAGCAGCCCCCTGCCCGGCCTGGATAAGCTCAATGAGCAGCTCCCGTGGGATCTGGCGGTCACTGAATTTACGGATCGAACGGTGGGATTTAAGTAACTCAATAACGTCGTTCATGGTACCTCGTCTTGGCATATTGGCTGTCGCTAGTAAGCGCTAGAACCACCTAGCATAACTCCCTTATCCTATCGGCTATGCCGAAACCTCACCAGCTTCTGCCAGCATCGAATGCCAATCGCTCTTCTGCCGGTGGTTGCACCATGGTAATCCCCCCGAAAAATAATCGCGGTGATAAGTGGAATTTTGTACTCTGAACAGACAGGAGATTCCACATGCGAAAATCACGTTTTACCGACAGCCAGATCATGGCGATTCTGAAGCAAGCCGAATCTGGCGTGCCGGTTCCTGAACTTTGCCGCGAGCACGGTATGAGCAGTGCCACGTTTTATAAATGGCGTTCGAAGTATGGCGGTATGGACGCGTCCATGATGAAGCGCCTCAAGGACCTGGAAGACGAAAACCGTCGACTCAAGAAGATGTACGCCGAAGAGCGCTTGAAATCCGAGCTTCGCCAGGAGGCCCTTGAGGGAAAGTGGTAAAGCCATCTCAACGCCGAGAGATGGCAAAAAATGCAGTTGATGCCGATCGCTGCAGTGTACGGCTGGCCTGTGTGGCCTTTGGTATCAGTGAGACCTGTTATCGCTACCGGGCAAAGCTGAGCCATGAGAACGCGGTGATTGCCGACTGGCTGGTGCGTTTAACCCATAACCAGCGTAACTGGGGGTTTGGGCTGTGTTACCTGTATCTGCGCAACGTGAAGGGCTTCGGCTGGAACCATAAGCGCATCTACCGGATTTACCGGGAGCTGGAGCTTAACCTGCGGATCAAGCCCAAGAAGCGACTGGTGCGGAAAAAGCCGGAACCCTTGTCGGTACCGCAGGTTCTGAACGGCTGTTGGTCTATGGACTTCATGCACGACCAGTTGGCAGACGGCCGAACGTATCGATTGTTCAACGTGCTCGATGACTACAACCGGGAAGGTCTGATCATCGATGCAGACTTCTCGCTGCCGGCAGAGCGCGTAATACGCTCTCTCACGCAGTTGATCGAATGGCGCGGCAAGCCAAAAGCCATTCGCTGTGACAACGGCCCGGAATACATCAGCGGTAAGCTCGTTACCTGGGCAAGGCAGGAAGGCATTGAACTTCGATATATCCAGCCGGGGAATCCGCAGCAGAATGCTTATGTTGAACGCTACAACCGAACAGTCCGTTATGATTGGTTGAGCCATTATCTTTTCGACTCGATCGCTGAAGTACAGGATTTTGCCACACGCTGGCTCTGGACGTACAACCACGAGCGACCGAACATGGCATTGGGTGGGATAACACCGAAACAGAAGGTGGCCATGGCGGCCTAACCAACTCTACTTATCGCTTCGGTTATAAATGGGGGGATTACCCCATGGCTATCTTTTAAGTGCCCTCTTTTTAGTGCCGTGGCTCCGATTCTCTTTGTTGTTTTTTGCTCCAGCGCTCCAGCAGTAGATACACCATGCACGCCAGCCCCAGGGGGAACAAAAAATAGAGCGCGCGATAGCCGATCAAAGCAGCGAGAATGTCGCTCGTGGACACTTGATGTTGCAACAAAGCGATGAACACAGCTTCAAGCACACCCAGGCCCGCGGGAATATGAGTCACCACACCCGCAATACTGCTGACAAGAAGAATACCGAGGATAGTAGGGTAGAAAACGCCCTGGGGTAGCAGTAGGTAGACAAGCGCGGCCATCAAGGACCAATTAACCGCGCCAAGCAACATCTGAAGCAGAGCTAGTCGTAGCGAAGGGAGAACGATTTCATGACCCCGCCATTGCCAGGTGCGTCGCCGTGAATAACGACACGCTAACAGATAGAAAAGGCAAACAAGCAATAACCCCGCCCCAATAAACTGCAACCCTAGCGTGCCAACTTGCCAATGTTCAGGCAACTCAATCAGCCTAAGCGTAAATAGCGTTCCGGCAAGCAGCATATAGCCCAGCCAATTGGTGGTTAAGCTCACACTCAGCACACGCGTCACGGTCGCCACATTCAGGCCAAACTTTGTGTATAGCCGATAGCGCAAGGCAATGCCGCCAACCCAGGCGCCCAGATTGAGGTTAAAGGCGTAGCATACGAAGGCTAACGGCAGCACCTGCTTGATCGGCAACTCATGGCCGGTATAAAACTTGCCCAGCAGATCGTAACTGCTGAAGACGGCAAAGCTTGCGGCAGTAATGCCAAGCCCCATCATGACCAGGGCGGGACTATAGCCGCGCAGCGTTTCGATAACGGCCTGCCAGTCCATATTCTGGACCAGTGAAAATAACAAGATCGCGACCACCATAAAGAGCAGCAAAGTGACGCCGTGCTTCAGCCAACGACCCCAGGCACTGCGCAGTTTAGCGCTCGCTTTTTTGCTGTTTGACTGCATCCGGCTCACTCCTGTGCACGCTTGTGCTTCCGCGACCTAGGCGCCAACGTTTCCATTCGAGCCACATGAGCGGGTAACCACCCCATTCGCCTAGGGAAATGACGCAGGAAATGAAAACTCGCGAACATAAGCGGCGCCCGCCACCAACGACCTTTTTCCGCGGCTTCGGTTGTTATCCTCTTACAACTGCTCTCGATAAGCTCAGATAGGTGTTGATGGATCTGTTGGTTGAGCCTAGCGTCGCGAACGAACAGATTGGCTTCCAGGTTCAGTGACAGGCTGAGTGGATCGAGATTGCTTGATCCCACCGTTGACCATTCATGATCAACGATCGCGATCTTTCCATGTAAAGGATGCTCGGTATACTCAAAAATGCTAATGCCCTGCTGCAACATATAGCTGTAAAGCGAGCTGGAGAACATTCTAGCCCAGGGCATATCAGGGCGGCCCTGCAAAATCAGCGTGACGTTAACGCCCCGTCGCGCCGCGTTTCGCAATTCATGAAAGAGACGATAACTGGGAAAGAAATAGGCATTGGCAATGACTAGATGTGACTGCGCCGAACGAAATGCTTGGAGATAATGCTCTTCGATATCATTACGATGAAGGCTGTTATCACGAATAGCCAGCCTTATAGCGGCGCTGCCAGTGGGGGGAGGCAACGCCCGGATCTGCGGTAGTTCCTGTACCGCCTGATGCTCTACCAGAAGCGCTCCAGCAGCATCACGAATGTCCTTTACAATAGGGCCCCTTACTCGCAAGCCATAATCTTGCTTGCCCATGGCATATTTATCGGGCAGGTGATCGGCGCCGAAGTTGATACCGCCGATAAAAGCCACATCGCCATCTACCACGACGATCTTACGGTGAAGACGGCGAAACAGGTTAGTACGCATACCGAACAAGCGCGGTTTGGGGTCATAAACATGCAGGTGAATACCAGCGTCTGTCAGCTCTGTTATATAGTCGTTGTCCAGATCCGCTGTCCCATAGCCGTCTACCGTGACGTCTATACGTACTTGCCTAGCGGCAGCGTCGAGTAGGGCCTCCTTTAGCTCCCGCCCCACTTCATCGTTGAAAATGATGAAGGTTTCAATCAACACTTCTTCGCGAGCCGAACGAATGCAGTCAAATACGCTATTAAAATACTGACTTCCATTGATTAGCAATTCGGCTTCGTTACTTTCCGTCCATTGGAAATTCACAAGCATATCTCGGCAATGAGGGGGACATGATCCGACAGGTGAGTCCAGGGCTTTCGAGACAATGCGCGGGGGTTACGCACTGAAACGTTACGCACATAGATACGATCAAGACGCAGCAGCGGCCAGCGCGCCGGAAACGACTTCGCTGGGTGACCATAATGGTGTACGAATGCTTCAAACAGCCCACATTCCGCCAGCACATGGTCTGCCTGACGCCGCCAGTCATTGAAGTCTCCTGCCACAATAACCGGCTCGTCATTTGGTAGGGTGTCGAGCAGTTCACACAGTAGCTTCATTTGCGCTAAGCGATGCCCTTGCCGTAGACCGAGATGAACGCAAACGGCATGTACTCCACTGTGGCCGGGCACATCCAATTGGCAATGCAGCAGGCCACGTTTTTCGGTGTCCTGAATGGAGACATCCTTATTGTCGTACTGCAGTATCGGGTAGTGGGATAACAGCGCGTTGCCATGATCGCCATTAGGGTAAACAGCGTTACGACCATAGGCAAAATCTGGCCATAACGTGTCAGCGAGGTATTCGTATTGAGGCACGCTGGGCCAGTCGTGAAAGCGAACTGCATGTTTTCGGTGCTCGCCTATCACTTCCTGGAGAAAGACCAAGTCTGCGGATAGGGTCGTTACCGCCTCTCGAAGCTCCGGCAGGATATGACGTCGATTAAATACATTGAATCCCTTATGCACATTGAGCGTCATGACCTGTAACGACGCGACAGGCGTAATAAGTCGTGTCCCCTTTGTTGCAGACTGTTCCTTGGCATTCACCTAACGCTCCCTTTCCGCTCCATGACATGGCCCATTTGGCAACCCACCAAGAAAAAGCTTAGCAGGAGAGCCTTGGTCTTGCCTTTTACCGGCCTCTTCTTGGTGCCAATGGCAATCGCTGGAGAGCAACGCGACAGAACACATTACAACAAATGTATTATCGCCCCGCGTATACCGCGTTGATCAATCCATAATTTGCCTAACGTAATGGGAAGCTTAAACCGACGCTTTCCCGCCGCACCTGGATTAAAGAGCAATATTCCTGCCTGGGTTTCGTTGCGAGGTTTGTGAGAATGGCCGTGCAGAACGGCATCGCAAGGAGTCGATGGGTCAAAATCCGCTAAACGATGAACAAGGTGCAGATGATGGTCATTTACCATAATGTCCTGATGCACGGGCAAGCTCCCCGCCCATGCTGCCGTGTCGATATTTCCCTGCACGCAGTGAACCGGCGCCAGAGTTTCCAGGTGTTCCAAGATCGCTTTGTCCTCCTCTTTGTTGCCCACGTCTCCCAAGTGCAGGATTAGCTCGCATCCCTGCAGCAGGACAAGTGCTTCACCACGCAACAACCCGTGAGTATCGGCAATAATTCCGACGGGAGAAGCAATGTTGTAACTCGCCATTGATGAGTTCATTAATACGGGTTTCTCGCTTTTTTTGCACTTTGTTGTAGTAACAATTTCGTCGCTTTTATTGATAGAACGCTACGTAACATTACTCAAATAGATCATATTTTTAAATAAACAGAAATGTCGTGATGTAATTGTTTTAGATTTTCGTTATCTATCTAATAAGTTAAGCAACAGCGAGCTATACTATGCTGGCTATCATTATATGACTGCCCCTTGATGGAATAATAACGACGCCAGGAAGCCGACATGACGAATATTTCTCCAAACGCACCCGGGCAAGAGTGGAATGCCAATGGCTACGCCCAGAATGCTAATTTTGTACCTAAGCTAGGCAGCGAAGTCGTCAAACTGTTAGCGCCTCAACCTGGTGAACGCATTTTGGATCTTGGCTGTGGCGATGGCGCGTTGACAGAGCGCCTAGTGCAATTAGGGGCTGATGTACTAGGGATTGATGCTTCAGAAGAGATGGTGGAGGCCGCACGACAGCGTGGCATTACCGCGCGCGTGGTCGATGGCCATCAGTTGCCCTTTGATCATGAATTTGACGCAGTGTTTAGCAACGCGGCGCTGCACTGGATGCTTGATCCCCAGGCTGTTTTGGCAGGTGTTAAGCGGGCGTTGAAGCCAGGGGGCCGGTTTGTGGCCGAGTTTGGTGGCCATGGCAACGTAGCCGCCATTTGCACCGCGCTGGTTGCAGCCCTGCAGTTTCGGGGCATTAGCGCGCGCGGGCGCCATCCCTGGTACTTTCCTACAACGCAAGAATACGGCCGGATACTGGAAACAGTAGGCTTCAAGGTAGAAAGCATTGAGCTGATTCCTCGCCCCACTCCTTTGCCTACGGGCATGATTGGTTGGCTTGAAACGTTTGCCAGCCCGTTTTTACATGGGCTTGATGAAGATGTGCGAGAGGCCGTGCTGGAAAATACCTTATCGCTTTTAGGCCACAGCCTGCGGGATGAGCAAGGAAACTGGACAGCCGATTATGTACGTTTGCGCGTTTCAGCCCGCGCATAAAACTTAACAAGCTTCTAAACAAAAAAGCCGCCGATAGAGAACGTTAACATCGGCGGCTTTTACTTAAACCAAGACCTAGAATTCATCCCACTCGTCAGCGGTAGCCTTTTTGCTTTGCGTTGCTTGCTGGCGTGGCGCTGCTTCAATGTGACGGTTAGTGTCTTGCTCTTGCGTAACATGAGGGTGGATTAGCACACCATTGCTACTGGCACTCTCATCAATGCGGAAAGTAGCCATCAAATCGGCTAGTTCGCGGGCCTGTCCCTCTAAAGAGCTTGCGGCGGAGCTGGTTTGTTGAACGAGAGCAGCATTTTGCTGGGTCCCCGAGTCCATTTCAGTAAGTGCTGCGTTGATCTGTTCAATGCCACTATTCTGCTCTCGCGTCGCGGTCGAAATTTCACCCATCAATGTGGTGACTTGGCGAATTGCATCCACTGTTTGATGAATGGTCTGCCCACTGCGCTCCGCCTGTTCGGCGCCACCGTTAATTTTCGTGGTGGTTTGCTCAATCAAGCTACGGATCTCTTTTGCCGAGTCTGCACTGCGAGTTGCTAACGAACGCACCTCGCTGGCCACCACGGCAAAGCCACGGCCTTGCTCCCCGGCACGAGCCGCCTCAACTGAGGCATTAAGTGCCAAGATGTTAGTTTGGAAGGCAATTGAATCAATCACGCCGATAATATCGTTGACTTGGCTTGCGCTAGCGGCAATCTCACGCATTAGTTGCACTGTGCGTTCTACTTCTTCACCACCTGACTCCGCAGATTGTGATGCCGTCACCGAAAGCTTATCCGCCTCTTGGGCCGTTTCAGCATTTTTACTCACCGTCGTCGACATCTCTTCCATGCTGGAAGCGGTTTGCTGAAGAGCTGAAGCCTGCTGTTCTGTTCGTGAAGAGAGATCCTGGCTTCCCGCCGAAATATCACCCGCACCACTGAAGACACGCTCGCTGCTGCCTCGTAATGCTATCACCAGCTGTTTTAATTTCTCCTGCATAGCCGCTAACCCACTGAACAGCTGGCCAATTTCATTGCGGCCACGGTCCTCTATGTGCCCCGTTAGATCGCCATCGGCAATCCGAGCAAAATGCGCACTGGCGTCGCGTAGTGGCCTGACAACGCTACGCATCATTGCCCACCTAATGACCACCGCTGCCACGAGTGAAATCACTAGCAAGGTAATGGCAATGACACCAATAACAGTGGCTAAGTGGTTCACTTGTTGAAGGACACTAGCGCCGCGTCCTTCGGTATAGGCAATAAATCCACTCATGGCCGCATCAAGCTCAGCGCTTAAAGCCCCCAGTTCTTCTTGGCGGCGCTGAATTTGAAAAGGAGCGGCCTCGAGCAATGGGGAAATCCCCTCTGTCACAAAGGCTTCATAAGCGCTGATAATGGCATCACGATGTGGCGCCAAAGTGCCTTCAGGGTTGATTGGCACAGCACGAAACTCATTAAATCGCGCCTCTGCTTCAGCGACTGCCTCTACCGCCCTTGCAAGACTTTCCTGCCCTTTTTCGGGGTTGCCTTGCGTGCTAAAGCTCGCCGAGCGGTCTAAGAAGGTTTGCGCTCTTAATGAGTGTACTTGTGTGCGGTTGGCTAAGTTGGTGAGTCGTACGTTGGTGGCTGTCAGTTCTTCAAGTGCTTGAGAGCTGTTGTGATTCGCGTAGAACCCAAGCCCGCTGATCAACCCAATCATCAGCACCAGCAAGGCTAACGCAGCAGTCAGACTCCATTTAATAGAGAGGTGCTTCATCCGGTGATCCCTTTTTCATTTATAAGTCATTCAATTAGGTATCGGCGAAGCTCAAGACAACTGAAACGATCTGGAGTGATTTTAGACGTTTGTATAATACGTAGCATGAAAGGGAGCGGTGGTTGCCTTTAAGACACCATAGCAACTTTCGGCCGATTTCGACGGTCTTGCTCAGCGACTTCCACTTGTAGCCAAGCGCCCGGCATACACGCTAACCGAGGTGCTTCGATCACACCTTGGATGTGTGCACGTGCTAGCAGCGTGGCTTTCGTATTGGCTTTCAGTGTCCCCACCACGTGACCATCAATCTCGACACGACTGCCTTCCACATAAGACGTTACATAGCCAGTCGCCGTCACCGACACAGTGTGATTAGGCGCAATGACCGTTCCCGTTACGTGCCCTTTAATGTGCACTGGCTCGTCGGCGATTACTTTGCCTGTAATACGAGTCGCCGCTCCAATTCGGCTCCCGCCAAGGGAAGGCTCTAAGGCGGCCTCTACCCCGGTAGCGTCAGCCGTTTCCAATGGTGGTACCTCTTCAAGAGGTTCGCTAAGAGTAGGTGAAGCACTGACAGTAGATAGATGTTGCAGACGATCAGATAAACCAGCTAAGTGGTTATGCAAAAGTTATTGAGTAATCAGTGCCGTAACCATTACATACTTTTTTGACCGCTTCACAAAGCTTATCGAACGAACTGTAGGCTGTTAACGGTAGCCACCGGTATTTGATTTCGCGCCAAAGGATTTCGATCAGATTCAGCTCCGGCGAATATGGCGACAAGTAGACCAGGTGAATGCGATGTGCCATCCAATCAATAAGTTTGCGCTGGAACGCCTTGGAACGGTGCATCCTGGCATTATCCAGTATCACGACGGCGAATGCGTCAGGGTCTTTATGTGCCGCAAACTGATCAAAGGCTTCTATAACGGTTTCAGTGGTCACTGAGTCGGTGGTCATATGGTGAAAAAACTCACCTTTTCTGGTGAGAAAGCCCAGTACATTCAGCCGTTTGCTGTGTGGGTAGGCCGTGACTTCCCAGGGCTTGGCTATCGGGCTCCATGCATAAGGAAGTGACGATGATTGCGAGAAACCGGCTTCATCAAAGAAATAGAGATCGCACTCACCATCATCTTCCCACTCCTTCAATACATTGATTATCTCTTGCGTATGGCGGAAATCCGCTTCGTCACGATGTGCCCTCAATGAGCGGCGTATCCGCTTACAGCTATAGCCTTTTTTTAACGCGCGCCGCAACGTGTCCTGGCTGACGACGTTACCTGTCTGCTCCTGAAACTTGGCATGGAGGACAGGCAATTGATGGGGATACTCTTCAACCAGTTGTTCTAACACAGCAAGATCGCTCTCGCTGAGAAGGTGCGGGCGTCCTTCGCGAGGCTTGTCTTGAAGACCTTCAATACCGTCTGCTTCCCATTGGGATAACCAAGTCGATACCGTATCGCGCTTAACCCCAATAATATCGCGAATCTGGTTAATCGTATGGCCCTTGTGGTTGAGCAGAATGGCGTGGGCCCGACGACGTAGTGCTCTCTTTTCGCCGTACTGGTAGGCTTCATTTAAGATACGTTGCTGGTCAGGTGTTAAAGAAACGAAACGTAAGCGCCGAGACATGGTTCTGTATTTTACTCTGATGGATCTTTGTTCTTTATACGCGATAATTTATGCAGAATCACTTATACGCTGCGTACTCTTACCACGTTTGCCATCCAATACAATCAGCGTCATGGCACCAACGCCTAGAATAATAAACCATGCTTGAATACCCATACCGCTACCCTGTCACCTTAAATGTGGTTATCCCAGTTAACGTTATACGCGCTCTAATGAGATATCGGCAGCGCGAATAGGCACCCTCACTTGGCTTAACTCTAGGCTTTGTTAAGTGAACAAGCAGATTAAAGTGCTAGATGGAATTTTTTTTAGATTAACGTGCGCCCATAAGGCGCTCTGCCGACAATTTAACAGGAGTCAATCGATGTTTAATAAAGCTAAGAATTCCTCATCAGAGAATAAATCTGCGACGCTGATCGCGGCCAAGCCCCATTCATCGCCTCAGCACTCACCAGTCAATAATGCGCGCTCAAGCCTCTCTGTCATCGGTAGCAACACTCAAGTGGAAGGCGATATCAATAGTGACGAAGATTTGACAGTAGAAGGACGCGTCAGCGGCATTATTACCTGCAAACAGCACACTGTGACGCTGGGCGCCAATGGCTATATTAAAGGTGATGTTTTTGCCCATACCTTGCATGTGTCAGGCGAAGTAAAAGGGAATCTCGTGGTCCTCCACCGAGCAACAATCCATAAAGGCGCTCATGTTTCAGGCACCATTATCGCCCCTTGCCTAGTATTGGAAGATGGTAGCGCTTTTCACGGCACTATCGATATGAACCCTGACAACGAGATATTAAAAAGTACTTTTAATGACAGTTCAGTCAGCGCTAAAAAGTCCTCACCTCTGAGCAGTACTGACGGTGCCCCTCCTAAAAAATCAACTATCGACAAACCTGCCGCTACTAAGAGCCAAGCTGTCCAGCACGATCAAACTGAAGCGTAAACGGGTGATAGGAGCCTTGTTGTTAACTGCATTCCTAGCGGTACTGGGCACATACGCTACAAGCGGGATCACGGCGAACTTGAAAATGCCGCCATTGTCCGCTTAAACCGTCAAAAGTGGACAGCCCCTGGTGAGCAGTGCCTGCGCCGCTTAGTAGCTTGAAGGCTTCAACTGCTTGAAAGCTGCCGATCAAGCCTACCAGTGGCGCCATGACCCCACTCTCTGCGCAACTAAGAGCTTCGTCACCACTGTCATCGGGTGGATATAAGCAAGCGTAGCAAGGGCACTCGGCATTGCGAGGGTCAAAGACGGCCAGCTGGCCTGAAAAACGAATGGCTGCGCCGGAAATCAATGGAACTCCGGCCTTTTGTGACGCCGCATTGACTGCATAACGGCTTGAAAAACGGTCGGTACAGTCCAGCACCACATCCGCTGAAGCCACTACGCGCTCAAGCGCTGCGCCTTCTACATGCTGGTCTATCGCCACGATGTCACAGTACGGATTAAGCGCTTGCATGCTGGCCTGGGCGGATTGTGCTTTATTTACTCCTACGCTTGCCTGCTGATGGGCTATTTGGCGCTGAAGATTAGAAAGTTCGACGTGATCGGCATCCGCGATGGTGATCCGCCCTACCCCAGCAGCCGCTAAATAAAGCGCCGCTGGCGAGCCCAAGCCGCCTGCCCCAATAATCACGGCGTGAGCAGATAGCAGGCGCTCTTGGCCCTCGATATCCACTTCGGGCAGCATGATTTGACGGCTATAGCGCAGCAGTGCCTGATCATCCATCATCGGCTTATTTATCCTCAAATTCCTCGAAGGCGGGGATGTGCAAATTGAAGCTCTCTTTCACCTCTTCCATCACCACATAGCTTTTTGACTCTTTCACCCCAGGAAGCGTTAACACCACATCGCCCAACAGTTGGCGATAGGCCGACATTTCGGGGATACGGCACTTTAAAATGTAGTCAAACTGCCCTGACACAAGATGACACTCTTGAATCTGGGGTAGTTTCTCGACCGCGCGGCGGAATTCATCAAATACGGCGGGCGATTGTGTTTCTAAACTGATTTCGACAAAGACTAATAAATTGGCCTTCAAGGCACGCGGATCGAGAATCGCCTGATAGCCACGGATAATGCCAGCCTTCTCCAAGCGTTTAACGCGCTCAAGACAAGGGGTTGTGGATAACCCTACTTCCGAGGCCAAATCAACATACGAAATACGCGCATTGTCCTGCAAGCAGCGCAGGATTTTAAGATCGATACGGTCCAGCGTTCTATTTTTAGGTTTCATGCCAGAGTCCTTCATGCCAGTGTCCTTCATGCCAGTGTCCTTCATGCCAGAGCCCTTCATGCGAGCCCCTTGCTAAGGGTTGTACTAAATGGCGCTGAGTGGGCAGACCATTTATATACAAATTCTAATCAATCAGTTAGTTATTAAAATAGCCTCTCAACATCAGCGCTTGAGGATTTGCAGCGGTTGTTGACATTAGCGCTGTCGTTTTAACCCGCTGAGTTTAAGTGGCTGTTATTAGGCGCCCTAGGGTAACCCGATCATGCCCTCCCAGGTCTCGAACACTTTCAACGTTCTGATAGCCAGCACTGCTCAGTGCCATGCGTACCTTTTCCGCCTGTGTATAACCGTGTTCAAGAAGCAGCCAGCCGGACGCTGTCAAATAGTGCCGAGCGGACTGCGCCAAGTGCAACAAATCCGCCATGCCATCAGCGTTTGCCACCAGCGCCGAGCGAGGCTCAAAACGCACATCGCCTTCTGCAAGATGAGGATCGTCGGCCGCAATATAAGGCGGGTTACTAACGATAATATCGAAAAGCGTACCGGCCTCAGCATAGCTTTCCAGCGCGCCAAACCAATCACTCTGCAGAAAATGGGCGTTGGTAATACCCAAGGCTTTCGCGTTGCTTGCTGCCAGCTCGACCGCCTCATCGCGCACATCGACGCCTAGCACTTGCCAGTCGGGCTGCTCACTGGCAAACGCCAGCGCAATGGCGCCAGTGCCGGTTCCAAGGTCAAGCAGACGGCCAGCGGGCAAAGTTGCTCGACTAAGTGCAAGCTCAACTAACGTTTCAGTATCGGGACGGGGAATTAACGTATTGGGAGAGGTCGTTAAGCGCAGTCCCCAAAATTCACGCTCGCCGGTTAAGTAGGCCACTGGCGTGCCCTGGGCACGTGCGTCAATGAGTGCATCGAAGCGCGAATGCTCCTGGGAGGAACACATTTTATCGCCCCAGGTGTAAAGCCAGGTACGATCCCGCTCAAGCACATGGCACATCAGTGCTTCAGCATCGACACGCGGCGAGGTAGACCCCGCCGTCTGTAACCTTTGTGCCGCCTGTTTCAACAGCGCGTCAAGCGACATTAGACGTCCTGAAGGGCTGAAAGCTGTTCCGCTTGATACTCGTGAATCAGCGGATTAATCACATCGTCCAACTGCTCGCCACTGACCACTTCATTAAGTTTATACAGGGTCAAGTTAATGCGGTGATCAGTGATGCGACCTTGCGGGAAGTTGTAGGTGCGGATGCGTTCGCTGCGATCCCCCGAGCCCACCAGCGAGCGGCGGGCATCGGCTTGCTCCTGACGCTGGGAATCTACCGCATTGCGTTTGAGCTTGGCTGCCAGCAGCGACATCGCTTTGGCACGGTTTTTATGCTGGCTGCGCTCTTCCTGGCACTCCACTACCACGCCGGTAGGCAGGTGAGTAATGCGGATGGCGGAATCGGTGGTGTTAACGTGCTGACCGCCAGCACCGCTGGAACGGTAGGTATCCACACGCAAATCGGCCGAGTTGATATCGATATCACCGACATCGTCGACCTCAGGCATGACCGCGACGGTGCAGGCAGACGTGTGTATACGGCCCTGAGATTCGGTCGCCGGTACGCGCTGAACCCGGTGGGCGCCGGATTCAAATTTTAGCTGGGCGTAAACACCATCGCCCTTCACCCTGGAGATGATCTCTTTGTAACCGCCCTGCTCACCGTGGCTGGCGCTGACGATTTCGACCCGCCAACCGCGCTTTTCCGCATAGCGCGAATACATGCGGAACAGATCACCGGCAAAGATAGCAGCCTCGTCGCCGCCGGTTCCTGCGCGTACTTCTAAAAATACCCCACGCCCATCGTCAGGGTCTTTCGGCACCAGCAGACGTTTAAGCTCGATATCTAATTCTTCTAACCGCTCACGCCCTTCGCTCAGCTCCATCTCCGCCAATTCGCGCATGTCAGCGTCGCTATCGCGGCTAAGCTGCTCGGCTTCATGCATATTGGTTTCGATGTCACGATAGCGCTGCCATGCGGCCACCAGCTCCTCTAGCTCGGAGTATTCTCGTGAGTAGTCGCGAAAGCGCTGCTGGTTATTGATCACTTCCGGATCAGACAGCAGCATCGCCAGCTCTTCAAAGCGTTCTGTAAAGCTGTCTAAGCGTTGGCGCAAAGTCTCTTTCATGCGGGCGTATCATCCTTCTGGCGTTTTACCGGGGGCGCAGGCGTGGTTTCAAAGGCTGGCTTAGCAGGCAACAGTAGGCGCGGCGCGGCATTCAGCAAGTCGTGATGCTCCTCTGAGGCGGCATCACGTATGGCTTGAGTCGGCTGGTGCAGCAGGCGGTTGGTCAACTGATGCGCCAAGCGCTCAATGACTTTAGCAGGGTCTTCACCGCGCGCCAGCCGCTCTAACGCTTGATCGCGTGAAAGATCGCGCAGCGCTTCGCCATGCTGGCGATAATCACGGATTAGTTCACCACCGTTGCGAATACGTCGTGCATGCTGCCAACTGCCCACCCCGTGCTCAATCAGCGATTCCGCTTGATCTGCAGCCACCTGGCGATGACGGCGATTCTCTTGAATCACCTCTTCCAGATCGTCGACGGTATAGAGGAATACATCGGCCAACTCGCCCACTTCGGGTTCGATATCACGCGGCACGGCGATATCGACCATAAATACCGGCCGATGGCGACGCTTTTTGAGCGCCCGCTCGACCATCCCTTTACCGAGAATAGGCAGCGGAGCCGCGGTGGAAGAGATGACGATATCGGCATGCTCAAGGGCTTCGGGAATTTCTTGAAGGGTAATCGCCGTCCCCCCCAAGGGGCCTGCCACGAGCTCGGCACGTTCGCGGGTGCGGTTGGCGACAGTAAGCTGGCGAACACCGGCTTCGTGTAAATGCCGGGCGACCAGTTCGATGGTTTCACCAGCGCCAATGAGTAACGCGCGTGAACGGCTAAAATCATCAAAAATACGGCTGGCCATACTGACCGCCGCGTAGGCCACTGAGACAGGGTTTTTGCCAATACCCGTTTCGGTACGTACCTGCTTGGCCACCGCAAAGGTGTGCTGGAACAGGCGTTCAAGCTCACCGCCCAACCCTTTCGACTCACGCGCCTGTTGATAGGCATCTTTCAACTGGCCCAGAATCTGCGGCTCGCCCAACACCATGGAATCCAGGCCAACCGCTACGCGCATTAAATGGCGCGCCGCATCGTTGTCTAGATAGTGGTAGGCACAGCGGGTCAGCTCATCGACGCGTAAGTTATGAAAGCGTCCGAGCCAATTGAGTACCGCCTGCTCGCCAGCCGCATCCGTGACACAGTAAAGCTCCGTGCGGTTGCAGGTCGATAGCACCGCCGCTTCACTAATTTGTGGCAGATTTCGCAATTCAGCCAGCGCAGTGTCAAGCTGCGCAGGCGAAAAAGCCACCTGCTCACGCACGGCCACGCTGGCGGTACGATGATTTATTCCCAGGGCAAGAAGCGTCATGCGTTATGCGTCTTCGCTAGTGTGTCGGACTTTCGCCGACCGCCGATCTTAAAGCGGCCGCACCGTCAATTAGGGCTTGCTCAAACAAGTCTTTGGCGTGGTTCAAGCGCTGCCTATAAAATAGGCATAAAGATTGCTGACCACTTTTTCAAGGAGGAACATTCTATCACAGCAGGCTATCATCTGGCCCACACCACTTTGCCGCAGGCAGGCAAGCCGCTATGCTGAGCATTCGGCCACTTAATCGAGAGACGCATGCGACCTCGCTCTACACTTCTGGGCTCTACTGTTCTGAGCTTTTCATTGTTGCGCTTTGCTTTTCCAAGCTCTGCTGTACGGCGTTCGTCGCTGCTACCAGTGGCCGCCGCAGCGTTACTCCTGGGCGGCTGCCAATCGACGTCCAGCCAGCAGGATGGCCCGCTGGGCACATGGGCCGATGACCCAATGCGCGAGGCCCCGCCTATAACGCGAGGGCTAGATGCCGCAGGGCTTAGCACGCTGTTGGGGGCTGAACTGGCTGGCCAGCGAGGCGATTACCGCTCGGCAAGCCAGGGGTATCTTGAAGCGGCGCAGCGCTATCGCGAGCCAGCACTTGCCGAGCGTGCGACGTTCGCCGCCCGCTTTGGCAACGAGACCTCTTTAATAGAGGCTTCTGCGCTACGTTGGCGTGAGCTGGCCCCACAGGCAGAAGCGCCCAATCGCTTATTAGCAGCTTTTTCATTACAGCGCGGTGATTGGCTCGACAGCCTTGAGCAGCGTATTGATATTGTCGAAGCTGGCGGCCACGGAGATTTGACTGCCTTTGCAGAAATTGCGGTGGCGGAAGAAGCGCCACTTACCTTAATTGCTCAGCAGTTGCGCGCGCACCTAGCCCAGCCCAACGCTGACCAGTTAGAACATCACAGCGATGTACTGCTGGGCACAGCACTGATTGAAGCCGCCCTTGGCGATACCGCCGTTGCCCAGCGGCGGCTTGATCAAGTCGCGCTGCTGGACCCTGAATCAGCGGCGTTATGGTTGGTAAGAGCACGCCTTGCGCTAGAGACAGAAGACTACTCGGCTGCTCAGCGGGCGGCACAACAGGGCTTGGAACTCGCCCCTGATGATGTGCGATTTATTTTGCTACTGGCCCAGGCCGAGCTTCGCCTCAACAACATCAGTGCGGCCGAGACGCAAACTAACGCACTGCTGGAGAGCCATGGCGGCAACCAGGACCTGCGCTTATCTCTGGCACAGTTGTATCTGGAAGAGGGGCACCCCGAACCCGCCCAACGCCTGCTGCAGCCGCTGATTGGCCAGCCAGAGGTGCCTAATCTAGCCTATTACCTGCTCGGGGCGATTACCCAGGCCCAAGGCGATACCGACAACGCGTTACTCTATTACCGTCAAGTCAGCGAGGGGGATGAATTTGTGCCCGCTCGCGCGGCTGCGGCGCAAATGTTGATTGAAGAAGATCGCCTGCTTGATGCCCGCGCTTTTCTGCGCATCGAACGGATGCGTTTTGACAGCTACTTTACTGAGCTGGTGATGCTCGAAGTTCAGTTGTTGGACGAAACCAATCAGACCGAAGAGGCCAATGCGCTATTAGACCGTGAAATCACCCGCACACCGGATGATGCTTCACTACTTTATATGCGCGCTATGCGCAGCTGGGAAGCTGGCGAAATTGCGGGAATGGAGGCTGATTTACGTCAAGTGCTACGCACCGACCCTGACAATGCCGAAGCGCTCAATGCGCTGGGGTACACGCTGGCCGATCTCAACCTGCCTGGGCGCCTACAAGAGGCGTTTGAACTGATTGAGCGCGCCTACGAAGCCGACCCAAACAACCCTGCCGTACTCGACAGCATGGGCTGGGTCTATTTTCGCCTTGGGCAGCCAGAAGAAGCGCTTCCCTGGCTTGAAAGCGCCTATACACAGATACCCGATCAAGAGGTCGCTGCCCATTTAGCCGAGGTCTTGCAGGCACTAGGTCGTGAAGAAGAGGCGCGCCGTCTGATCGAGCAGATTATGCAGCGAACCAACCTGCATCCGCAGATTGACGATTTGCTTAAGCGCTATCCTGAACTAACACCGCAAGCGACACCCTAACGCTACACCATCCGATTGAGCGCACCGACCATGCTACTCTTGCGCCGTCATCACCTAACATGGAGCCTGTTTATGCCGACACTGACGTCCCTTCCTTTACGCTCACCCGTTGCCATTCTTTCCCCGCGACTATGGGTTGTGGGCCTTACTCTCTTGTTTCTTGCTGGGTGCGCGTCGCAAGGCCCGGTGGATGAAAGTGGCCGACAAGCAGGCCAGTGGGAGCGTCAACTGGCTGAGGTAGAGGCATTCGACACCTGGACGCTGGTGGGCAAAGCGGGCCTGCGTACCTCGCAAGAGAACGTCAGCGCCAATCTGGACTGGAATCAGACCCCTTACTATTTCCGCATGCTGATCAGCGGACCGTTTGGTGGCGGGCGCAATGTGCTTGAGGGCCGTGAAGGTCGCTTCTCACTCTCCAATAGCGATGGCCGCTTTGAAGCAGAAACGCCGGAAGCCTTAATGGATGAGCAGCTTGGCTGGTCACTGCCTGTTAGTGCCATGCCTGACTGGGTACGCGGCCTACCCGGCGAAAATGACGACTATCAGATGGAAACCGATGAACTCGGCTTCCCCAGCCACTTGGCACAAGACGGTTGGGAAATTGACTACCGTGACTGGGAACAGTTTGAAGGCATGTGGCTGCCGCGACGGTTAATCATGAACTACGACGATGTACGTATCACCCTGGTCGTTAATCAATGGCAAGCCAGCGACGAGTAAACCGTTCAAATGAATGCGCAGCTTAGATTACCCGCCCCGGCCAAGCTTAACCGCATGCTGCATATCGTGGGCCGTCGTGAAGACGGCTACCACACACTGCAAACGCTGTTTCAATTTATTGATCTTAATGATCACCTTACGCTGACAGCCCGCGATGATGGAGAGATCCATCTAACCCATGAGGTCAGCGGCGTAAGCCACGATGACAATCTGATTGTGCGTGCCGCCCGTTTATTGCAGCGCCACAGCGGCACCCGCTTAGGGGCCACCCTCACCATAGAAAAGCAGCTGCCCATGGGCGGCGGCTTAGGTGGCGGCAGTTCCAACGCGGCCACCACACTAGTGGGGCTCAATCATCTCTGGCAGCTTCATCTGTCGTTAGACGAATTAGCACGCTTAGGGCTGCAGCTGGGAGCCGACGTGCCTGTCTTTGTGCACGGCTATAGCGCCTGGGCTGAAGGGGTGGGCGAGCAGCTTACCGCGGTGACACTGGACACCCCTTGGTTCGTCATTATTCACCCCGACATTAGCGTGTCTACGCTTGACGTCTTCCAAGACCCGCAATTGACACGTGACAGCCACCCCATTACTATGGCGCGCGCACTGCAGGGGGGAGCGCCGGAGTGGCGCAACGACTGTGAAGCCGTCGTAAAGGAACGCTATCCGCCAATTGCGGAAGCCCTTCACTGGCTTGCACAGCACGCACCTAGTCGGTTGACCGGCACGGGCGCTTGTCTGTTTGCTGCTTTTGAGACGCAGCAAGCAGCACAGGCAATCGCGCAATTAGCGGGTCAACGTTGGCCGACATGGGTAGCACGCGGACTCAACACCTCTCCCCTACATGATGCTCTGGGCTTTTTATAATCCCGCTCTGGGCAGTTTATAGTCCCGCTCTGGGCTATTTACAGTCCCGCTCTGGGCAGCTAAAAGCGCCCGGTCAGCGCGTTAGGTTATTGCTGGGGTATCGCCAAGTGGTAAGGCACCGCTTTTTGGTAGCGGCATTCCCAGGTTCGAATCCTGGTACCCCAGCCAACCCAACAATGGCCTGCGTTTTTACCCCTGATTCCCAACACTGCAAAGGTGGCTGCGCGTGTCAAAATTGATGGTTTTCGCCGGGAATGCTAATCCCGCACTCGCTCAAAAAATAGCCGAGAGCTTAGACAGCCGTATGGGTAATGCTACGGTGGGTCAATTCAGCGACGGCGAAATTGCAGTCGAGATCAATGAGAACGTGCGCGGTAAGGATGTTTTCATCCTGCAATCCACCTGTGCACCGACAAACGATAATCTGATGGAGTTGATCCTGATGGTCGACGCACTGCGTCGCGCCTCGGCAACTCGTATCACTGCTGTTTTGCCCTACTTTGGCTATGCACGCCAGGATCGCCGTGTGCGCTCCGCCCGGGTGCCTATTTCCGCCAAAGTGGTTGCCGACATGATGGTCAAGGCAGGCGTTGACCGCGTGATGACCATGGATCTACACGCTGATCAAATCCAGGGCTTCTTTGATGTCCCGGTCGACAACGTTTACGGCTCACCCATTTTGCTGGATGACATCGAGCGCCAGAATTATAGCGACCTCGTCGTGGTTTCCCCCGATGTGGGTGGCGTCGTTCGTGCACGTGCCATCGCCAAACAGCTGAACGCCGATCTCGCCATTATTGATAAGCGTCGTCCCCAGGCTAATCAAGCCCAGGTGATGCACATCATCGGTGAGATTGAAGGCCGTACCTGTGTCGTGGTCGACGATATGATCGATACCGCAGGCACGCTATGTAAAGCCGGTGAAGCGCTCAAAGGCCACGGCGCCAAGCGCGTCGTGGCTTATGCAACGCACCCGATTTTATCCGGCCCAGCGGTTGATAATATTACCAACTCCGTACTGGATGAAGTGGTGGTGACCGACACCATCCCGCTCTCTGACGTTGCTCGTCGAAGCGGAAAAATTCGCCAGTTGAGCGTTGCCGGCCTTATCGCGGAAGCGATTCGTCGGGTCAGCAACGAAGAATCTGTCAGCGCGATGTTCCACTAAACGCCTGACGATATAGCCCCCTTTTGGGGCCACGGAAACGCCAACGTCTGGTCGCGGTCGGTGGCGTCTTCCTTACTTAAACTAAGAGGCAATTCCATGTCTGATTTTATCCTAAAAGCCAGCGTTCGTAGCGACCTGGGGAAAGGTGCGAGCCGCCGCCTGCGTCGTGCGAACCAGCAAGTACCTGCCGTTGTATACGGTGGCGAAAAAGGCGCGCAGTCTATCTCTGTAGAAAAAACCGCGTTCTACAAAGCGATTGAAGACGAGTCCTTCTTCTCCTCGGTCATCAAACTGATGATCGAAGGTAAAGAAGAGCAAGTGGTTGTTCGTGACCTGCAGCGTCACCCGTTCAAACCGTTGCTAACTCACGCCGACTTCCTGCGCGTTGACGCTACCCACGAAATCACCATGAATGTGCCGCTGCACGTGAACGGCGAAGAAGCGTGTGTAGGCATTAAAGACCAAGGCGGTGAACTGCACGTACTGGCCAACGAAGTTGCGATCAGCTGCTTGCCGAAAGACCTGCCTGACTATCTTGAAGTCGACATTAGCGCACTTGAACTCGGCACTACGCTGCACCTGTCTGACCTTACCCTGCCGGCTGGCGTCACCTCTGTTGACTTGTCCCACGGTGAAGAGCACGACAATGCGGTACTCAGCATCACCAAAGTGAAAGTCCGTGTTGAAGAAGATGAAGACGGTGAAAGCGAAGGCGAAGCAGATTCCAGCGCCGAGTAAATAGCCGTTAAGCATCCTATGAGGGCCATGCCTGCATGGCCCTCGTGATGCTGACATGATGTTAGAATCAAGCGCCTCGGCGCTTGATTTTTTTTAGGGCTGGCGCTGGCGCGATGTCAAAAATTTCTCCTAGAAATGGGTATGAGGTAGGAATATGAGCCAGGTAACGGCCATTATTGGATTAGGTAACCCCGGCGCGGAGTATGACGCCACTCGCCATAACGCTGGCTTCTGGTTGGTCGATGCAATTGCGCGCAGCGCCCATGCAGAGTTGCGCCCGGAAAAGAAGTTTTTTGGCCACTACGCCAAAGTCCGCCTAGGCGACCATGAGCTGCACCTACTCAACCCCGCCACCTTTATGAATCGCAGTGGTGCCGCAGTAGCGGCCTTATGCCAATTTTTCAAACTGACGCCCGACAATTTGCTGGTCGCCCACGACGAACTTGACCTTCCGCCAGGGCAGGCACGCTACAAAACTGGCGGTGGGCACGGCGGCCATAATGGTCTACGCGATATCATTAGCGCGCTAGGCGATCAAAAGCAGTTTCACCGGGTACGTATCGGCATTGGCCACCCTGGGGAGGCACGCCAAGTCACTAATTATGTACTAGGGCGGCCCGGCAAGGCCGAACAAGAAGCGATCACTCATGCCATTGATGAGTGCATTACCACGCTGCCATTAGCGCTAGCGGGAGACTGGGCCAAAGCGATGAACCAGTTACACAGCCTTAAGTCAGAATAAACGCTGTCGAAAGCTGGCTGGCAACGCCGGTAGCTGACGGCTAGTGCATCTCGTAGAATGGCGATTATATTTACGCCCTACCACCTTATTTTCAGGAACATTTTATGGGTTTCAATTGCGGCATCGTCGGTCTGCCTAACGTCGGCAAGTCCACGCTATTTAATGCACTGACGAAGTCAGGCATCGATGCAGAAAACTTCCCTTTCTGCACCATTGAGCCAAACGTCGGTATCGTTCCGATGCCGGACCCGCGTCTTGATAAGCTCGCCGAGATCGTCAAGCCGCAAAAGGTACTGCCGACCACCATGGAGTTCGTCGACATTGCTGGCCTGGTCGCCGGGGCTTCCAAAGGCGAAGGGCTGGGCAACAAATTCCTGGCCAACATCCGTGAAACCCAGGCGATAGCCCATGTGGTGCGCTGCTTCGATAACGACAATGTTATCCACGTGGCGAATCAAGTCGATCCTCGTGCCGATATCGAAACGATCAATATAGAATTGGCGCTGGCCGACCTGGATACTGTCGAAAAAGCTAGCCAACGCTTGGTTCGTTCGGTGAAAGGGGGAGATAAAGACGCTATTGCCACCAAGGCGATTCTTGATCGTATTCAGCCCCACGTTGCGGAAGGCTTGCCGCTGCGCAGTTTTGGCTTGAGCGAAGAAGAGCAGCGTCAGGTGAAAAGCTTCGGCTTTTTAACCCTGAAGCCGACCATGTACATCGCCAACGTCAACGAAGACGGTTTCGAGAACAATCCTTACCTGGATATTGTTAACGAGATTGCCGCCGAAGAAGGCGCGTTGGTAGTGCCCGTGTGCAATCAGCTGGAAGCTGAAATCGCCGAGCTGGACGATGAAGAGCGCTCCATGTTCCTGAGCGAGATGGGCATGGACGAGCCGGGCCTTGATCGCGTGATTCGTGCGGGTTACTCCCTGCTAGGCCTGCAAACCTACTTCACAGCTGGTGTTAAAGAAGTTCGCGCCTGGACAGTGAAAGAAGGCGCAACAGCCCCAGAAGCAGCAGGCGTCATTCACACCGACTTCCAGAAAGGCTTTATTCGTGCCGAAGTCGTCGCTTATGACGATTTTGTTTCGCTGGGTGGCGAGCAAGGCGCTAAAGATGCCGGTAAGTGGCGTCTGGAAGGCAAAGAGTACATTGTTAAAGATGGCGACGTAGTGCACTTCCGTTTTAACGTATAAACGGCCACGCCAACATTCTTAGCAATAAAACATTGACTAAAATCAGTGTTATCAGTATCATTCGCCCCCGTTGAAAGGCTACGTAGCTCAGCTGGTTAGAGCACATCACTCATAATGATGGGGTCCCCTGTTCAAATCAGGGCGTAGCCACCAAAGCTTATTGAAAAGCCCGCTGATTCTGTCAGCGGGCTTTTTTTGCTTTAACTCGGCTGTGGCTATAGGCGCAACACGATCAACTCAACGTGGTGCGGTTTAAAAATTGCGTCAGCGCGCGAGTAAGGTACTCCACATCTTTAGTACCTGCAGTTTCTCGAATGGAGTGCATCGCCCATTGCGGGATACCAACATCAATAGTGGGTACGCCTAACTCGGTCGCGGTAATCGGTCCAATCGTGCTGCCGCAACCCATATCAGCCCGGGTCACGAACGACTGCACCGGGACATCCGCTTCACGACACACATCACGAAACAGCGCGCCGGTAACGCTATTAGTGGCGTAGCGCTGGCTCGCATTCACTTTGATCACCGGGCCGCCGTTAATCGCCGGGCCGTGGCGCTCATCGTGCTTGTCGCGAAAATTGGGATGCAGCGCATGGGCGTTATCGCACGAGATCATCAGCGACGACTGAATCAGCTGAATCAGTGACTCATCACTGCCCTTTTCACTTCCCTTGCCTCCCAGCTGACCATTAATGCGTTTTAGCACATCTGCCAGGAAAGGGCCTTGAGCTCCACAGGCGCTGGCACTACCCACTTCCTCATGGTCATTGGCCACTAGCACAGCCCCTTGACTACCATCGCTCTCT
The DNA here is from genome assembly GCF_030544485.1 of Halomonas sp. HAL1. Lineage (NCBI taxonomy): Bacteria > Pseudomonadati > Pseudomonadota > Gammaproteobacteria > Oceanospirillales > Halomonadaceae > Halomonas > Halomonas sp. HAL1. The sequence goes on from NZ_CP130610.1 coordinate 2,920,305, forward strand.
AGCAGCGCTTCTAACCCTATGAAGCAGGAAAGCAGGTTATCCAGTCGGGCGCTCGCCACCAGCTCTTGCTTGACGCCAACGAGTGATGGTGGCTGCACATCGTAAAAACCCAGCTCAAAATCAACCACTTCTACGGCACTCAGGCCGTGCTGCTGCTCTAGCCACTGCGCCACTAACTCGGCTAACGTGGCTGCCTCACTTTGCATCAACACCGGCGCCATTTGTGTCTGCGGATTTATCGGGCGGCCGCTGTTCACATCTCGATCAAGGTGGATCGCTAAACTTGGGATGGTGGCAATAGCACGATCGACATTGAGCAGCACGCTTTCTAAGCGCCCATCAGCGTGGCGCACATGAACGCGCCCTGCTAACCCTAGATCACGGTCAAACCAAGGCGCCATCAGCACACCGCCGTATACCTGTACGCCTAACTGCAGCCAACCCGCAGAACGCTGAGTAGCATTGGGCTTTAAATGTAGGCCGGGGCTATCGGTATGCGCACCAATCATGCGCAATTCGGTTAATCTAGACTCAGGTAATTGAAACGCAATAATGGCTGAGTCGTTACGGGTAACGTAGTAGCGCTTGCCCGGCGTCAGCTGCCAATTCGCCTTTTCTTCCAGCCGCTGAAAACCGGCTTGCTCCAATCGCGAGGCCATATTGCCTGCAGCATGCCAGGGTGTCGGTGATTGACGCAGAAAGTCACAGAGACGTGTTAAACGATCAGCGTTGAAAGTCTCGGACATGGAAATCCTCTTAACAGTAATGATTGAGTCTCATAGCGCAGGCGACCTGCTACAATACTCCCTCGACCTACGCAACTCATGGGTCACATTGCGTGTCTAGGGAAGAATGAGTGTACACAAATCCGGGAGAGCTTGACTGATGAGCTTGTTTGCAACGCTTTCGCGTTCGGTCGCCCTGGCTGTCATGCTGGTTGTTTCCAGCCCAGCCGCCTTGGCGCAACTCGAGCCGACCGACGAACAACGCCAGGCGGCAGTGGAAATTGCGGACTCGCTCCGCTACGGACACTATGCTGACGTAAATTTTGACGAAGCATGGTCGCAAGACACATTCCAACGCTATTTGGACATTCTTGACGGTCAGCGCGCTTACCTACTGCGCAGTGATATCGAAGCCTACCGCCATCTAGAAACCAGCATGGCAGACGCCATTTTTAGTGGCGATCTAGACGACGCTTTCAATCTGTATAACACGTTTAGTGAACGTCAACGCACTCGTGTTGAGTCGCTACTTACTCAGCTCGACGAAGGCCTTGATTTTAACTTTGAGAGCAATGAACGCTTAGAAATTGATCGTGAGGAGTCCCCATGGGCCTCCCGGCAAAGCGAACTCGACGAGCTATGGCGCAAACGGCTCAAAAATGACGCTTTAACCCTTGCCTTAACCGACCAGGACAGCGAACAGATTGAAACCAATCTGCGTCAGCGCTATGAAGGCCAACTGACCCGCCTGGAGCAAACCGAGCCTGAAGACGTGTTTGGCGTACTCATGGCAGCGGTCACTGGTAGCATCGACCCGCACACCGGCTACCTCTCCCCCCGCCAGGGTGAGTCGTTTGATATTCAGATGAGCCTCTCGCTTGAAGGGATCGGCGCCCTGCTTCAATCGGACGGCGAGTACGTTAAAGTTGCAAGCTTAGTACCCGGTGGCCCAGCAGAGCGCGCAGGCGTTTTGGAACCAGCAGACCGCATCATCGCTGTTGGCCAGGAAGAAGGCGAGATGGTTAATGTCGTCGGTATGCGTCTGGATAACGTTGTTGACTTAATTCGTGGTCCTAAAGGCTCCATCGTTCGTTTAGATGTGGTACCTGCCCAAGCAGTCGATATGACTCGCTCGCAAATCGTTGAAATTACCCGCGATACCGTCAGCCTTGAAGATCAAGCTGCCAGCAGTGAAATCATTGAAGTCGAACGCAACGGCGAGCCGCACCGCCTTGGGGTCATTAACGTGCCCACGTTCTACGTTGATTTTGACGCTTGGCAAGCCGGTGAAGAGGAGTATCGCAGTACCACACGCGATGTTGCCAAAGAAGTCGAACACCTTAAAGAAGAGGGCGTAGAAGGTATCGTGCTTGATCTGCGCAACAATGGCGGTGGCGCCCTGCAGGAAGCCAATTCATTGATCGGCTTGTTTATCGATCGCGGCCCCACCGTACAGGTACGCGACGCCCAGGGCCGCATCCAGCTCTACGGCGACAGCGAAGCAGGCACGCTCTATGACGGCCCGTTAGGCGTCTTAGTGAACCGCCTCTCTGCCTCTGCATCGGAAATTTTCGCTGGCGCTATTCAGGATTACGGCCGCGGCCTAGTGCTCGGTACGCCTACGTTCGGCAAAGGCACCGTGCAAACACTTAATGACCTGAGCCATGGCCAGATCAAGCTAACTCGCGCCAAGTTCTACCGTATTTCTGGCGATAGCACCCAGAACCGCGGCGTAGAGCCGGATATCGACTTCCCCAGCTTGATCGACCCCGAGCGTATTGGTGAAAGCAGCCTGGATAACGCACTAGCATGGGATACCGTTCAGAACGTTCAATATCGCCGCTATGGCGAACCTGAAAACATGCTGGAGCAACTCATTGCCCAACATGATGCCCGTGCGCAGGATAATGCCAATTTCCGCTATCTTGAACGCCAGTCCACACTTGCTCGTCAGCTACGCGAACAGCACACCAGCGTGAGCTTAAACCGCGAACAGCGCGAGCGTGAAATGGAAGCCCAGGAAGCCGAACAGCTCTCACTGGAAAACCAACGCCGCCGCGCGCTGGGCCTGGAAGAGCTGGATGAGTGGATGGACGCTAGGATAGACGCCACGGCAGGAATAGGCGGCGAAGAGAGTGATGATGCTGCTGCCTCACAAGAGAGCGAAAGCGAAGAGGATGAAGCACTGGCCGTCGATCGCGCCTACGTGCTGGAATCAGCAGAGATACTTCTCGATTACGTCCATTTGCAGGATTCTCAGCGGTTAGCGGCCAAGCGTTAACACGCACGGTTAAAGCACACTGAGAAAAAACGCCGACTCCTTTATAAGGGTCGGCGTTTTTATTGCGCTATTTTTTTAATCTATTTTTTAATCGCCTGCCTCTGCATCGCGTTAACACAGCGCCGCTCGGCGGGCAGGCCGATCACCCATTCGCGTTAAGCGCTGCGTGAGTGCCGCTAATTGCACAGCGCTGCCTTGGGTGCCCGCCTGAACAATATCGTGGGCCCAGGCAGGTAATTGAGAGGCAAGGCGGTAATAGACCCACTGCCCCTCACGCTGATCGCTAAGCAACCCACATTGACGTAACTGAGCCAAGTGCCGTGATACTTTGGGCTGTGACTCCTGCAGCGCATGGGTCATTTCACACACGCACAGCTCCTGCTCTTGAGCAATTAGCAGCACCAGCATCAAACGCGTTTCATCGCTTAAACACTTAAATACTTGCAGCGCCTGAGGCGCAGTAACGTTGCCCACCATAAATTTCCTAAACCAATGGATTATCAATGTAGTTTACGTCACTAAATCGGTTGACGGTAAGCACCGATACTTCTAATGGCGAACCGGCTCACAACGCCAGACACGACAAAACTGCCTAGGCATTAGCTGGCAATGGATATAGCAAAGGAGAAAAGGAAACACTAGAAATGAACACTTTCAGTCAACGCAGAGAAAACTGGGCGCTAATGAAAAGCAAATAAGAAGGGGGAAATTAATTGGCTCCTCGAGCAGGACTCGAACCTGCGACCCAATGATTAACAGTCATTTGCTCTACCAACTGAGCTATCGAGGAATCATGCACTACCCAGAACGGTACGCCGTAAAAAGGCAGTTAAAGAGATACTAACGGTATTACAACTTGGCTCCTCGAGCAGGACTCGAACCTGCGACCCAATGATTAACAGTCATTTGCTCTACCAACTGAGCTATCGAGGAACATCATAAGTTGTCGTGTTTTAAGCAAAGCCCTTCGCCTTAAAGCGGTAGCGAAGATTGGCTCCTCGAGCAGGACTCGAACCTGCGACCCAATGATTAACAGTCATTTGCTCTACCAACTGAGCTATCGAGGAACTGCTCAAACACGGTGCGTAGTATACCCATTGAAATGTGGTGGTCAAGTATCGATTATGGCCGAATGCTAGCCCCAGGTTTCTTGTGCCCGTATAATGGGGATATCCAAAAGTGGCATGGCCCACTATCCGACACTCCATTCATCCTCGTCCCTTGACGACTCATAGATGACAGGTACCGATGGCGAAGAAGCTCTTCATCAAAACGCACGGCTGCCAAATGAACGAGTACGACTCCTCCCGCATGGCGGATCTACTCGGCGAATCTCACCAGCTCGAACTCACTGATAATGAGCGTGAAGCCGATGTCATTCTGTTAAACACCTGCTCGATTCGCGAGAAAGCGCAGGAGAAAGTTTTTCATCAGCTGGGCCGCTGGAAAAAACTTAAAGATGCCAACCCCGATCTAGTGATTGGCGTGGGTGGCTGCGTGGCCAGCCAAGAAGGCGAAGCCATTCGCAAGCGCGCACCGCACGTGGACATGGTATTTGGGCCGCAAACCCTGCACCGCGTCCCCTCAATGCTGGATGCCCGCAGCAATAACCAAATTGCCGCCGTGGATGTCACCTTTCCTGAGATCGAAAAGTTCGACCATCTGCCCAAGCCCTCCTCCGATGGCGCCACCGCATTCGTGTCGATCATGGAAGGCTGCTCCAAGTACTGCACCTTCTGCGTGGTGCCTTACACCCGTGGCGAAGAAGTTTCACGACCCTTCGAAGCGGTTATGGATGAAGTCATCCACCTTTCCGATCAGGGCGTGCGTGAGATCAATTTGCTGGGCCAGAACGTGAATGCCTATCGCGGTGAGAATCAGCTTGGCGACGAGATCGACCTGGCCGAGCTGATTGCCTGTGTGGCGGCAGTAGACGGGATCGATCGCGTCCGCTTCACCACCTCGCACCCGGTTGAGTTTACCGACAGCCTCGTAGACGCCTTCGCCGATATCCCAGAGCTGGTGAGCCACCTACACCTGCCGGTACAGTCGGGTTCAGACCGTATTCTTACCGCCATGAAGCGCGGGCATACGGCGGCGGAATACATCGAAAAGATGGAGCGTATCCGCGCCAACCGTCCGGATATCAGCTTCTCTTCAGACTTTATCATCGGTTTCCCCGGCGAAACGGAAGAAGATTTTGAAGCGACGATGAACCTGATTCACCAGATTGGCTTCGACCACTCGTTTAGCTTCGTTTACTCCGCACGCCCCGGCACACCTGCTTCCGGCCTGCCAGATGAAACACCAGAAAGCGTGAAAAAGCAGCGCCTGGCAATTCTGCAGGAGCGGATAATTCAGCAAACTGCGCAAATTAGCCGCCGCATGGTGGGTAGTACGCAGCGTGTACTGGTTAACGGCTTTTCGCCCCGTGACCCTGGCCAACTCTCAGGGCGTACCGAGAACAACCGCGTGGTGAACTTCCGTGCCGCCAACCCTACCGAGCTAATCGGCTACTTTGTCGATGTGGAGATCACCGAGGCCTTCCCCAATTCGCTGCGCGGCGAACTGGCCTCACCCGAGCGCTATTAAACGTTCACTTAGCATAGATCATTGCCCCGCTTCAGGCGGGGCAGTAAGCTGAACGATACACACACTAACGAGGGGTTCCCCACTCTTGAGCCAGCCAACACCTCAGGCCAATCGCATCATCACCTTAAGCCTTGAACCCAATGATCCGCAGCGCCTTGCTAGCCTTTGCGGCCAGCAGGACGAGCATTTGAAGCTGATTGAAAGCCGCCTGGACGTGACGCTGCGCAACCGAGGCAATGTGTTCCAACTGGCGGGCCCCGCCAATCGCATTAAAGCAGCGGCAAACGTACTGGAACATCTCTACCGCGAAACGGCATCCAGCGAACTTGAAGCCGATACCGTCCACCTCTTCCTACAGGAATCGGGGCTTGAAGCGATAGAAGATGAAGAAGATGGTAGCGGTAGCAGCGACGAAGTGATCATGCGCACGCCGCGCACCATGATCAAACCGCGTGGCCTTAATCAGCAGCGCTATGTGTCCAGCATCCGCGAACACGATATCAATTTTGGTGTTGGCCCTGCGGGCACAGGCAAAACTTATCTAGCGGTCGCTGCGGCGGTTGAAGCGCTCAATCAACAGGAAGTACGCCGCATTCTGCTTGTGCGCCCTGCCGTCGAAGCGGGTGAGAAACTTGGCTTTCTACCTGGTGACCTGGCCCAGAAAATCGACCCCTACTTGCGTCCTCTTTATGACGCTCTGTACGAGATGATCGGTTTTGAACAGGTGGCCAAACTGATTGAGCGTCAGGTAATTGAGATTGCCCCGCTGGCCTATATGCGCGGTCGTACGCTCAACAACTCCTACATCATTCTGGATGAGAGTCAGAACACTACGCCAGAACAGATGAAAATGTTTCTGACCCGGATTGGTTTTGGTTCCACCGCCGTCATTACCGGCGATGTGACCCAGGTCGATTTGCCCAAAGGGCAGCGTTCAGGGCTGATTCAGGTGCTCGACGTATTGAAAGACACCCCAGGCATTGGCGTTACTCACTTTGCCGCCAAGGATGTGGTTCGCCACCCGTTGGTTCAGCGCATTATCGAAGCCTACGACATGTTCGAGTCTCAGCAAGAAGTGGAAGAGCGTGCCCGCCGTGAAGTGCGCCAGCAAGAACGTGATGCCCGCATGCAAACGCGAGAAGGCTCCTGGGATAGCTCGCGATGAACGAGCCTACGAGTGATGAGCTAATAATTGATCGTCAGGCAGCGATCAACGAACCCCTGCTCCCCTCTCTGACACAGCTCACCCACTGGGTGGGCTGTGTTTTTGCGCACCACCCCGATGACCAGCGTCGGGAAGTGACTATCCGCTTCGTGGATGAGAGAGAAAGTCAGACGCTTAACCGCGACTACCGGGGCAAAGACAAAACCACTAACGTGCTGTCGTTTCCCTTTGAGAGCCCGCCCGGGGTTGAATTACCGCTACTGGGTGATCTCGTGATTTGTCACGCTGTGGTGGCTCAGGAAGCTCGCGAGCAGCGCAAACCGCTTGAGCATCACTATGCTCATATGGTCGTGCATGGCATCTTGCATTTAATGGGCTACGATCATATTGATGATCAGGAAGCAGAAGAAATGGAGCAGTTCGAGCGCGAACTATTGGCTGAGCTGAACATTCCCGACCCTTATGCTGACAATACCTCCGATGGCATTAATGGCTAAACGCTTTGGGTTTTTATTATTTGATAGTGGGTGCGTTAATTCAGGTAACAACGAATCTGGTACTATCCCCCGCATCAGTGATAAAACAGCTACCTGACAACGCCGTAAATAAGATAGCAACTGTCTGCCCGCAAACGAGAGAATTGACGCATGAGCGAAGACCGATCGAGCAACCCCAATCAAAAATCCTGGCTCGAGAAAATCTTTGGCGCCCTTTCCGGAGACAATGACGAACCCAGCTCACGCGATGAGCTGATGACGTTTTTACGCCATACCGCAGGGAAACTAAAGCTGGACCAAGACGCCATCATGATCATCGAAGGCGCGCTTGAGATCAGCGACCAGCAAGTACGCGAAGTGCTGATACCGCGCTCCCAGGTCTCAGCCATCGCGCTGGATCAAACCAGCGACGGCTACCTACCCCTCATTCAGGAAACCGGTCACTCCCGCTACCCGGTGATTGGTGAAAACCTGGATGATGTGAAAGGTATTCTGCTGGTAAAGGATCTGTTACCGCTACTTTCCCAAACGCAGGCCCAGCGTGACGCTTTCAAACTTGATGACATCTTGCGCCCAGCGATGTTTATTCCTGAGTCAAAACGCCTTAACAGCCTGCTCAAAGAGTTTCGTGATACCCATAATCACATGGCCATCGTCGTTGACGAATACGGCGGCACTGCGGGCATTATCACCATTGAGGATATCCTTGAGCAGATTGTCGGCGACATCGAAGATGAACACGATACCGACGAAGAGGATGATATCCGCGAGATCGAAAATGGCCGTTTTGCCATTCGCGCGCTAACCCCCATCGAAGACTTCAACGAACGCTTTGACACTGAGTTCTCCGACGATGAGTTCGATACGGTTGGCGGCCTGGTAATGCAACAGTTCGGCCATCTGCCTCGGCGCGGAGAACATACCATTCTTGGTGGCTGGCGATTTGTGATCCTCAATGCTGACACCCGTCGTATTCGTCTCCTCGAAGCCTACCGTGACACTCGTCGTGAAGACGAAGAAGATGATGACCAGGAAAACAAGCCAGCCTAGTCGCTGATCGTCACTCTGCTCTCTATCCGCTTTCTCGCACTTTACCGTAGATAGGTTATCGCTATGGGTTTCCCCCCCGCGTTTTTGTTACAGCTGCTTGCCGCCCTGATTGCTGGTGGATTCACCACCCTTACGGCCTCACCGTTTGAACTGTGGTGGCTTGGCCCGGTGGCCATTGGTTTACTTTACACGGGCCTGCACACGTTAACCCCCGCTCAGGCGGCCCTAAAGGGGTGGCTATATGGCGTGGCGCTCTTCGCCAGCGGCACTTCGTGGGTGTATGTCTCTATTCACGACTATGGCTATACCGGTGTACCACTGGCCGTTTTCCTAACCGCGCTGTTCGTGACGATTTTGGCGCTGTTTTTTGCCGGCACCTTCTGGCTCTACCGCCGCTTCACCTCCGCCCGGTTAGCGTTCATCAGCTTTGCAGGCGCCTGGGTGTTGGGCGAGGTGCTACGTACCTACCTGTTTACCGGCTTTCCCTGGCTGCTGCTGGGCTCTGGCTATGTCGATTCGCCACTAGCCGCCTGGGCACCCGTTGGTGGCGTCTATCTGCTTTCTCTATTAGTAGCACTTAGCGGTGCGCTTGGTGCTGAACTACTGCTGCGCCGCCGGTGGTGGGCACTCGCACCACTGGCAGCGATTTGGCTAGTCCCGTTGGCATTGCCTCAGCAGTGGACCACGCCAGTAGATGAGCCCACTCGTGTCGCCCTGTTACAAGGTAATCTGCCGCAGCTGTTGAAGTGGACCCCTGAAGGGCAACGGGAGGCCGCTAACACCTACAGCGAACTAACTCGCGAAGTTGCCGACGACGTTGACCTGATTATCTGGCCTGAAACCGCTCTGCCGATGATGGAAACCCAGGCCCGCCCAGTGCTGGAACGAGTGCAATCTAACCTACCGCCCGATGTCGCCCTGCTCACCGGCATCGTTCAGCGCGACGACCAAGAGCGCTATTTCAATAGCGTCATTGGCGTAGGCAATGTAGAGGGCAGCTACCAGAAAGAGCACTTAGTGCCTTTTGGTGAGTACTTGCCGCTGGAAAGCGTACTCCGCGGGGCGATCGATTTCTTTGACCTTCCAATGTCGACCTTTACCAAAGGCGAGCACGAGCAAACACCCATGCAGGCCGCGGGGATAAATATAGGCAATGCGATCTGCTATGAAATTATCTACCCGCAGTTAGTTGCCCGCCGCGCGCAAGACAGCGGTGTTATCATGACGGTCTCCAACGACACTTGGTTTGGCGCCTCAATTGGCCCTCATCAGCATTTGCAGATGGCCCGACTGCGAGCGCTAGAGAATGGTCGCTATGTGGTCCGCGCCACCAGCAACGGTATTACGGCGATTATCGACCCCAAAGGCCATATCGTTGAGCGCGCACCGCAGTTCGAAACGACTCTGATAACCGGTGAATTCTACGCCATGGAAGGTTTGACACCGTTTACCCGCACAGGCAGTTGGCCCGCTTGGCTGCTAGCAGGCTTGTTGCTTTTATCCGGCGTTGCTGCGCGAGGCGGCCAACGTGACGCAAAAAGCTGATACAGAAAAAACTGATACATAGTACTCGCCCGTAGCAAAATGGCCCGCGTCCTTTGTAGGACGCGGGCCATTTCGTTGGTTCAAGCTAGCGCTATAGGCAAGTGAATGCCAATAGATTAGGCAGCGCTGTTTTTCAACGTCGCCATATCAATCACAAAGCGATAGCGTACATCGCCTTTTTCCATGCGCTCAAAGCCTTCGTTGATGTTGTTGATATCCAACATCTCGATATCACAGGTAATGCCTTGGTCAGCACACAGCTTGAGCAGCTCTTCGGTCTCTGCAATGCCGCCAATCAGCGAACCGGCAACTACACGACGTTTGAAGACCAAGTTAAAGGCTTCAATGGCTGGCTCAATAGGTTCAAGCAAACCGACAATAATGTGCGTACCGTCGTACTTCAGCGACTTCAGGTAAGGGTTAAGGTCATGCTGTACGGGTACGGTGTCTAGCATAAAGTCGAAGGTTTCAGCCACGGCATCCATCTGCGCCTGGTCGCTGGAAACCACCACGTGGTCAGCACCGTTGCGCTTAGCTTCTTCAACCTTGGCATCTGAGCGGGTGAATACGGTGACTTCCGCACCCAACGCCTTAGCCAGTTTAACGCCCATATGGCCTAAGCCACCCATACCAATCACACCAACTTTATGGCCTTTACCGACGCCATGATGCTTGAGCGGTGAATAGGTCGTCACGCCGGCACAAAGAATCGGCGCTGCTGAGGCTAGATCGATGCCATCAGGCATCTGCAGTACAAAGTGCTCACTCACTACGATGGAGTCGGAGTAGCCACCCTGGGTCATAGTGCCGTCTTGGCGGTCTTCGCTACCATAGGTCATGGTGAAGCCTTCCAGGCAGTACTGCTCTACGCCATCTTTACAGGCGGCACAGGTACGGCATGAATCCACCATGCAGCCAACGCCGACTAAATCACCGGCTTTAAAACGTGAAACTTTATCGCCGACCGAGGTCACGCGTCCGACAATTTCATGGCCGGGGACGACAGGGTACTGGCTCATTCCCCAGTCATTGCGGGCAAAGTGCAGGTCGCTGTGGCACACGCCACAGTAGAGAATTTCAATCGCCACATCGTCCGGGCGCGGTTGGCGACGGTCAAAGTTGAACGGTGCTAACGGTTTGTTCGCAGCAAATGCTGCAAAGGATTTGGCTTGGTTCATCGGTGGGGCTCCATCTTGACTTCACAACCAGACTTAAAAACTGTTTTTTTTCAAAACCAACTTTCAAAACAGCAGACATTTCCCCGCGTGCGAGATATGTCGATAGTATTGGCCTAATCCATGAGGATAGCGATGAACGAAGCTACGTCATTTTTGCCAATTACTCCGATAACACGTAATAAAATAACAAAAAATAGCTTAAAATCGCTATGATTATGCAAAAGCTACCAGAAACCAGAGAGAACCCCATGGCCTCCACCGCTCAGGCTGGCAATGCGCTGGCTACGGTTATCGCACCACTCGTCAAAAGCGACGGTATCAGTCAAACGACTCTGCCCGGCGTATCGTTACTCTGTTTAAGCCGCCACCAAGTGCGTACGCCGCTTCTCTATGAGCCAAGCCTTACCATTATTGCCCAGGGGCAAAAGATGGGGTATCTGGGCGATCGTGAAATCCACTACGACCCCGGCCACTATTTAGTTCAAACGCTGCCCATGCCGTTTGAGTGCGAAACTTACGGTTCACCGGAAGCCCCGTTGCTAGGTATATCGGTACGCCTGGACCCGGCACTGTTGAGCGAGATGGTGACCGCCATGGGCGAGGCGGTACAACAGAACCAAACGCCACTGCCAATGGCATCAGTCGCCATGAACGATGGTATGCAAGACGCCGTACAGCGTTTGGCGCGCACACTGCATGCGCCTGTTGAATGCAAAACGATGGGCACGGCGCGTATTCGTGACGTGGTATTCGAGGCATTAAAGGGGGAGCAAGGCCAAGCGCTAAGGGCGTTGGTATTGGGGCATGGCAACTATTCGCGCATCGTGCAGGTGCTTTCGAGGCTTCATGCCAATTTTGCTGAAGACTTTAGCATTGAACAGCTGGCAGCCCAGGCCAATATGAGTCCGTCGACATTTCACCAGCACTTCAAGCAGATTACCCGCGCGTCACCAGCTCAGTACTTAAAGCGGCTGCGCTTAATCAAAGCCCAGCAGTTACTTTTGCAGGACAACCACAACGTCAATCAGGCCGCTGCGGCGGTTGGCTACCGCAGCGTGCCTCAGTTTAGCCGCGACTATAAGCGCTATTTTGGCGAGCCTCCGCTTCAACATCGTCGACAGGAACAGGCGTTACAGGCCTGACATTGGGGCGCCATAGCGTTTTACAGTCACTACTGATTACTTGGCAAAGTCTATTTTGCAAAGATCTGGCTCATATCTTTGAACGCCTTGAACTCCAGGGCGTTTCCGCAAGGGTCGAGCAGGAACATCGTGGCCTGTTCACCCACTTCGCCTTTGAAACGTACGTAAGGCTCAATCACAAATTGTGTATCCCGCGCTTTCAGGCGCTCGGCCAACGCTTCCCATTCGTCCCATTCTAGAATCACCCCGAAGTGCGGCACCGGTACATTGTGCCCATCCACCGGGTTGGTGTGAGCGCTCTCTTGCCCCGGCGTTTTGGGTTGCTCGTGAATGACCAACTGATGGCCGAAGAAATTAAAGTCAACCCACTGCTCACTGGAACGCCCCTCTTCCAGGCCAAAAACGTCATTATAGAATGCCCGTGCCAGCGCAACATCGTAAACAGGAATCGCCAAATGAAAGGGTGAAAGGCTCATCGTCATCTCCAGCTTAAGTCGGTTTATGGGGATTGAGTGACACTTTGTGCTGCCACGCTGTATTCATCCTAGGGCGACGCATGGGAAAATAAAATCAATAACTATTTGGCTGATTCACAAAAAGGATTTATCAATGATCCGTGAGCTAAAGACGCTGATCGCGGTTGCCCAGGAAGGCACCTTTGCTGCAGCGGGTAACAAAATTGGCCTGACTCAAGCAGCGGTCAGTGCGCAGATGAAACGCCTTGAGGGAGAGCTAGGCATTGCCCTGTTTGAACGCAAAGGGCGTGCCGCCATATTGACCCAGCGAGGGCAAGAGACGTTGAAGCAAGCCCACGCCCTGCTGACGCTGTATAGCACGCTGGGCGTGTCCATGTCAGGCCAGCCAGCCACACAACGGATCAATATCGGCGCCATCGCCTCCATCCAGCGCTCGCTACTGCCTGATGCGCTCGCGCGCTTTCATCACGCTTATCACGATTGCTGTACCCGCGTAGTACCGGGGCTTTCCATGGAACTGGTAAATCAGGTCGACGCTGGCGAACTGGATATGGCAGTGATTATTCGCCCGCCCTTTTCGCTACACAGTGATTTGCGCTGGACACCCCTAGCTCACGAGCCTTTTCGGTTAATCGTGCCACCGCATATCAACGGCGATCAGTGGCGAGAACTGCTCTCCAACCAGCCGTTTATCCGCTACGACCGTGCCTCCTTTGGGGGCAGGCAGGTGGAGCGCTTTCTACGTGATAACCACTGCAATGTGCGCGAGGTGTGCGAAGTCGACGAACTGGAAGCGATCATTAAGCTGGTCGCCAAGGGGGTAGGCGTGGCCCTGGTGCCCGAGGCCATCGCCCACTCACGTTGGCCAGCCGGCGTGCGTTCGATTGATTTAGGCGAGCGTACCTTTCATCGTGATATAGGGCTGATTCATCCTACCAGTGGTCATTTGAGCGAACCCGCCCGAGCGCTTTCCCAATTGATTGGCGAAATCGCCCAGGGACCTGTGCACTAAAATGCAATAACGACCAGCGATTAACGCATATAAAAACGCCACCTCCAATGAGAGAGGCAGCGTTCTAGCTCTTGAGATTAAGTGCTGAAGAAGAGGACGTTACACTTCTGTAATGATCTCTTCTTCACTTTCGGTTTCAGGCTCTTCGCTTGCTTCACCCTCAATATCGTCAGTGGTTTTATCTTGCCCATCATCTTCGCTGGCTGGCTGCTGATCGTTACTATCACTAACTGCCTGAAGGTTTAAGAGCTCATCAAGCTGGAGCGTTTGCGCAGTATAAGCACGCATTTCACTGAGCAGCTCAGGATTGTCCGCTAAGTGCTGCCCATAAGAGGGCACAATCTCGTTAAGGGTTCGCTGCCATTTGGCGCTTGCAATCTGCTCGGGGAAAACACGGTCAAGTAAGTTGAGCATGATGGACGGGGCCGTGGAAGCACCCGGCGATGCACCTAACAGTGCGGACATGGTGCTATCTTGCGATGTCACGACTTCGGTACCGAACTGCAGTACGCCACCACGCTCTTCATCTTTTTTAATGATTTGTACCCGTTGACCTGCTGTCCACAGCGCCCAGTCGTCCTGGTTTGCTTCAGGGTAGTACGCCTGCAATGCTTCAAAGCGATCATCGTCGGACATCAGTACCTGACCAATCAGATAACGCACCAGATTAAAGTTATCCATTCCCACTTCAGCCACTGGCCAAGTGTTCTGCAGCGTCAGCGAGCTGAACAAGTCGGTCCAAGAACCTTCTTTCAGAAACTTGGTGGAGACTGCCGCAAAGGGGCCAAAAAACAGCGCAGGCTCCCCGTCCAGGTTGCGCCGATCCAAGTGCGGCACGGACATGGGCGGAGAACCTTCACCCGCTTTACCATAGGCCTTCACGTCATGCTGGGCCACCACGTCTGGATCGGTGGTGTAAAGGAATTCTCCACTTACCGGAAAACCTGCGTAAGCTTCGGCTTCAGGAATGCCAGATTCCTGTAGCAGCAATAACGCAGCACCACCCGCACCGATAAAGACGTAGCGGGAATCGACGCTGGTTTCCCCACCGTTGACGAGATCTGCCACGGTCACTTTCCAGGTATCGTCATCATTGCGCTCTAGACCGCGCACTTCACTGCTAAGACCCAGCGTAAAGTGCTCACTTTGGGCCAGTGACTCGACCATTTGGCGAGTTTGCGCGCCATAGTTAACTTCGGTACCCATCTGCATGCGCGTTGCTGCTACGGGCGTATCGCTACCTTCACGCCCTGCCATCACCAGCGGCATCCACTCGGCCAGTTCGGCGCGGTCTTCAGAGTACTCCATGCCCGCATATAGGGGGTTTTGCGTCATCGTCTGGTAGCGCTTACGCAAGAAGTTGACGTCGTCGCCTCCCCAAACCACCGCAATGTGAGGCACACTTTGGATAAATGAATCAGGTTCACTCAGAAGGCCAGCATCTACCTGATGAGACCAAAACTGACGGGAGACTTCGAACTGTTCGGTTACCTTAGTGGCACGCTCAATTTGAACTTGACCGTCAACTTCCGGGGTATAATTTAGCTCCATGAAGGCCGAGTGCCCACTACCGGCATTGTTCCAGGCGTTGGAACTCTCTTCTGCAACTTGATCCAAGCGCTCATAAAGGTGGATATTCCACTCAGGCTCAAGCTCTTGCAAATAGGTACCCAGCGTAGCGCTCATGATGCCGCCGCCAATCAGTACCACATCAACAGGCTCGTCTGCAGCAAGGGGCATCGCAGCCAGTGCCAGCAGCGGTGAACAAAGTAAAAGTCTAAAACGTTTTTGCATGTCATGTCCCTGACGATACAGAAAGGACGCGCCGGAACGGTAGGCGCCCGGCATTGAGGGGTATTATTTATCGACCAAAGTCTAACAAAATTTCGGCATGCCGGAAATATGCAATCTTACTTAAATGAGAATGAGGGTATTTTAAACCATGAAACCAGAGGATCTGGAAAAGCTGGTCACCCGTACCATGCCCTTTGGCAAGTATGAGGGCCGCCTGATCGCCGACCTCCCCGGCCCCTATTTAAACTGGTTTGCCCGGGAAGGGTTTCCCTCTGGCGAGATTGGCCAACTGCTGCATTTGATGCACGAAATCGACCACAACGGGCTTGGCCCGTTACTTGACCCGCTGCGTAAAAAGCCTAGCCAGCGCGGCGAAACTTAACGCTGGCAATCGTCGCGCTCGTTAAGGGCGCTCTGAAACTCAGCCCGGTAAGCCGACTCGTGGAGGGTCGAATCTTTGGGAAAACGGCCTAAAGCGACAGCTAACTCAAAAAAGCCCGTAGCGGGTAACCCATCGCCCCGGCGGCTGACGACTAAGGCGGCGATAAAAGGTGTTTGTTGCGCGGCGTCTTCACGCATTAACTGTTCAAGCGCTTGGGTAACCTGGGCAATGGTGCGCGGCGGCGTCAGCCCCAGCTCGGTGGCCACCTGCTGGTAGGTCATTGGCAGGGTTTCTTGCGGTGCGCTGAGAAGCAACTGACGCAAAGTGGTTATGTGATCGGTCATGTACATCCTATCGTCAGGTATCAAACATTCAGATTGCCAATTGGCGTTGTATTTGTGCTAAGAATAGCTGAATACGATGTGACAAGGAGGGAACATGGCAACGCAACTGAAAGCGTCACACCCGCGCGGTGGCCGCTGGCCAGGCATACTGGCAGGTTTAGCCATTCTGCTGCTTGTAGCGGCGGTACTGATGATGGCGGGCGCAGGCCCGGCTTATCGGGGCGAACTTATCAGCCTGGGCGAGGCGTTTAACTTACTACGTAACGGCGTCTATGCCGCAGGTGGTGCGGTGGCAGTCAGCATCATTACGCTGCTGCTGAGCATGCTCGCTCGTCGCTTCACATCAGCCTTGATGGCCTCAATGGTCATTATCGCTGCGGCGGCGCTGCTTTTTGTGCCTTGGCAGCACTGGCAACGTGCCCAAGAGGTACCGGCCATTCACGACATCACCACCGATACCCAGAACCCACCTGCTTTTGAAGCCTTAGCCAACGCACGGCGTGCTGCACCTAACGCGGTCGATTACCCTGGTGAGACAACCGCCCTGCAACAGCGAGCAGCCTACCCTCACATCAAGCCGATAATTGTAGATGAATCTCCGCAAACCGTACTGGCAGCTGCCCAAGCAGCGGCGGAAGAGTCTGGCTGGCGCATCGCCCGAATTACCGACAATCACATAGAGGCCACCGCAACCACGCGCTGGTTTGGCTTTGAGGATGACGTGGTTATTCGATTAACCGAGCTGGACCAGGGTGTGCAGGTCGATATGCGCTCGGCTTCACGCCTGGGCGCAAGCGATGTGGGCACCAATGCAGCGCGTATTGAAGAATTTTTAAGTGCGCTGGAAGCACGGCTCGAATAACGGCTCTACTTCCTTCCCAGTCCCCTTCTCAGCCGCCGTTTTTAATGTAAGGAGTCCTGCCTGTTGCCAGCTTCACGCGCTAAAATTTGCTCCGCGTCCAGCGTGGCTATGGGTACTTGGTGCTGGACTGGAATATCGCCGCTCAATTGAAGCGCTTGGTAACGCAGGGCGCAAACGCGTAAAAACGAGGTGAAGTTACCCAAATCGTGCCCGGCATCGATCGATTCATGATACAGCCGGGTAATCATCTGGGCAGTATTCATTCCATCTCGCTGGGCGATCTCTTCAAGAATGTGCCAGAAATAGTTTTCCATCCGCACACTGGTGACCATGCCATCGATACGCAGCGAGTGCGTCGCACTGCGCCACAGCTCGGGATTGGCTTGAATAAAGAGTTTACACATAGGTGTTGCCTCTCGGCGTAATCTGTTCAAACGTATGTTGCAAACTACAAGCATAGCGGGGAAAAACATAGCGCGCCCAGCCGGGGCTGGGCGCAAAGGTAATTATGATAGTGCGGCTAGCTTTACTTATTTAACAATGCCATAAATTGCGCCAGCCATGCCGGGTGGGCAGGCCACGCGGGAGCGGTGACCAGATTGCCATCGGTCACCGCATCCGTCACTTCCAAATTGGCGAAGTGACCACCAGCAAGTTCTACCTCCGGCTGGCAGGCCGGGTAAGCGGAGCACTGCCGGCCCTCAAGCACTTTTGCAGCAGCCAAGAGCTGCGCACCATGGCAGATGGCCGCCACGGGCTTGTTGGTCTCGAAAAAGTGCTGAACCATCGTCAGGACTTCCTTGTTGAGACGAAGGTATTCCGGTGCGCGGCCACCCGGTACAACCAGGGCATCGTAATCGGCAGGGTTCGTGCTGGCGAAATCAGCATTGAGTGCGAAGCGGTGCCCAGGCTTTTCAGAATAGGTTTGATCACCTTCAAAGTCATGAATCGCGGTTGCCACAGTATCGCCCGAGGCTTTACCAGGGCAGACAGCATCTACCTGGTGGCCGACGGCCATAAGTGCCTGAAACGGCACCATGGTTTCATAGTCTTCAGTGAAATCGCCGGTGATCATTAAAATGCGCTTGCTGCTCATCTCAGTACTCCTTTTACCTATTTATCTTATGGTTATTGATCGAGTGTGTGAGCACACGCGAGGCGTGTGAAATGAGACTAGCAAGCGCTTTCCACCAGCAGGTAGTAATTGCTTACTACGTTGTAATTTCTTCCTTCTGCGGGAGTGACAGATGACGCTGTCCTGCCGTATCGCTTACCCGAAAGCGCCCTGCCAGTGAATGCATATCACCGGCACGATCATCCAGTGTATGACTGGCTGTCGTGGCTTCTTGTACCAAGCGGGCATTTTGGTGCGTCACCTGATCCAATTGCGAAATCGCTTGGTTGATCTGGTCAATGCCTGCCGACTGTTCGTGGGTCGCCCCAGCGATCTCGGTAACATAGCGCGTCACCTCACCCAGGCTATCAATGATCTCCTGAAGGTGCTTACTGGATGCGTTGACGAGTTGCTCGCCCTCGCTAACCTTAGCGACACTATCATCTACTAAATGACGAATTTGGGCCGCCTCTTCAGCGCTGCATCGCGCTACTTAAGCACTTCCTGAGCCACCACATCGCCCAACCGGGCGGCTTCAACGGAGGCACTCAGTGCCAAAAAGTTGGTTTTAAAGGCAATATTTGAAATGAAGAATAAAATTAAGTTATATAAATTAAGCAACTGTTAATCAGGACGTTCTATCGCAAAACGATCGCTAATGCGGATGTAGTCGCTGCCCGCTAGGCGACCTACTGGTTTGAGAAGGTCCATATCCACATGGCGGCCGTCCCATAACGCGTCATCAATATGAATGGAAACCACTTGCGCCAGTACCAACGTACCTGCCAAGGGTTGGTCACCGAACCGAATCATATCGAACAGTTTGCAGCCAAACGCTACAGGCGCATTAGCAATCCGCGGAACGCTCACACCCGGCATAGCAGCCTTTTCAAGCCCGGCCAGGGTAAACTCATCCTCTCCTGGCGGCAGGCTGGCACTAGTGGTATTGAGCGCTTCAATTAACGCTTCACTCCCCACATGCACAACGCATTCTGCAACGTCATTTAAATTACGCACCGTATCTTTAAGCTCACCGCTGCCATTGAGCAGTGGTGAAAACGCCAGCACCGGCGGGTTGACACTAGCGACATTGAAGAAGGAAAACGGCGCTAAATTAGTATTTCCCTGCTTATCCTGGGTAGACACCCAGGCAATGGGCCTTGGGCAAACAACGCCGGATAACAAACGGTAAATAACACCGGGGCTTAGGGGGGAATCATCTAACAGATAGTTACTCATTTTTGACTCCTTGGCGGTTAGTGTTCAGGTTAGTATCACTTTATAACAACAAGGCCCACTAGGCCCTGTTTTACTATTATCGATGCGACCAGTTTAAGGAATCCTCTCCATGAAGATTGTTATCCCCGATGACTACCAGGACTGCGTGCGCAGTTTAGATGCCTTCAAGCAGCTAGAAGGCCACGATGTAACGGTCTATCACGACACCCTTACCAACCTGGACGCGCTAAGTGCGCGTTTTCAGGACGCCGAGGCGTTAGTGCTGATTCGTGAACGCACGCCTATCACGGCTGCCCTACTGGCGCGCCTGCCCAACCTGAAAGTCATTAGCCAAACGGGTGGTGGTGCAGCGCATGTGGATATGGCGGCCTGTCGCCGCCATGGCGTCACTGTCATGGCGGGCACTGGATCGCCTTATTCAGCGGCAGAATTAACCTGGGGTTTAGTCCTGGCGGCAATGCGTCATATACCGGCAGAAGTTGAGAATCTGAAAGCGGGCCGCTGGCAGCGCACGTTAGGTACCGGCCTTAAAGGACGCACACTAGGCATTTTTGGCTACGGAAAAATCGGCAGCCTAGTGGCACGCTATGGTCAGGCGTTTGAAATGAACGTGTTGGTGTGGGGTCGGGAAGGCACCCGCCAACGCGCCGTTGAAGCCGGGTTAGAAGTGGCCGAAAGCCAAGCTGCGTTGTTTCAGCGCTCAGATGTGCTGAGCCTGCACCTTCGCTTGAACGACGAAACCCGCGGTATCGTCACTGCTGAATCACTCGCCCAGATGAAACCTACATCTCTGCTGGTAAATACCAGTCGTTCACAGTTAGTGGTGCCCGGTGCGCTTGAGCAGGCGCTTATAGCTGGGCGCCCTGGTCAGGCAGCGGTGGATGTCTTCGATGCGGAACCGGTCATTGAAAACTCGTTGCTGGCATTGCCTAATCTAGTCGCCACGCCTCACCTTGGCTATGTAGAAAAAGATAGCTATGAGCTCTATTTTGGCGATGCCTTTAGCAACCTGCTGGCTTACATGGATGGTCAACCGATTAACAATTTAGCGGACTAACAGTGCGCGCTAAGTAGGCTAGCCATCCCCGTCTCTGTGCCAATTGTGCTAGCCTTATGGGTTCACAAGTAACACAGGGGCCATTAATGCTCACCATTTCTAATAACGTTACCCTGGCTGATTGGGAGATTGATATCAGCCAAATTCGCGCCCAAGGTGCTGGCGGCCAGAACGTCAATAAAGTCGCTTCAGCAGTACATCTACGCTTTGATATTCTGAGCTCTACGCTGCCGCCTCTGTATAAAGAGCGCTTAATGGCGTTATCGGATCAGCGCATTAGCAAAGAGGGCGTGGTAATTATTAAAGCCCAGAGCCATCGAAAGCTTGAACTCAATAAAGAAGATGCGCTGGCACGTTTAAAAGAGCTGATTCAGAGTGCCACCAAGCAGCAAAAAGCACGCCGCCCCACCAAGCCCACCAAAGGCTCGCAGCGCCGTCGTGTTGATCACAAAACCCGAAAAGGGAAAATCAAGTCATTGCGCGGTAAAGTGTCGGCGTCATAATGCGCCAGCCAGTTCTTCAGAGCCTATCTTAATGAGCACATCTTCTACCGTTCGCCCACTCTCGCCGTGCGTGCAGATCTGCCAGATCGAGCCATCCACTTCATTGTGCAATGGCTGCGGCCGTACGCTAGATGAAATTGCTGTCTGGGGTGCCATGACCGAGGCCGAAAAAGCCCCGGTATGGGAACGCTTGGAAAGCAAAGGCTATGTCTCTGATGGCCATGTTTCTAAAGACCAGGTTTCCAAAGACCAGGTTTCCAAAGACTAAGTTTTCACAGACTACGACTCTAAAGACAATGCCGCAGGCTGATGACGGTCACTCAAGATATGATGCAACTCACCGCACGCCACCATCGGGTCGTCACAGTTGATCACAATATCCGAGCGCGACAACACGTAACTGCGGCCGGTAATGGTATTTTCCACTACTTGGTAAGCGCCTTCCTGATGCGTGCCAATGAAGGTGCCGATAAACCCCGTTTCACGCAGTGAAACCGTCTCTAGTTTGTCGCCTATACTCAAACGCCCTTCATAGTTCATCAATGCCAGGCGTGCCGAGGTACCAGTACCCGTTGTACTACGGCAAATAACGCCAGGATGAACATAGGTGGTTGAGCGTGAACGTATATAACCTTCCGTTACCTTCTCTTCAGGTCCCATAAAGTGCAAAAACGGCAGTGGCCCTACGTCACCCAGCGTGTAGTGGGAAAAGCCTCGCTGCGCTTTAATCGCTTCGACGATTTTATAGGCACACTCGGATAGCGCACGCTCTTCATCACGCGTCAGTTTAAAGCCCAATTCAGTGGCATCCACTAACGCATAAAAACCGCCGCTGTAGGCGATGGAGTATGTGACATCACCGATGCCCGGCACATCAATCGTATCGCGATAGGTGTCGATATAGCTGGGCAAGCCGCCACAGGTAACTGACTCCACCACGCCGTTATGCACTTTGGCTTCGATCTGCACCAAACCTGCCGGCGCTTCCAGCTTAAAGCGCTGTATCCCTTCCTGCTTGGGCACAATACCGCTCTCCAGCACAGCTGTCGCAGTACACAAGGTGTTAGAGCCAGAGTAAATGGGATAGCCCATTACTTCCATAATGATATAGCCCGCGACCGCTTCCGGGTGGCTGGTAGGCACTAACAAATCGACTGACATTTCTGGAATGCCGTAGGGCTCTTCAAGCAGCAAGCGACGTAAACCGTCGGCGTCATCGCGCAGGTACTCCATCTGCTCGCGTACAGTGGCGCCAGGCAAAATATCGATGCCACCGGTGACAATACGGCTAACATCGCCACCGGCGTGAGTATCCATTAACTGGATAGTATGGAGGTTAGGCACTAGTGGCGCTCCTGAGCGTCAGAAGAGGAATTTTCGAGGGCGAACGGAGCACCATGAGAGGCCCACTGGGCATCGGGAACAAGCACAATTTTACCCAGATAGTTGCTGTCCCGATTAACAAAATAGCGCTCGGCCGCATGCAGGTCGGAAAGCTTAAATGCCGCATGAAGCACAGGCTTTAATTCACCGCTGCGTATCCATGCCACAAGCTGTTCGGCCTCTTCACGGGTGCCGTGGGAAACGCCAAAAATCTGCACTTGGTACAGATAAACGCGCGTCCACATCATTTCGCTCAGATTGCCACCGCTGGCACCCGCAATGGAAAGGCGCGGGTAGCTCTTACGCCCCTGCATATCGACAATCATGGTATCGATAAATAGATTGGTCATTTCACCGCCGACCAGATCCATCACCGCATCGATCGGTTTACCGCTGGTCGTTTCCAGCACGCGATCCACAAATGTCGGCAAGTCGCCACGGTCAATCACCGCTTCTGCGCCTAGTGCTTTGAGTGCGTCAGCTTTGTCTAGCTGGCTTACCGCATAGGGAATAGCGCCCACAACGCGGCAGAGCTGAATCAGTGCGGTCCCCACGCCACCGCTGGCGCCACTGACCAACACGCGCTCACCAGCACTCACCTTGGCGGCGGTCATCATGTGGTAAGCGGTTTGATACGAACACATGCCCATTGAGGCAAGCTCTGCATCGTGCAGCTCAGGATTGGGCACATGATAGAACTGTTCAGCAGGGACAGCGATATACTCAGCAAAGCCGCCATCGGCGCCATGGCCGTAGTAATCAGGAGTGAGGTTAATATCACGGCGCTCGTCGGCGTAGATATTAAAATCGAGCAGCCCTCGCTGGCCAATGCGCTCAGCATCGACCCCCTCTCCGACCGCCACGATACGACCTGCCACATCGGCCCCTTGAATACGCGGGAAGGTAAGCGTCGGGGTGCCACCCATGGCAAAGGAAGTCACATCACCTTTATCTTTGGTGGGATAAAGGCCTTCACGCGCTTTTCGGTCAGTATTGTTCTTTGCTGTCGCCGTCACCTGCACCAGCACTTCGCCCGCCTTGGGCTTAGGTGTAGCGACATCCGGATGGTACTCCAATTTGTCGATACCGCCATGTCCAGTCAATAGCATGGCGGCCATCGTCGGCGGCACCGTGTGTTCAGTTTCGGCCATGAGCTGACTCCTTAATATGGGTATATTGGCGCTCAAATGACAATAACAAACTCTTGCCGAGTCTCAAAAGCCATATAAGCGGCAATGGCGGCAACGCGTGGTTGCGAGGCCGCCAGAAGAACAAAGCACACTTATTAATATTAGCCAATACAGATATTAATTAAACATAAGCATTAGCTAAAGACAGGGACACCAATCAACACGGTGTGCAAGTAAAAAGCAAAGACGACATACGCCACCAGCCCGATGAGTACGGTAGAAATAGTAGCCATTTTCGTGGTGCTAACTGGCGCAGCTGACGTCAAACGATCACGCTTTTTGGCAGCTTTAAACGCCAGGATTGCCCAGATAAGAAAGGCTGCAAAAAAGATAATATCGCCTAAGCGGCCGTTGGCTAGCAGGTGGGCAAACGCCCATATTTTTACTGACAGCATCATCGGGTGGCCAAGCTTGGCCTTAATAGCATTATGGGGAACATACGCCGCCACTAGCATAATAAAGGCAGGCAGCATGAGCAGCGCGACCGCATGGCGCATTCCCATGGGTGGTTGCCACACATAAATAGGGTCAAGGCGCATCTGGCCAAACCCATAAATGGCAACCGCCAAGCCGATCACGGACACTGCCGAGTAGGCTATTTTCCACGTGGTTTCGCCGAATTTGGCAATTTGCTGCTGACGCCAATTTTCAGCGAAAATACGCACAGAGTGGCTGCCTAAAAAAATCAGCAGCCCGATGATCATTATGGTCATGAAAAATGCTCCCAGTGAAAATGCTAGTCGACGGCTTGATGCCTTATAGTCTTGGTCGCTGCAGAGGATGCCACACTCACCCCTCAACCACCTATGCATGCGTCAACTTTTCGTTTCCTGGCGAGTCGCTCACTGACAAGCTTAAAACCAGTGTTTGCGTTTAAATAACCAAATCAATATCCCGCCGATGCCCAGCATCGCTCCTAAGACAAAAAAGTAGCCATACTCATAGCGCAGCTCGGGCATATTTTCGAAGTTCATGCCGTAAATCCCAGCAATAAATGTCAGGGGTACAAAAATTGCGGTAATAACGGTGAGAACACGCATGGTGATATTTAGCTGATGAGAAGAAATAGAGATATAGCCATCGACTAAGTCACCACAAATGTCATAGTACATCTGGGTCAAGGTATAAAGACGTTCAAAGCGGTCCGCCACATCGTTAATAGCGTGCAGGGTTTCGCTCTCTTCGCGGGGCAGATGCTCGTAGTCATAAGCCGTCAGTTCTTGAGTAATACCTTTGTGGTAACTAAAAATGCGGCGCATTTTGACCAACCGAGAACGATAAGTAATGATCTTGCGCATCAAAACATCGTTGCCGTTTTCTAACAGTTCATCCTCTAGATCGCTTAATTCAGTTTCAAACTCAAGTAGGCTATCGATATAAAACCCAGCGGAGATATACATAACGCGCAGCGCGACCTGCTCCGGCGAATGCGCCAAAAGTGCTCTGCCGTGCTCGTTAAACAGCCGCTCAATGCTTAACGCTTCACCAGGATGGAGCGTAACCAAAAACCGTTCGCCCACAAAAAAACAGACCTGTTGAGGTAAATAGTTCAGCTCGGCATCGAAGGAGGAGATGCCGCGATAAATAATCAGCGTATGGTTATCAAACTCTTCTATTTTAGGTGGATGGCGCTCTTTATGGGCATCTTGAATCGCCATCGGGTGAAACTCGAATGCCTCTAAAATCGACCGTTCGCTCTGCTGGGTTTCTCCCTGCATATCAATCCAGATATGGCTTCCCGGCGTAGCCCGCCACACAGCCATTAGGCTTTCACCGCCCTCATGGGTCTCGCCTTCAGGCGTGGTCAGAATAGTTCGAATCATGATCGTCCTTGAATATTTCCGGTCTTTCTTAAGAAGCACTACCCAAAGGCTGCACTATGCGAACTTGGGCTTTTCCCAAGCGCTTGGCATCATACATGGCAACATCGGCTCGCTTTAATAGCTCGTTGGCCGTTTCAGCACTAGTTGGCATGTACATGACAACACCTATGCTTGCACTGATATTCAGCGCCGCATTGCCAGCAGCAAACGGCTCTTCAATCACCTGTATTAATTTTTTGGCCAACGGCTCAATCGCCATGGACTCACTGCTTTCTAATAGCAAGACAAACTCATCTCCGGCCCACCGCGCTATATAGTCGGTTTCACGGACGGTCTTCACCAATCGTTTAGCCATCACGCGCAGCAGCTCATCCCCCATGGCATGGCCATGAGTGTCGTTAATCGCTTTAAAACCGTCCAGATCCATGAATAAAACTGCTAAGGGCTTTTGAGTACGCCGAGTACGGGCCATTGCATCAGGCAGGCGTTCATCTAGGGCGCGCCTGTTAGGCAGTTTAGTTAATACGTCTTCACGGGCCTGTTGATCGCGCAAACGCTCTAGCTGCTGTCGTTCGGCAATATCATGGATAAAAAGACTGCGTCGCTCGCGGCCATCAATTATTAATGTCTTGATGCGAACCTCGACGGGCAGTTCCCTGCCATCATGGCACCGCGCTGTATAGGTGATAGGGGCTTGATCACTCTCAGTTGGCAAGCCATTAGGAAAGAGTAATTGTGTGACTGGCCTTGCCAGCACCGCTTTGCGTGGCCAACCAAACATTAGCTCAGCCGCTCGGTTCCAATCGAGAATGACGCCCTGTGAATCAATACTGATATAGGCGTCATAGGCGGATTCAATGACTAGGTTGAGCTCGTTGGTGCGCCGTTCAATTTGGCACTCCATGCTGTAATGAAGCTCGCTCAACGCTCGCTGAGATTCCTGTGCTTTTTTTCTCTCTCTGATCAGCCGTTCACGCAGGCGAATTTCATCAGTCACAATCGCCGCTAAATCTTTCAAAGCCGCCAGTTCCTGCTCACTAAGAGTACGAGGTTTAATATCAATCGCGCAGAGGGATCCCAACGCAAGTCCATTGGAGGTGCACAGCGGAATACCCGCATAAAAGCGAATCCCATTCGGGGCGGTCACATGGGGGTTCTGCGCAAAGCGAGGGTCCTTGCGTGCATCTTCAACAATTAACGGCTCTGAGGCCGTCACTGTATAAGCGCAAAAAGCCACATCTCGCCCTGTCTCGCGGGTTTCCACGCCCACGCGCGACTTAATCCACTGACGCTCAGCATCAATCAACGTGATCGTTGAGATAGGCACATTTAGTAACTGGGTAACCAACCTGGTGACGCGGTCAAACGCCGGTTCATCCGGGGTATCTAATAGTTCAAGCTCATAAAGAGCGGCTAACCGCGCCTCTTCATTAGATGCTGTGGGGTAGCTCATTGTCATGTCACCCATTCAGGGAGGTGTAGGTCTACCAGCATATCGCGACCAGCACTTTCCTGCTTACTGCTTATTGTTTTTACTCATACTCGCGAGCAACACACTAACCAGCGTAGAGGCGACTATCGCGCCGACAAACGGCCCCAGCGTAGGAATACTGCCCGGAAAACTGGCAGCTACCACTCCCGCGATGGGACTGCCCTGACTAAACCACCCTGGAATAATGGCGCCCAGCAATCCTGCAACGCCTCCCGCGATAGCCGCGAAAGGGGTCATGCGTTGCCACAGACCTAGCAGCACAGGTACCACAATAGCGGCACACAGTAAGTCAGCAATCAAGAACAGCCGCAGTACCGACAACCCCTGTAAAGCAATCACTACTACCGGCATCATCAATGCAATCGTGACCCAGCGGGCAGCGGCGATGGAAACACCCCGCTGTTCGCTGCGCGACACCACCAGGGAGGCGATACCATTTTGTAACGTATCAACACTGGAGGCTACCAAAGTGACTGCCAGCACTAAAGCGGGGAGTGTCAGCCAAGCTGGGGCCTCCGTTAGCAGGGCGAAAAACGGCATCGGCGGCTCGCCAAGGGGAACCCCACTCATTGTCGCCAGCATGCCCAAACCACCAATTAGCATCACAACAACGACGGTCATACCGCCGCCTAGCCAAGCGCCACGGCCCAGGCTTTGATCATCCCTTGCCGCCCAAACGCGCTGCCAATACCCCTGATGAAAAAGGTTCGCTGCGGTGACGGCGATGACCAGCGTTAACGCAACGCTCAGCGCGCTGGTAACGGGGATTGAAGGCAGCGTTGCCTCGCTAGGCATTGTGGGTAGGCGCCATAACGTAACGCTACCCACCGCCAACAGAAGCGCTAGCAACAGCCATGCCTGCCACCGGTCCGTGGCAAGGCTGGCGCGCAAACCGCCAACCGCCGTATACACCAGAGTGGTGAGGGCAACGCCAATAATCACCAGCGCGGGCGGCACATCTGACAATAGCGCTGTGATGGCCCCTATGGCGGTGAGCTCCGCTGCCAGAAAACAGGCCATATAGCCAACCGACACTAACGTTACCCAGCGCCGCACGCCTGGGCCATAGCACGCTTCTGCAAACTCGGCGATGCTGCGCCCTTCCGGCAACGCACGGCGAATTTTTGGCCCGTAGAGTCCTAACACAATAAACGGCAGTGCCGACCCGAGCGCATAACCTGCTAATGCGAGGGGGCCAACAAAGGCGCCAATTTCGGGCGGGGCAAAGAGTATCCACGCCCCCATGCCGGAGGCAAGAAAGGAGAGACCAAGGGTTGAAGCTGTTTGTGAGTTGCGAGCCGTCACATAATCATCAACGGGGCCATCCACCCAGCGAGCCCGTAGGCCTAAATAAGCAAAGCAGCATAGCGCCGCGCCAAGCACGGCTGACGTCAGATATAGCATGTCGCACTTCCTCCGCCGGTACGAACCGGATCAGGTTCCAGGGTCTGCGCAGCGCGCATTCTCAGCCCTTGCAAGCAGGGCTCCCCTGGCGACAGTGAATGAAGACGGTATCGTCAACCAA
Organism: Halomonas sp. HAL1; assembly: GCF_030544485.1. Taxonomy (NCBI): domain Bacteria; kingdom Pseudomonadati; phylum Pseudomonadota; class Gammaproteobacteria; order Oceanospirillales; family Halomonadaceae; genus Halomonas; species Halomonas sp. HAL1. The sequence continues at coordinate 2,948,676 of NZ_CP130610.1, forward strand.
AAACGCGCCTTAGTAAAGTTTCGCGTCTTGGTAAGATTTAAGGTGTGTTGGCAGCCTCTGCGCGGGGCACTCGCCCCATCAAATAGAACTCCGCATTGGGCGGCGTACCCGCCAGGGTGACCAATCGATTCGACAGACCAAAAAACGCCGCGATGGCGCCTATATCCCAGCAGTCCTCTTGGCTAAAGCCTTCTTGCCGCAGGCGCGTGCGCCACTCATCGGTCATTTCACCGACCTCAATGGCACAGTGCATGGCAAAGTCGAGCATGACTCGGTGGCGCTCACTAATCGGTGCCACGCGATGGTTGATGGCGACCTGATCCGCAAGCAGCGGGTCTTTGCTATAGATGCGCACCAGTGCCCCATGCGCCACCACGCAATACAAGCAGCGATTGCGCGCACTGGTAGCGACCACAATCATCTCTTTCTCGGCTTTAGTGAGCGTGTCAGATTCACGCTCCATTAGCGCATCATGGTAGGCAAAGAAAGCACGAAACTCAGCAGGACGATGGGCCAACATTAAAAATACATTAGGCACAAACCCTGCCTTTTCCTGGACGGCCAAAATAGTATGGCGAATATCGTCGGGCAGATCATCTAACGTTTCTGGTACATTAAAACGGCTTAATGGAGCAGACATAATCACCTCTTTATTGTTAAGTTTAACCATCTCATAAAAACGACTTAGCCTTTACGTAACAAAACGCTAACTTAAGTGACTTTTAATTAGCGGCCCTGCTCGCCATACTGATGTAACGACCTGCAATAGCTGGCATAAAAGAACCGCGCGCATAACGCTTAATAATCAGTTCGTTCAAAGGGACACTGACATGAGCCATAACGAAGCAAAAGAACACATCTCCGGTCGTCTAAACGAACTGTTTTCTGACCCCTACCAAGCGTTTGAAAATGATACGGATGAGCGCCAGCTACATATTCGGATCATGCTGCATATGTTACTGGCCCGCCCCATGACGCGGGGCCAAATGACCTTGAGAGTCATTCATGGCTGGGAAAATGGTGGGTTTGAGCCCGACGATCTTCAGCATGTCGACTACACCCTCAGTAACGTTTCTGACTTCAAACGAGCAGTGCAGGATTTTGAACACGCCTCCAAGCACAACACACCTTTACCTGCTGACCAAACCGCCATTCTAGCTGCCCCGCTAGCCGATGCGATTGCAGAGGCCAGAGCAGAAGGTCAAGACCTCGCCAACGGCATTCGTCATACACCAGCGCGCTGGCCAGCGTTTGAGGGCGGCTTGGCACTCTATACGCTGTTTAAAATGTACCACCGCCTGATTTATGGCGAAGATGACACCTACCGCTGCTCGCAATGCATGACGCCGCTTGGTTTGCGCGAAATACATGAGTTTCACCTTGAAGAAGGTGAGTTCGCGCTGCTGGTGCCGCCAGCCCAGGACTTCATGAACGAACACTCCCTGCTGGTGCTGCATGAAAGCCAACTTGGCCCCATTGAACAACTGTTGGAAGAAAGCTTGCCGTTGTTTGATAACTTTTAAATCACGATATGCCGATTCATCGGCTCGGCTTTGGCCGCACCCGCTATCAATTGACCCCGCTTAATGCGGGGCCAGCATCAGGCATTGAATAGTGCTTCATTTAGCCAAGCGAAATCGTACTATTAATGCCACTGGAAACATTCTCTGGTTCAAACCAACGCGCTGTGACGGTTTTGGTTTGCGTCCAGAAGGCAATCGCCTGTTTGCCGTTAGGCCCTAAATCCCCCAGCTTTGATGCCCTCGAACCGGTGAAGCTGAAGTAGGCAACCGGTACGGGGATGGGCACATTGATACCAATCTGACCCACGTCGATATCGGTTTCAAAACGGCGAGCAATCCAACCAGAGTTAGTAAAGATAGAGGTGCCATTGCCGTTGGGGTTGGCGTTGATAAATTCGATCGCTTCATCGAGGGTTTCAACACTGACCACACACAGCACAGGCCCAAAAATCTCTTCGCGGTAAATGGTCATATCCGCGGTCACATCCGAAAACAGAGTGGGGCCCACGAAGTTACCGTTGGGGTAGCCGTCCACTTGAACATTGCGACCATCGACCATCAGTTTGGCGCCCTCTTTTTCGCCTGCATCGATTAAACGCAGCACACGATCACGAGCAGCCGGCGATACCAGTGGCCCTAAATCGGCATCCAACTGGGTGCCCGGCCCCACTTTCATCGCCCGCGCCGCCTCAACAATGTCGCTTAGCCATTCGCGTGCCTCACCGACTAGCACCACCACCGAGTTGGCCATGCAGCGCTGGCCAGCCGCACCAAAGGCTGAGCCCAACAGGTTGTTAATCGCCTGACTGCGGTTAGCATCCGGCATCACCACGCAGTGGTTCTTGGCCCCCATCATCGCCTGCATCCGCTTGCCCGCTGCCGCCGCGCGGTTATAAAGCAGCGAACCCACGTGGGTAGAGCCAATGAACGAGAGCGCTTTGATATCCTGATGGTCAGCAATTTGATTAGCCACATCCGGACCACCGTGTACCACATTGAGCACGCCGGGCGGGATGCCGGCTTCGTGAGCCAGTTCGACTAAGCGCATAGTGGAGCTTGGGTCTTGCTCTGAGGGTTTGAGAACAAAGGTATTGCCGGTGGCAATCGCCAGCGGAAACATAAAGCACGGCAACATAATGGGGAAGTTGAACGCGGTAATCCCTGCGCCCACACCCAGCGGCTGATGCATGGTGTAAACATCCACCTCGTTGGCAGCGTTTTCAGCCAGCTCTCCCAGTTGCAGCGAGGTAATCGAGCAAGCGTGCTCCACCACTTCCAAGCCGCGACCTACTTCACCTTCCGCATCCGGCAGGGTTTTGCCGTGCTCTTCAGTAATCAGCGCCGCCAGCTCTGCGGTATTGTCATGAATTAACGCCTGAAGCTTAAGCATGATGCGCATTCGCTTGCCAAGCGGCACTTTACGCCACTCCTTGAAAGCCTCCTTAGCATTACTGATGGCACGCTCCACTTCGTCAGCGGTGCAAAACGGCACCCGCGCAACGACCTCTTGTGTAGCGGGGTTAACCACATCGCGCCATTCCTGACTTTGCGACGGTACGGGCTGACCATTGATATACATGGGTATTTCGCGAACGGACATAACGTTGCTCCTGTTTATAGTTTTGGTTGTGGTGGCTGTGATGGTTGTGGCTATGGCTGTAATTGTTATGGCTGTGATTGCTGTCATAAAGCAGTGATTGGCTGCGCATCGCGGTAAGCAAGAACACAGGGTATAGCAGCAAGTTGACGTTAACGTCAACCAAGTATCCTACGAGTAAACAAAATCTGCCGTATGGCGTCAATTAGCCTTTCCATTGTTATTCCGTGCTGGCTATGCTTCGGCTAATCAGGGGCGCCGTGGCTTTTCAAACCGTTCACGGCAAACGCTACGCATAACGTGTTTAAGCACAGGGAATTAACGATGCAGACCTTCAGCTGCCGCTGTGGCAATCCACTTTTCTATGAAAACACCCACTGCCTTACCTGCCAGTCAGACGTCGGCTGGTGCCCCGTCTGTAGCAATATTGTCGCGATTGAGCCGTTGGACAACGGTGGCTATCGCTGCGCACACCCTGGTTGCGATACAGCGCTGATGAAGTGCCACAACTACGCCGTTGAGAACGTCTGTAACCGCATGGTGGTGATGGAACACGGCCAAGCGGATGCCCTATGCGATTGCTGTCGTTATAACGAGGTAATTCCCGACCTCAATATTGAAGGTCATCGTGAACGCTGGGCGGCGCTTGAAGCAGCGAAGCGGCGGCTATTTCATACCCTCGATCTACTCAAGCTGCCACACGGCACTAAAGACGATGCTATTAACGTGCCGCTAAGCTTTTCATTTATGGCCGACGCCCTCCCCGACCAGGGGTTATGGCGCTCTACCGCGAAGCAAGAGAAGGTGTATACCGGCCATGCCTCGGGCCATATCACTATTAACGTCAAAGAAGCCGATGACGTTGAGCGTGAACGCTTGCGCGTCGATATGAACGAATCACACCGCACGCTCATCGGTCACTTCCGTCATGAAATTGGCCACTATTATTGGGATGTACTGGTAAAGGATCGCGATGAAGAGGCGTGTCGTGCGGTGTTTGGCAACCACCATCGGCCAAGCTATGCCGAAGCGTTAGAGCGCTACTACCAACAGGGCGCTCCCAGCGACTGGCCTGAGCGTTTTATCTCTGCCTACGCCACCATGCACCCCTGGGAGGATTTCGCCGAAACCTTTGCCTATTACTTGGATATGGTGGCTGTGCTGGATACCGCACTGCACATGGGCATTACCCATGTCGAATACGACGGCAGCCTGGACAGCATGCTGATGGCTTTTCATCAGGTCGGCTTAGCGGTGAACGAACTCAACCGGGATATGGGGCTGCTCGACCTATCGCCGACGGTGCTCGCCCCCGCCGTGCGCGATAAGCTGGCGTACCTGCATCAACTGATCCAAGCCGCCAGCCCTGTTGAGCGCTAGCCCGTCAATCGTTGTCGTTGTCCCCCGCGTGGCTTTGGCTTTGCGTCTGACTCTGCGTTTGTGCCACTCGGGGCACAGTGTCGTCATTCACAAAGTAGGTCGCACTCAGCGTATCGTGAATGGCGGCAAAGCCAATTTGCAGCTCGTCGATAAAGGCATGCAGCTTGCTCGGCGAATGGGCAAGCGCTTGGATATCGGCATCGACTACGTCCGCGCGAACCAGCGAAACCGTGGCCGCGGGGCGGTCTTGACGGGGAAGCAAAGTAAGCTCATGACCTAGCGTTTCTAGGCTGCAGGCAATCGAACGTGGCAGGTTGGGGTCTTGGAGCAAAAAGCGCAGCACATCCGGTCCCCGCACGCGTAAACGCACCTGCTGACGGTACATTTGATACGCGGTGAGTGATTTAAGCACACTCATCCACTGCAGGTTTTCAAATGGCAGCAGCTCCTCAGGGTTTTGCGGCAGCAAGCTGGCAGAGCGCACGTCCACAATGCGCGTCGTCATATCCGCCCGCTCCAACTGGCGCCCTAATTCAATAAACGTACGCGCCGGGCCATGACTCAAGGTGCCCTCAATGAGCCCCGTTAACGCTTGGCAACCACGAATCACGCTTTTGAGAAAGCTATCGCGGCGGCGCGGGCTAACGCCATGTTCAGCATGGTCGACGACGCTCAGATAGAGCTGATTAACCTCCTCCCAAATCTCCCGAGGCACCACATCCCGGGTGGTTCTGAGGTTCTCGCGAGCACTGGCGAGGGCGGAGATAATCGAAATATCATTCTCGGTATCGGCACATAAAAAATGTACGACATTGCGCTCATCGAAGTCTGTATGGCGTGCGGTGAAGGCTTCCAGGCTGCCGGTCATTTCGATAAGTGGGGCCCAACCTAACGGCAAGCGTCCCGGCAAATCCAGCATAAGGTGGCTGTTAACGCTCAATAGGCGCGCGGTATCTTCCGCTCGTTCAATATAACGCGCCATCCAGTAAAGATTCTCAGCAACGCGTGACAGCATGGCGTTAGGCTCCTTTCACCGCGGCCGCTGCCGCCTTATCGTCGGTTTCTACAATCCAGGTATCTTTACTGCCGCCGCCTTGTGAAGAGTTCACCACCAGCGATCCTTCTATCAAAGCCACCCGCGTCAAACCACCGGTCGTGACATGAATTTCAGGCCCTGAGAGTATGAAAGGGCGTAAATCCACATGGCGCGGCTGCGGCAACCCATTCGCTAGCGTAGGCGTAGTAGAAAGCGCCAGGGTGGGCTGGGCCATATAATTGCGTGGATTTGCCTTGATCAACTGCGCAAACTCATCGCGGGTCTCTTTGGTTGAGCGCGGGCCAATCAACATGCCGTAGCCGCCCGACTCATTAGCGGGCTTGACGACCAATTCATCCAGGTGGTCGAGCACATAGCGGCGGTCGTCTTCAAACATGCACAGGTAGCTCGGCACGTTGGGCAACAGCGGCTCCTGATCGAGGTAATAACGAATCAGCGCAGGGACGAAAGCGTATACCACCTTGTCATCCGCCACCCCAGCGCCCGGCGCGTTGGCCAGCGCGACTTTACCCGCCCGCCAAGCGCGCATCAGGCCCGCCACGCCCAGCATAGATTCAGGGTTAAACGCTTCCGGGTCTAGAAACTCATCATCAACACGGCGGTAAATAACATCCACGCGGCGCATGCCCTCGACGGTCTTGCAATTACCCACAAGTCGATGATGCATCTGGATTGGCAGCTTGGAATCCAGCAACGAGATCTGCTAAGCGGATGAAGCCTCGCCATAGAACGGTGGATCCTGGGAGAGGATCACTTGAGCGATCCAGATAACCACCCAGGCGAGCGACAGCGGTCATATAAAAAGCTGTATCGCGTCGTGTGCCTTGTCTGTTTGACGGCATTGATCGGTCGAGAAGAGCTCTTTCAATATCAGTAAAAACAGCTGCAGGAGAGGTCGTTGAGGATTGGCGCCGCAGTATAGTCAACCATGATATTCGCCAGGACACGACACAGCAGAGCGCAATGCAGTTGGCAAGTCGATCTGCGGTAGCGAGACGTATATCCTCAATGCGGCAACCCGTTTTCAGCGTCTTGAAGAATGTCTCGATATTCCAACGCCGTGAATACCAAATAAGCTTTTGCACTGCGTCGGCGTGAGTGGCAACGGGAAGGTTAGTGGCCAACTTCCAGATTATAGGGAACGCCCTTCGGGCGGGTTTTTCTCTTCTGCAAAAATAATACCAAGCTTCTGTTTTGGGTATTTTTTCTGTTTTCCAATCGGTGGACAAACTGTCATCTTTGCATGCTTGACCGATAGGGTCGCCTGCTGTTGATTGCCTCGCTTGTCACGAAAGTGAATATCGTGTGTTCCACTGACCTGAGTCTCGGCCATCACTTGAGAAATCGTAGTGCCTCCCTCCTCGGCGAGACGATCAACGCAACTGCGGATCAAAAAGTAAGTGCCAAGATCTTGAGCCAGACAAAAGAGTTCAAAAATGTCACTCTCGCGATCACCGATATGCACGCACCGTTCAGGTGAACCTGCAAGCTCAGTAGAACGCTGCAGGTTGTCGAGCCAACGCATGCTTTCTTTCTGCTCGATGGGTACGCGGGTCGGATTAACTTTGCGCTTGAGAGCTTCTGTGCCTTTGAATTTATTCCGCGTCCAGAATTTGGCAGCTGTCAGGCCCAAGGGCAGCCCTTCCGTTGTGATAGCCAGACTAGCGTGCATTAAAAGCCCGCAGACGGTATGTTTAAGGTGCCGTCCTTCTTTCATCTTGCGCCCGGTTGATTCATTGATGAAACCAATCTTCTCAGGTGACGAGCGCTTGAAGGAAAATTCGGTTGTATCCTGCAGGATCAATATGGGGCCATCGGTGGCTTGGATGCGCAAAGCAGAGGCGGCAAAATGTCCCTCCAAAATCTTGTCCTCGCTGACATTCTCATTCGCGAAGAAGCGATAGGCGGCCTTGGTATTGGCCCAGTCCTGGAATGCGGTGGGTAGTGATTTGTCTGGCCGATCACCGAGTGCTTCCAGCATGACAGCCAACCTTTGATTCAGTCGCGCGTCCCCCAAGTCGCAGCCAGTCATTTCCTCGTTCACCCAGTGTTGTCCCATATTGATACCTCTTATCATATCGAACGAACTGAGAAGCCAAAAAAACACATCGGGCTTTACTTTATCAACGGTATGCTTATGTAGCTGATGACTTGTGGGTAATTGCAAGCTCGACGGTGCGCATATACACCACATCATCGTCATCCACTAACAGGTCACTTCCCTGCACCAGTTCAACACCCATTTGCTGGGCAAGATAGGCGTGCTCGAAGTAGGCAGAGTTATAAATCCCTGGGGTCAGCACCACAATTTGCGGGTCATCGCCAGGGCGCGGCGACATCGACGCTAGCATGTCGTAAAGCTGCGCCACGTAATCATCAACCGGCAAAATCTTGCCCGAGGCGAATAACTCCGGCAGCACTCGCTTAGTGACATTGCGATTTTCAAGCATGTAAGAAACGCCGGAAGGAATGCGCAGGTTATCTTCCAGCACATAAAGCGTACCGTCGCCATCGCGCACCAGGTCTGACCCGCACACATGGGCCCACACGCCGTGAGGGGGATTAATGCCTACACACTGAGGGCGAAAATTAACCGACTGCGCCAATACCTCAGCGGGTAACACTTTGTCCTTGATCACCTTTTGGTCGTGGTAGAGATCATCAATAAATAAGTTTAGCGCCTGCACGCGCTGCTTGAGCCCCGCCTCGGTTTTACGCCACTCATTGGTGGGAATAATGCGCGGCACAATATCAAACGGCCAGGCACGGTCGATCATTGCCCCTTCTGAATAAACGGTGAAGGTAATCCCCATAGTACGGATGGCGATCTCCGCCGCCGTTTTCCGCTCTGCTAACTCTTCTGCGCTAAACCTTGCCAACATGTTGCACAATTCACCCGCTGACTCGCGTGGCTGACCGGGCGCGGCCATCAGCTCATCGTAAAAATCACGACACGCATAGTTATTCCAATTCACTTGGCTCATGGGCGCTCTCCTGGCGCTGGGGTGGAAGCGGCAACTTCCTCAATGCTCAGTGTAGGCCTGCCGCGTGCAAAACAATCAAACAATTGAGAGCAAAATACGTACCATCTTTTGCGATATTTCAACGTTCGCTTACTTAAACACTACTCAAACATTACTTGGCAGAGCATCAGCGCCCAACAAACCCCTTTTATGCTTTTTTTTGGTGCGGCCAGTTGGCTTCAAGTTGGTGCATAACGCCATTTCCACTTTAGTTAAACGCCTTACTTAATATAGCGGCTGCAAAAAAGTAAAAGTGGAACGATACTTGCGAAACGTTCGGTTATTCCCTAACCCAGCCGACTATCCGGTTAATAACGGTTCTCTTGAGGGTGGCCCATGACCATTCGCGTTGCCTTGTACCATCGTACGACATACCACTTTGACCGCCCGGTGCGTCTATCACCCCATGTTATTCGGCTACGTCCGGCGCCCCACTGCCGCACCCATATTGAGTCGTACTCGCTCAAGCTCTCCGGCGAAGACCACTTTTTAAATTGGCAACAGGACCCGTTTGGCAACTTCAACGCCCGCGTGGTGTTCCCAGAACCGCGTAAAGAGCTAACCATCGCCGTCGAGCTGATCGCCCCGATGACGGTGATTAATCCGTTCGATTTCTTCCTGGACGACATTGCGCAACAGATTCCCTTCGATTACCCGGAAGCGCTGCGCCAGGAACTGGGCCCCTATCTTGAAATCACCGAGTCCGGGCCGCGCTTGATGGAGTGGCTCAAGGGCGTGCCCCGCGAACCGACCACCACCGTCGATTTCCTGGTCGCACTTAACCAGCGCCTACAAGACGATATCGGTTACCTGGTGCGCTTGGAGCCCGGTGTACAAAGCTGTGAAGAGACCCTGTCCCTGGCCAGTGGCTCGTGCCGCGATAGCGCCTGGTTGCTGGTACAGATTTTTCGCCATCTAGGCCTCGCGGCACGCTTTGTATCGGGCTATTTGATTCAGCTTAAATCCGATGTCAAAGCACTCGATGGCCCCAGCGGTACAGAAGTAGATTTCACCGATTTACACGCCTGGACCGAAGTGTTTCTACCTGGTGCAGGCTGGGTAGGCCTTGACCCCACCTCGGGCCTGTTTGCAGGCGAAGGCCATATCCCGTTGGCCGCAACCCCCACCACGGGTAGCGCAGCCGCCATTACCGGTTTTTCGGATAAGTGCGAAGTCACGTTCGATGTGACCATGGAAGTGGAGCGTATTCACGAAGACCCACGGGTCACCAAACCGTATAGCGATGAGCAGTGGCAGCGTATCTGCAACCTCGGCGACGACGTGGATGCCGAGCTTCTTCAGCAAGATGTGCGCCTGACCATGGGTGGCGAACCTACCTTTGTATCGGTCGACGACATGGAGAGCCCGCAGTGGAATACCGAAGCGCTCGGTGAGCACAAGCGCGAGCGGGCCGAAGCACTACTGACGCGCCTTCAGGCCGCCTACGCCCCCGGCAGCGCGATTCAGCAGCAGCAGGGCAAGTGGTACCCCGGCGAACCGCTACCCCGCTGGGCGCTGGCCTGCTACTGGCGTAAAGATGGCGTGCCGCTATGGCGCGACCCCCGGTGGCTGGCCTGCCTGGAGGCTGCCCCGAAAGTGCACGTGGATAACACCATGGTGCAACGCTTTACCAAGGCACTCAGCGAGCGGCTGGGTGTGGCCGAACGTTACTGGATACCGGCGTACGAAGATGCCTACTACTACCTTTGGAAAGAGCAGTCGCTGCCAGTTAACGTTGACCCACGCGAAGCCAACCTCAAAGACGATGCCGAGCGCCACCGTTTAGCCCGCCTATTGGAACAAGGCTTAGACGAAGTCGTTGGTTACGCTCTGCCACTGCGCCACTCGATCAGCCAAGCTCACCGCTGGGAAAGCGGCCGCTGGCCACTCAAGCGCGACCATCTTTTCCTGGTGCCCGGCGACTCCCCCATGGGGCTGCGCTTACCGCTTTCGGCGTTGCCCTGGGCTGACCCAGATGAGCAGCCCCAGCCTGAATCACTGTTCGCACCGCGCCCTGAGTTGGGCGATATTCACGGCGAAGTCGCCCGGCGCAACGCTGAGCAGCTGCATATCAGCGATGCCGAACGCCTGGGGCGATCCAGCCACCCCAGCCCATCGCACCCTGAAGGCGAAGATGTCCAGCAGCAGCCACGGGCAGAAAGCGATCGCGAGAGTGGCATTATTCACACCAGTCTATGCGTGGAACCCCGGGATGGTCGCCTGCATATTTTCCTGCCACCGCTCACCAGCTTAGAGCACTACCTGGACCTGCTCAGTACGGTTGAAGAGTGTGCTAAAGAGCTCGCTTGCCCGGTGATGGTAGAGGGCTACTCACCGCCTCGGGATCCGCGTCTGGAAAACTTTATGATCACCCCCGACCCAGGCGTGATCGAAGTGAATATTATGCCTGCGGCCAGCTGGCAAACCCTGGTCGCGCAAACCGAACGGCTCTACGCTGAGGCACGAGAAACTCGCCTGGGCACCGAAAAATTCATGCTCGACGGACGCCACACCGGCACCGGCGGTGGCAACCACGTCACGCTAGGCGGCCTGACGCCTGACGATTCGCCGTTCTTACGTCGCCCAGATCTGCTCGCCAGCTTAGTGACTTATTGGCAGCATCACCCTAGCCTCTCTTATCTGTTTTCGGGTCTCTTTATTGGCCCAACCAGCCAAGCGCCGCGGGTGGACGAAGCGCGTCACGAAGCACTTTATGAGCTGGAAATCGCGTTACAGCAAATGCCCGAAGGTGACGTAGTACAACCTTGGTTGGTCGATCGCTTACTGCGCCACCTGTTAACTGACCTAACCGGCAATACTCACCGCGCCGAGTTCTGTATCGACAAACTCTACTCGCCGGATAGCGACAGCGGTCGACTCGGCTTATTAGAACTACGCGGTTTTGAGATGCCGCCCCATGCGCGCATGGGACTGATGCAAATGCTGTTAATCCGCGCCCTTGTCGCGCGCTGCTGGAAAACGCCCTACCGCGCCAAGCCCGTGCGCTGGGGAAGCGCACTGCAAGATCGCTGGATGCTGCCTCACTACCTGTGGAATGATCTTGACGACGTGCTGGCCGATTTACGCCACCACGGCTTCGACTTCGACCTTGAGTGGTTTGCCCCCTTCCTGGAGTTCCGTTTCCCGCTGCATGGCCGTTTGCATACGCCCATGCTAGACATCGAGCTGCGCCAAGCCATCGAACCCTGGCACGTGCTGGGCGAAGAGGCCTCGGCAGGCGGCACGGCTCGCTATGTGGACTCCTCGGTGGAGCGCCTGGAAGTCAAAGTCAGCGGCATGAGCGGTGACCGCTACGTGGTGACATGCAACGGACGCCGGGTACCGCTTTCAGCCACCGGCAGAAACGGGGAAGCAGTCGCCGGGGTGCGCTACCGCGCCTGGCAGCCGCCCTCGGCATTGCATCCGCAGATTCCTATTCATGCACCGCTGGTATTTGATGTAATTGATACCTGGAATCAGCGCTCTGTAGCGGGCTGTACCTATTACGTGGTGCATCCGACCGGGCGTAATTTCGACACTTTCCCGGTCAATGCGTTTGAAGCCGAAGCCCGTCGACTGGGGCGTTTTAGTGCCAGTGGCCATAGTCATGGTCATCAAGCTCCCAAGCTGGAAACCCCCAGCCTGGAACTGCCACAAACGCTCGATCTGCGCTGGACGCCTAGCTAATGTTTTTAACTAAGGAGCCCCTGATTAACGTAATGAGCGAAGGCCAGACAAGGCAAAAATTAACGAAAAAGCGGAGTTTACAGGGTGTAAATGAGCATTTTGAGGCGATTTTTAACGCCGTATGGCCAAGCGTAATAGTTAATCAGCGGGTTTCTAAGCTAATGCTTTTCTCTTAATAGCCAGTGCTGGATAATCCGCCCCCTTACCTCTCAGGATTACAAGGATAATGACGGCCCCTGTCTCACCCGCACTTCTCGCGCCCGTGGCTAACGGGCTCGTTGAAGATTACTTGAACCAGCTAGGCAAGGGACAGCCCGGCACGTATGACGCCATGCTCGATAGCCAAGGGCAGTTACGCCCTGGCTGGGAAAGCTTACTGGGCTCGCTAGAGGGCATGGGCCCCACGGGGCGTTTACAGCAGCATGAAGAGATTCAGCGCCTGCTGGCCGAAAACGGCGTCATTTTTAATATGCATGATGAAACCCAAGGGCGTTCGTGGCGGCTCGACCCACTACCCTGGGTGATTGATGAAGTGCAGTGGCAAGCGCTGGAGGCGGGGCTTACTCAGCGCAGCCGCCTGCTGACCGCCCTTTATAACGATATATACGGGCCCAAAACACTCTTTGACCTAGGCCTGTTGCCGGCTCAGGAACTGCTTGCGTCACCGCTTCTCTTGCTGCCCTGCCATCGTTCGCTACCCAACGACCGTGCACCGATCGGTTTTCACGGTGTGGATGTTATTCAGGACACCCAAGGACAATGGCGAGTTATGTCCGACCGGCTACAGGCACCGTCAGGTACGGGCTTTGCGCTTGAAAATCGCATATTAATGGCCCGCGCCCTCCCCGGCATGTACCGTAATGCGCCCCTAAAGAGGTTGGCGGGTTTCCTGGATTTGCATCACCGAACGCTCATCGCCATGGCCTACCAGCACCGCGATAATCCCACCCTGATTCTATTAACGCCGGGGCCAGCGAGCCCGCGTTATTTTGAGCACGCCTATTTGGCTAATTACCTTAATATCGCGTTGGTAGAAGGGCAGGATTTGGTGGTGCGCGATACGCAGGTTTGGCTGCGCACTCTAGGCGGCTTGCAACCGGTCGATGTGATCTTACGCCATTGCGATGACGCTTACTGCGACCCGCTGGAGCTGCGCGGCGATTCGCAGCTCGGCGTGCCGGGGCTGTTACAAGCTATGCGTTCAGGCGGTGTAGCGTTATCGAACGCACTGGGTGTGGGCATTTTAGAAGCCCCGGTATTAGCTGACTACTTGCCAGCACTGTGCGAACACTTACTGGGTGAGACACTGTTGCTACCCAACGCTGATGCCTCTACGCAACCGGCCAGCGCACCGATATTTGACAGCCACCTGCAGCGACTTGAGCCCACGACGTTAAACCTGCGCTGCTTTGTGACCCACACCCCGGCTACCGTCAACCGCAGCACGGCGGACGAATACCAGGTGATGCCCGGCGGTTTAGCCTGGGTCGGTGCGCCTGGCTCGCCCTCACTGAGCACCAGTATTGTCAAAGATGTGTGGGTCACCGCAGCCTCACCCCAGCCGCATGTCAGCCAGCTGCGCCAAGCCCGCGGCCCGGTGGTGGCGACGCGGGATGGGACGGATCTACCCAGCCGGGTGGCTGAAAGCCTGTTTTGGCTAGGCCGCTACGGTGAGCGATTAGACACCCGCGCCCGCTTGCTGCGTGAAGCACTGCTAAGGCTAATGGAGTACGACCAGGACGCGATCGCCGACCAGCTGTTGGATGAGCTGCTGTTAGCCCTGGATATCACCACACTCAGCAAAGACGACGAGCACCGCTTACAAGCGCCACTGATCGGTTTTGAACAGAAGCGTGCGGCACTATTGGCGCAGTTCGATGACGTGGAGCCCCAAGCGCTGCAGCCACTATTCTCGCAATTAATGCGCAATGCACGCAGCGTGCGCGACCATTTAGGCGACGACTCCTGGCGGGTCGTGCACCAGTTGCGCCAACGCATGGCCACCTTCAACCCCAGCTTGGGAGCCAGCGCGGCGCGGCGCGCTTGCGAAGGACTATCGGCCCAGCTGGCTGCGTTTTTCGGACTCTGCAACGAAACCATGCCGCACCACTATGGCTGGCGGTTCATGGATATTGGCCGCTTCCTGGATCGCGTGCTGGGCTTGCTCTCGCTACTCAAACTTACCCTGAATGCGCCGCATTCGCCGGGCTTGGCACTGTGGGAAGTCGTGCTTGCCACCACCGATAACTTTACCGCTTATCGACGCCGCTACCGCAGCGAACTACACCCAGCGGCGATTCTTGACCTACTGCTGTTCGACGAGACTAACCCACGCTCGGTGGGTTATATGCTCAAGCGCATTGAGAGCCAGATGGATCGCCTGCCCGGCACTACATCCCCCTACCGTAACGCCGAACGCAGGCTGTTGATTCAGGCGAATGCAGCGCTCCATCTTGCCGATATTGATCGTTTGAGCCATTTAGCGGATACCCCCGAGGCGCAAGAGGCGTTAGAACAACTATTGGACGCCCTGATTGAGCCCCTGAGTGCGCTTTCTGAAGCGATCAGTCAAAGTCATTTCAGCCATGTGGAACGACCTCGCCAGCTAGTCAGCATGGAGCCAGACGCATGAACTACACGTTGCGGCATACCACCCGCTACCACTACAGCGCTCCGGTAACGTTGTGCCATAGTGAAGCGCGGGTGCTTCCACGCAAAACGCCCCATCAGCAGTGTGGCGCTTCAAAATTGCATATTAGCCCTGCGCCGCAGGTACAAAAGGAGCGCTGCGATATATTCGGCAACCGGGTGCTCTATTTCGCCATGGAAGAGGTACATCAAACGCTGGATGTCACCGTGGTAACACCACTGAATACTCAACCGCTCACCGCCCTGCCAACTGTTTCACCAGCGTGGGAAAACGTTGCCCAGCTGCTGAGCCAGGACAACAGCTTTGACGTTCAACTCTACCGGTTGGACTCACCGTTTATCCGTCGTAACGACGAGCTAGCCGCCTTTGCCCGTAGCTGCTTCACCCCAGGCAGACCACTTATTGAGGCGGCGCTAGCGCTAAATGAGTTGATTTATAGCACTTTTGAATACGACCCCAGCTTCACTACGCTGGCGACACCGTTAAGCGAGGTGCTCGCCAACCGGCGTGGGGTTTGTCAGGACTTCGCCCACCTGGCGATTGGCGCATTACGCTCGGTAGGACTCGCCGCACGCTACGTCAGCGGTTATCTGGAAACCCAGCCACCGCCCGGGCAGCCGCGGCTGATCGGCGCTGATGCCTCCCATGCGTGGCTGGCGACCTGGATTCCCGAGTGGGGCTGGCTGGCGCTTGACCCCACCAATGGCTCAGTGGCTGGTGAACAGCACCCCGTGCTGGCTTGGGGGCGAGATTATGCAGATGTCGCGCCGCTCAAAGGGGTTATGAACGGCGGCGGCGAACACCGTCTGGAAGTTGAAGTCGATGTCATGCCATTAGCTGTCTAATGCAAACAACCCCCGCCTAAGGTATAAAAGAGGCTCGGTTAGCTTGCTTAGGGAAGGTTTAATGCAGCACGAGGTAAGTAGTAACAATACAAGGTATACGCCTCAGAGGGCTTCCCAGTGCCTGCTTTTAGGCTGTTTTTTAATCCTCCTGTTTGGCGCTATTGAGCAATTCCATAAACCGCATTTTGCCGTCTTTCAACAAGCCGATGAAAACATACTGCGCCAGTCAACCCATTACGGTGTTGCCCCGCTTCCCGCTAAATTGCGCATACAAAATGATTCATCCAAGCGTCAAGCGGATGAAGAGCTTTTACAATTATTTGAACTCTCTTCTGGCGATGCGTTGCCGCCAAACGTCTATGACATACGCCTACTGACGTTATCTTACGGCCCTATTTTAAACCGAGTAGCCCCCAGCTACCTGTGTTCCTGCCGCACCTTGTTACCCCCCAATCGAGCGCCGCCGATCGTGGCAAGTTAATTCTCGGTGGTTTAATTGTTGCTGGCGGCCCTAAAGGGCTTACTGCCAGTGCGTGCGATAGGTACCGTTTAAAAGGGTTGCCCTTTATGTTTCCCGTTGATCAGCTTATTTTACTTGCTGCCATTTTGATATTAGTCGGCATTGTGTCGAGCAAGCTATCCGCCCGACTTGGCCTACCTGTTCTAGTCCTTTTTTTAGTCATCGGCATGCTTGCCGGAGAGAGTGGGATCGGTGGTATCGCCTTCGACAATCCCGTGGGCGCTCATGCGCTAGGTACGTTGGCGTTGGCCATGATCCTATTCGATGGCGGGCTTCAAACCCCTACTTCGTCGATTAAAAAAGTCTGGAAACCTGCCTCATTACTTGCCACGTTCGGGGTATTAATCACCGCACTGATCACTGGCTTAGCAGCCGCTTATATCTTAGGCCTGCCGCTGCTGGAAGGCTTTTTGCTGGGTGCGATTGTCGGTTCTACAGATGCGGCAGCGGTCTTCTCGCTACTGCGTAATGCCGGCATACATATTAATAAAAAGCTGAAATCGACCTTAGAAATTGAAAGCGCCTCCAACGATCCCATGGCCATTTTCTTAACCGTTGGGCTGTTGGAGGTACTGGTTAATGATATGGCGCCAGGCCTAGGATTACTGAAGCTTTTTGTGCTGCAAATGGGGGTAGGCGCCCTGGTGGGCATTGGGGTCGGTTGGGCGTCAGTTAAAATCATTAACCGCATACACCTTGTTGCTTCTGGGCTCTATCCGGTGCTGGTCGCGGCCTGTGGTTTCCTTTCGTTTGGCATTTCAGCCAACGCCGGTGGTAGCGGTTTTTTGGCCATTTTTTTGACCGGTGTGTTCATAGGCAATCACCGGATCGCCTTCCAACGTAGCACTTTCTTGTTTCACGACGGGCTTGCATGGTTAAGCCAAATCGTGATGTTCGTGGTATTGGGTCTGCTGATTAACCCGGTGTCATTACTGGATGTGTGGCTGGAAGGTTTATTGATCGCTGCAGTGCTTATTTTGGTAGCTCGCCCTATCGCCGTCCTCCCTATCATGAAAATGTTTGGCTTTAATGCCCGTGAAGCCAGCTTAGTCGCTTGGGTAGGCTTACGCGGTTCAGTGCCCATTATTTTAGCTATTTTTCCGCTTATGTTTGGCTTGGAAGGGGCAGAATTAATTTTCAACGTCGTGTTTTTCGTGGTGCTTATTTCAGCCACTATTCAGGGAACCACGCTGCCTATCGTAGCGCGTCAACTGAGGCTGACCGAAAAGCCACCGGCAGTACCAGCCGCCAGCCTTGAAATTACCGCACTTGAGGAAGTAGATGCCGACATTGTGGAGTACACCTTGAGTGATCACCCGCGTGCGGCGGGGCGGCGGCTTTCACAAATGGCCCTCCCGGATACCACCGTTGTCGCCATGATCACCCGTGGAAAAGATGTGATCCCCCCACGGGGCTCGACAGAGCTAATGGCGGGTGACCATCTATTTGTGGTGCTACGACCGGAAACACGAGCCTTTATTGACTGTGTCTTTTCAGAGGCCGTTGGGGTCGTCAGCGACGAACTGCCTGACCAGGAGCTAAAGCTCAAAGGTAGCACCAAAATAGACGATTTATGCCATTCGTATGGCTTGTTGATCAAAGCAGAGGATGGACAAACAACGCTGGATTCGCTGATTCGCGATACTCTCCCCAGCCAGCCTGAGGTGGGAGTCTCAATACACATTGATGGAATGAGGCTGACGGTACTGGAAACACTCGGTGGCCGCATTACCACCGTGGGTTTAACGGTAGAGAAAAAGCCTAGCGAATAGGGGAAGAAACAGCGCTTAGCCTCGCAAGAGGCTAAGCAAGCAGCAGCGTTTAAGCCGAGGCGGTTTCGTATGCAGCCTTGAGACGATAAAACTCTTCTACAATAGCGGCCATTTCATCGGCGTCGTAATCGCATAGGCCGCTCACGACAAGCTTCTTAGAGCCCACCCCCACCGCTTCACCAGCGGACTCGATCGAGAACTCCAAGCGGGCATCGGCACGCTTACCGTGAACCTCTAGCGAAGAGTGGTTCAGCGTCAATCCCGGCGAAAAACCATCTAAACGCTCAAGTGAAAAACCCATGCTATCGTAGATCACCAGCGGGCGTTTAGGGTTAAACATAACCCCATGTTGCTCCATTAAAGGTTTGAGATAGTGCGGAAAATTTTTACCTGAAAACGCCACATAACAGCGTGCAAACGCTTCCACCACAGCGGGATCGTGGGTAATGTCACCACTACGCACTACCTGTAAGTAACCTTTGCCGCTCTCATCACAGACATGAAGTGTACCGTCGTCTGCTTCGCTGAACTTTAGCGGTGTATCGGCGCCCACCATGTTGGTGAAGCGAAATTCCATTTGCCGCGACAACCCAAACTTTGTGAGCACCAATGCAAACAGCAGATCACCGGGCACACAAAAGCGGCGTGCATCCGGATTATGAATAGGGTTGTAGTCACCCGCCACGCCTTTGGCGAAGCGACTGGCCTGCTCTGCGGAGATCACCACATACTCTCCACGCTGCGTATAAAAATCCTTGAACATGGCGTTTGTTGCCTGCCTAGCGTTGAAATCGAAAACCCGTCACTGCCCAACGCCGCGCATAATGCCATAAAACACGCCCCAACAGGAGTTATCTGCTAGGGAAGCCACTATGTCAGACGTGAACACTCGTAAAAATCGCCTACCCCGACTGCTTTTCAGGGTGTTGATTGGCTTGCTATTTATCATCCTGATCTGGGTAGCGGGCAGCTATTGGCTGCTTAATAGTCAGTGGCTACCCAAACGCATTTCCCAATTTGAAGGCATCGACATCCGCTGGGAGCAAGGAGCCAGCCGACACCCTGGCCGCTGGGAAGTCGAGGGGCTGTATCTCGCACGTGAAGATGAAGCCTTACCCATCTCCATTGAGGCTGAACGCGCGACCCTTTCGCTCTCTTTGCTGGCCCTGCTACGCGGCGAGCTGCATATTAATGCCCTCGATGCTGAGGGCATTCGCCGCCTGACCGTCGGTGATATCGCGCTGGAAGCGGAAGGCCAGCTACACGTAGTAGAGACCACATTGAGTCGCGACACCCTAGCTATCCCTAATGTTTCGCTCGCCATTACTAATGGTCGTTTAGTTCGCCTGAGTGATCAAGCAACCCTAGTGCACGATATTGATCTTACCGCTGATGCGACACTCGACACGATAACCCCCGTCAACGCCACCAGTGGCCAACTTAACCCCAAACTGCTGGCGGCGCTTTCGGCACAGCTTCAGTTGAATGCCCAAGCGGATGCCTGGGATGTCTTTATGCCCTATTTAGACGCCCTGCCCTGGCTAACCCTGGAGGGGCGTGGCGCACTCACCGGCACACTTGAGCTAACCGCTGGTAAGTTACAGCCCGGTAGCGAATTAATGCTGGACGCGCCAGTGTTGCGCTTAGCGGTAGATGAGCAGCGTTTACGTGCTCCAAGCGACTCACCCCGCTGGCTAATCGCTGACAACCCACCACCACGTCACACCGCCACCGGTAAAGGCCAGGTTCGCTTGGCAGTTGAGAGCGATCAACTGCATTTTTCGACCCAGCTTGCCGATGTTGAGCTAGCTGAAATAGAACTGGCTGAAGTAGAACTGGACGAGCCGCACCCCTATGCAGAGCACGCTGAGCTTCGCCTGGCGACCCAAATTCCCAATCAACGCCTGGATCAGCTCGACCTTCCCACAGCGGCTACCTTGGCATTACAGGGCGATATCATCCGTTTGGACATGCTTGACCGTTATCTTACGGCGTATGCTGACGAACAGGGCATCCGCCTTTCTGGCCATGGCCAAATGGATGCCTCAGCCAGCATTCGCGAGTCGCGCCCATACGATGCTCAACTGAACATTCAAGCACCGGAACTGGCAGCCGATACGCTCGGCTTTATCGCCCAAGGCAGCGGTTCACTCAATGCCCGGTTAACGCCGCAAGAGATAATGGAAGCCACGCTCATCTTTAACGATGCCACGCTGCATCACCAAGAGCGCCTGCTACTTGACGACGCTGACATCAACATTATCGCCACAAGCCCTATTAATCCGCAAAAAGCGCCTGATGAAGCCACCGCCATGCTCAGCTGGCAAGCGGCTCGCCTGCCCGATGTTAGCGTGTTACAGAGCTATTTAGCGGCCATTTTACCCACCCCTGCACCTCTGCAGTTGCTTAGCGGCCAAGCCACGAGTCACGGCCAGCTCACTATGACGTCAGAGCAACTCAGCGGTGAGGTGCATTTAGCTGGAAACGGGCTAGCGACTCGCTGGCAGCACGGCGAACAGGCGGGCACGTTAACCAGTGATATGCAGCTATTCCTGCCACTCCAGCAAGTAGCGATGGATGGTTCAGAGTTGAACATCAGCGGCACCCGGCTGAGCTGGCAAGTGGCCGATATCGACCGACCTAGAGAGCGCCTAGAGAGCGTATTAGTGTTAACCGACGGACGTTTTCAGCGCCGCAATAGCGTGCCTAGTGGTCAGTTTGCACTTGAAGGTAGTGTGCAACGGCTAGGCTTTTTAAATGCGTTTCTGCCTGACGCCCATGGTTTGGCCATTGCTGGCGAAGGCCAGCTCTTTGCTCAGGGCGCCTTTCGCGATAACCGCCTGCTGGCACCGACTCGATTGCGGGTCAATGCCGACCAGTTAGAAGTCACTTTTTTAGACTATCTCACCACCGGACGCGGCGAACTCACCGCCCAGTTGGATAGCACCGAGCAGGCCCAGCTCACGCTTGGCATTCCCCGCTTTGACTTAAAGCGCCAAGACGATGACAGCCCACACATGCAGGGGCGCCACTTTGCCCTCACCACGCAAACCAAGCAGTTTAGCGAAGTGCTTGAATCGCCCCAACCCGAGCACTTCACCACGCGTATTGCGCTACCGTTTACCGAGGTGCCCGACTTCACCCGTTACAACCGCTACCTGCCAGAAGGGGCGGGCATCACCTTGCTTGATGGGCAAGCCAGCCTAGCCAGCGAATGGCTGCTGGAGGGCTTGAACGCCCAAGGAGAAATAACGCTGCGCGCCTTTGGTGCCGAGCTGGCGCTACTGGATCAGCGCCTACGTGGCGATATGCACTTGTATTTGCACCTAACCGACGGCGATCTGAATACACGCCGCTTTACTGCTAATGACTCTTTCCTACGCCTGGAAAACGTTAACCTTCAGAGTGAAAACGGTTCATCGGATGCGGGTTGGTGGGTGCAACTTTCCATGTTTGATGCGCAGTTAGCGTGGGAAGACCCTGTTCGACTAGCCAGCCAACTACGTTTGGAAATGCGCGATACGGGCTTGCTCGCCCGGCTATTTCTCGCCCGAGCAAGGGATAGCGACTGGTTAGGGCGACTGTTAAATGTTCACGATATCGAGGGCACTGCACAGCTAGAGATCAGCGGCGAGCAGATTAGCCTTAGCGACTTGACGCTCACCGGCGGCCCACTACTGCTGCTTTCGGATGTCGCTCTGGCAGACCGCAGTGCCAATGGCGCGCTCTATGCGCGCCTTGGCGTGCTTGGATTAGGGGTTGAACTTGAAGACAGCGAACCAACCTTGCGCTTTATTCAACCGCGCCGCTGGTTTGACCGCTGGCGGGAGGCGAATGGCAGGTAACACAAATAACCGTTGCCTAGCGTTTTTTGCGCTCACGACGAATCATCCTGACTCGTTCTTTAGCTTTTTGCGGCGTGGAGAGCGGCGCTGCCGTCTCATCATGGGTTTTCGGGGGCACCGTGACCCAGGCAAATACCGGCAACGCCAAATGCCAATGGATCGCCGCCAAACGTAGCCCTAATGTCACGCTTAATGAAGCGGCAATCGCTATAGTGAGCGGCACACTCAAAGCATGCAGTGCCACGTAAACGATCCCTCCCGCCATCGCAGCGGTGGCATAGATCTCTTCGCGCAATACCATGGGAATTCGTTGGGCCAGCACATCACGGATCATGCCGCCCGCCACGCCAGTCATCATGCCCATCAACACTGCCACCATGCCAGACGTGCCCAGCAGCAGTGCTTTATGGGCGCCAATAACGGTGAACAGCGCAAGGCCGAACGCATCAGCGATTGGCAAAAAGCCCCGCGACAGGCGGTGGATATAGTGAAAACCCATTACCGACACACCCACGGTGGCTAAAATCACCCACAGGTAGGTCGGGTCTGTCACCCAGAACACTGGCCGAACGCCGAGCACTAAATCACGCAGCGTACCCCCGCCAATACCGGTCACCGCTGCCAACACCAGCATGCCGATCGGGTCCATGCGCGAACGGCACGCCAAAATCACGCCCGACAGCGCGAACACGATGACACCCGCCATATCCAGCCAGTAGACAACGCCCGACACGCCCTTCTCCTTTATTTTCACTGTTTATGAAGGCAGGCAGGATAGCACTCTCCTCGACATGATTGGCACAACTCAGTGGCGACATCACGTTTAGAGGCCTTGACGTTTCAACCACGCTTTCAAAAAAGCAATTTCACTCTCCTGAGCGGCAATAATTTCCTCGGCCAGTTGACGGATCTCGTCGTCTTCGCCGTGTTCCAGCACAATTTCCGCCATGGCGATGGCGCCTTCGTGGTGGGGGATCATGCCTTGCGCGAAGTCGACATCGGGATTTCCTGTGAACGCCATTGCCATGTCTTCATGCATACGCTCACTGGCAGCTTGGTAGGCGGCTACGGCAGTGTTGTCGCCGTGGGTATCAGCGGTGGCACTGTGCTCGCCGTGGCTGCCATGGTGTCCATGCTCTTGGGCATAGATAGACGGCGCGATCAGCACTCCAGCTACGACACATAGGCTTGCAGCCGTTTTCAAAGCGAAGAGTGGTCGGGATGTGGACAATGGGCTGTCGGCATAAATCGGCATAGCAATGCTCTTTTGGGCAATAGTAGTAATTAAAGTTTAAAACCTACAGGCAGCCCACAGGTCAAGACGTGCCAAGTGGGTTACCCTGTAAGCATCACCGATACATTGCATTGGAGAGCACATGGACTGGAATCCGGCTTACAGCTGGCTGGTACTCGCCCTACTATTAAGTTTGGCAGAGCTGACTTCTGGCGCGATGGTACTGCTTGCACTGGGTATTGCCGCAGCGCTAACGGCGGCCGTTACTGCGCTGGGGTTAACGCTCCCATGGCAACTGCTTAGCATGGCTATTTTTACCGGGGTACTGCTGCCGCTATGCATTATGGTCATTCGTCCTCGTTTCTCTCCCCGTGGCGTGGCTTACGGCACCACGGGCACGGGCGTCGAGAAAGGTAATCGCTACACCACCCTACGTCGAGATTTTGATGATGCCACGGGCATTAAAGTTAACGGCGATTTCTACCGTCTCCGCGTCGTTGAAAGCGGTGAAACCGAGCTACCCAGCGGTACGCTGGTCATATTTAAACGATTTGAAGGCACCACTGCGCTAGTCGCGTTACATCAGCCTGATGACATAGCCCCTCACGAAGACGATTCCCAACGCAAGGAGCCTTAACAATGGATTTACCTATTAGCCCAGGTTTATTAATAAGCCTTATTATTGTGGTGATCGCGGTACTGATCATTTCAAAAGGTCTGATCATTATTCGCCAATCGGAAGTCATGGTGGTAGAGCGCCTTGGTTCATTTCATCGCGTTTTAGAAAGCGGTATCAACATCATCATTCCGTTTATCGAACAACCTCGTGCGATCACCATGCTGCGTTATCGCAAAATGGGTGAGGATTATACCGCCATCACCACAGACGAAACCCGTATCGATCGCCGCGAAACGGTGATGGATTTCCCAGGCCAGCCGGTCGTTACCACCGATAACGTCACCGTGCGCATTAACGGCGCCCTTTACTATCAGATCATTGACCCAAAGCGGGCGGTCTATGAGGTAGAGAACATGAGCCAGGCCGTCGAGGTTCTGGCAAAAACCACGCTGCGCTCAGTGGTCGGTAAAATGGAGCTGGATAAGCTGTTTGAGTCTCGCGCAGAGGTGAACAACGAGATTCAGGCTGCCATGGAAGAGCCTGCTTCCAAGTGGGGGGTCAAAATCTCCCGTGTAGAAGTGCAGGATATTGCCATGCCGGAAGAGGTGGAAACCGCCATGCGTCTGCAGATGGCCGCGGAGCGTAAACGCCGTGCCACCGTTACCGAAGCAGAGGGTGAAAAATCAGCGGCAATTGCCATGGCCCAGGGCCAGCGTGAATCTTCGATTCTTAACGCTCAAGGCGATAAAGAGTCCGCTATTCTGCGCGCTCAGGGTGAGCAGGAATCCATCAAACTAGTGCTTAGCGCCATTGGCGATAGCGAAGAGAACAAGCGTACGGTGGTGGGCTACCTGCTCGGCCAAAGCTATATCAAGGTACTGCCCAACATGGCGAAGAATGGCGAGCGGGTATTCGTGCCTTATGAATCCTCTGCACTGCTTGGTTCGATGGGCATGTTCCGTGAAATGGCGGGATCACCTGAGGACACGGTGGCTAACCACCTCAAAAGCCGAAGCGGCAGTGACAGTGACTTCCGAAGTGGAATCGTCGGTGGTGCCGTCAGCGGCCACTAATAGCGCCATCAAGAAACCGCAGGAATTACCTTAAGCCGGGCCCCGCGGGTCCGGCTTTTTTGCTGCGACTCGCCGACGAAGCACTTTATCTGATCAAGCACAGCGGCCGTAACCGCTGTGTAGTATGGGCTGAATCGCATCACGCTCAGCAGTTCATGCTGGCCCCAGCAGGCATTTCCATCGGCCTGGCGACTAGGGTGAATCGGTCGCCAGAAAGTGATCAATAAACACTGCGTAGTCCTGCTCAGTGCAGTCGGCGTAAGCGACTGCCAGTGTTGATACTACCTCCACGAACTGTGCTTCCCGCCCTTTTAACCGCTGACCTACCGCCTTAGCAAAGCGTGTCGCGTCACCTCGATTAAGCGCCTGGGCACCGCGCAGGTGTTCACGGGCAAGAATTTCCCCCCACTGCTGCGCCAGCTTTTTATACGACTTACCACCAGAGAGCTTATGGGTCGGCATGTCTTTCTTGAACGGCGAGCGCTCGCGAACCGAAAACACCTTGCCGTTCATGGTTAGCCAGCCAAGATAAGCATCCGGGTGCTCGGCAATGGCATGGAATGCCGCAGCATGGCGGATACCTTCATTGGGAAATAGCTTTCGCCATGCCTGCTGCTGTGGCTTGTCCATCAGCTGGAACGCTTCTGGCGACACCTGCTCTTTGATATCCAGAATGATATCGTCGTGCTCGTGCTCAACGCCTCCTTCAATCAATACGTAGTAGCGCTCCACGCCCAGCGAGCCGGTACCTGCATCCAGACGTCGAGCCGTATCTTTCACACGAAAATGGTGAGGGTCGCTCTCTTTAAAGGCGTGTTGCAGCGTTTGCTGGTACTCCTGCTCAATCAGTCGGCCTAGCTGGCTGGCGACATCCGCCGGTAGATTAGCGAGTTTACCGGGCCGTTCGGCAAATTGACGGCCTTTCTGATCATCAAGCGTCGTCCACTTTTCGAGCATCCGCGCACGGCTCTGTTTATCCGCCACCTTATTCATGAACGGCTTCAGCGGGCCCTTGGCGGTGTCGAGAGTTACGGCGTGAATGGGTTTACCATCGACATGATCCGCCAGCGTTTGGTAATAGCCCTCTATTAACTTTTTAAGGGCTTTATCAATCGCCTTGGCATCCAGCTCCGCGTTCTCGCGACCATCCAGTACCAAGCTGATAGCCAATCGCCAAACGTCGTACTGGTAATCGCCAATTAACGCATCGTCGAAGTCGTCCATACCATAGCGCACCTGATCATCATGATGCCCATAAGCGCCAAAGTTATAGGCGTGAGCATCGCCTTGCAGCCATGTTTGGGTTTCCGGCCAGCCGCCGAACAGGGCAAAGCGCCAATCATGCCAAACGTCTTGCCAGAAAAGATGATTGCTTCCCCGATAAAATCGGTAAGGCGACGCAGCCATTTTGGCGTACTTGGCTTGGCGCGTGGCCGTGGCCAATGTCTTGTTCGCCTGATGGGTTGCCTCAATCACTTGCTGAGGGCGGTTATGTCCAGTCAGTGCATGGCTCATTGCGTTGCCTTTGTTAGTGCATTCATTCGCTGTGTTTGCCCGGTGCGTAAAAAGCGCTCGGAGCATAAAAGCGGTTATCTGCAAGGGTAAGCGATGAACATGAATAGATTAAGTCAGCGTTTACTATCCACCCTTGCGCCCTAAGCGTGTTAACCCGCGTGGAGCTGCGATACGAAAGAAGCGCTCAACCACTTCTGCGTTGGTAGATGGCGTCATTAATGAGATCACAACAAATACCGGCAGATTGAGCATTAGCCCCCAAAAGCCTGCATGAATACCCATCGGGTGTGGCCAAAGGATAGTAAATGCTGTGGTAATCAAAAAGCCCACCACGATACCGGCCATCACGCCCAGGCGAGACGCTCGCGGCCAGAAGAACATCCCGATGAACGCAGGCATTACCTGGGAGGCAAAGCCCAGCCCCACCAACAGAATCATCACCAGGCTACCGGGTTCGGCAATTGCCAGTGGCGCTATCACCAAGAACATGATGGGTAGGATCAACAGTCGCGCCAACTTGCCGGTGACAGCGTCGGATAACTTCAACACGGGCTGAATCACATCCTTACTGAGCGACAACGACACCGAGTGAATAAAAGGTTCGCTGGAGGACATAGAGGCCGCCAGAGTGCCCGCTCCCAGCAACCCGACCAGTACGACAGGCAAATGCTGCATGGCGTATTCGAGTACCACAGTATCGGCGCGGGCGAGTTCAGGCAGCGAAAAAATGCCGATGAAGCCCACCACTACCATCGGCAAAATCACTACGTAATAAGTGGGCAGCCACGTCGCGCTACGACGAATGGTGCGCGCGGAGGAAGCGCTCATCCACTGCGTCCAGACGGGTGGCATGAACGAGAACATCGAAACGATGATCGAGGTCGTCCAGAAACTAAAGCTCATATCACCACCGGCGCCTGGCAAGGTGAGAAACTCGCTATGCTCGGTCTGAATACGTTCGAACACCCCAGCAAAACTCAACCCGCCAGTGGCGCTATGTACGGCCCACAGGCCGACGGCCCAGGCAACGATTAGCATCAGCACGCCTTGAAAGGCATTGGTGCGGCCAATCGCCCGCTGTCCGCTGACGTAGAGATACACGGCAATACAGGCCAACACCAGCACGACTCCCAGCCAAATCGGCATCAAGCCGCCGCTCATCACAAACAAAATATAGGCAGAGCCGATAGTTTGAAGCACCGCATAGGCAACAGAGCCGATCGCCATAACGAGTGCCGCCAGTGCCCCCAGTGCAGGACTCTGGTAACGGTCAGATATAGCGCTTGCTTGGGTTACGTGACCAAACTGCTCGCCGAATTGCCACACTTTCGGGCCGAAGTACCATGCGACCAACGCGAGATAGGCAAGGTAAATCGCTACATAAAATACCGCGACACCTTTGGAATAAGCCCAACCGGGCGCACCCATGAAGGTGTAAGCACTCACACTACCGGCGGCGATCAGCAGGTAGAGCGTTACCGGCCCCATGCTGCGACCCGCTACGCCCCACTCCTCCAGGCTGTTCATGGAGCGGCCTGCCTTGGCGCGCAGGCCAATCACCATCGCAATGGCCACATACGTCAGCGTTATCAGCAATGGCCAAGGGCTATTCATGGTCGTCTCGCTCCACAATCCGATTACCGATCAGCATGACCACCACGCAGGCAAAAATAACCAGATAGCTCCATACCACCATTAACGGGAGCCCCAACACTAGCGTTGCCTGGTTCACCAGGCCAATCACTGGCCAGGTTCCCGCCAGCACCAGTGCCACGAAAGCAATCAATAACCCCCACCCTGCCCGAGAGGTGGGCAGTACCAAAAAGCGTCGCATGAGCATTCCCTTCGTTATTAATGATTAAACGTATTCAGAGGCAGAGCCATGTAAAGACCGATGTTAACTGACAGTTGCCATTACGCTGGCAGCATCGGCCAGCGTAATGGCAACGCCAGGCGCGTCTCCAATTGATGAGCCAATTTCAGCACGAAATGATCGTCGAAACGTGGGCCAATCAACTGCACACCAATAGGCATGTTAGCGGCCAGGGCCGGTGACGTTGCTGGACTGCTGAATCCAGCGTTAAGCGAGATTGCAGGCTGCTCCCCCATGTTCCAGGGCACGGTGTAGGCAATATGCTCGAACGGTTGGCGCGGATCATTGCTGGGTGATGGCCACTCGGCAGGAAAGGCGATAGTGGGCGTTGAGGGTGAGATTACCGCATCGACCTTATCAAATACCGCTTCAGTAGCACGCCGCATGGCCATCGTCTGCTGAAACCCCTGCAACGCGGCTACGCCACTTAAACGTTCACCACCATCTGCCCAGGCCAAAATCGCAGGCAGCACTTTTTCGCGCTCCTCAGAGGAGAGCTTTAGCAGCTCTCCCCACTGACGAGCCTGCCAAAATTGATCCAGCCCATCCAGCATCTCTCGAGTCAACACTGGTGCTAACGGCACCAGCGTTGCACCTGCGGCTTCCAGTTGCTTTGCTGCCTGCTCGACATGACGGCGAATCTCGTCATCCAGCGGTAAGCCGCAGCCTGCCTCCATCATCACCCCTATGCGCAGGCCCTTCATCTCTAGCGATAAATCCAGCCAATCGATCTCTTCCGGCGGCAGGCGCATTGCATCGCGCCGATCCGTCCGGGCCAGCGCTGTCATCATTAGCGCGGCATCTTCTACACTGCGCGTCATGGGCCCTGCACAACGGCCCACATAATACGGGTCTATCGGTATACGACCCAGGGTCGGCTTAAATCCCACTACGCCGCACCACGCGGCGGGCAACCGTATCGAACCACCGATATCGGTACCTACGTGCAGCGGCCCAAACCCGGCAGCCGCCGCAGCGCCTGCGCCCGAGCTGGAACCGCCGGTATTACATGCCAGCTTCCAGGGATTACGAGTCAGGCCATGAAAGGACGATAGCCCTGATGACAGCATGCCAAAATCAGGGCAGGTGGTTTTCGCCACCACCAGCGCATGGTCTTCCGCAAGCCGCGCAGCCGGAGGCGCATCTTCTCGAACAACGGCCTGCTCCCCCAGCCCTGTCCCTCCAGGAACTGGCATTCCCTTGGTGGCAATCAGCTCTTTCAGGGTTATCGGCACTCCATCCAGTGCGCCGCCTGGCTCGCCTTTGGCCCAACGCCGGGTCGAGGCCTCCGCGGTTTCCAGCAGCGACTCGGGGCGATAGGTGTAAAGCGCGTTGATATGCGGTTCCCATTGATCAATATGGGAAATCAGTGTTTCAGCAACATCCAGAGGAGAAAATGCTTGAGTGCGGTAACCTTCGAGTAATTGAGTAGCGGTCAACTGGTGTAGTTCGGGCATCACATCACCTTTGCTGTTGTTATCATGTCGTCATTACCACTAATGTCAGCATGAACCCACTCAGTGCCTTCTGCTATTTCAATATTGACCACAGCGTGTCCACTTTTTGTGTGCACATTGCTTTCAAGACGACGCTTCCGTCATCGTTTGCAGGGCACTCGCCAGTAAATCAATCTGACGGCTGATTGCCGTGGGGGCGATATGTAACTGAGCTGCGGCTTGGCGCAAGGAGTGGCAATGGGCAACCGTATCGAAGTACCGCAGAGCCCGGCCGCTGATCATAACTACCTCGATCTCTCAGATGGCCAGTCCGCGACTACGCTGGTATTAGCGTTGTGGGTGTAAGGCCGTTGGAGGGTGATATCGCTTTGCATTCATGGCACTCAGTTTTTTTAGCACAAGCGAATACAGTAGCGATAAACGAAACGCCTCGCTAGAGGAAACGACTCAAACAGCTTTGTAGTGAAAACAACATGGTTTAAAGAGCGCTATTACTGTTCGCCCAACGCCTTTTCAAGCGGGCTGCCTGCCAAGGATTGCCCCCACTTATCCCCATGCACCAGTTCGCTCAATGGTAAGCGGGAGCGCCAGCCTTTGGCTTCAAGCTCCGGCTGATCTAAAAACTCGCTCACATAGCCAAGGCAGAGATACGCCAGAGGATAGACATGTTCAGGCAAATTCAACGCCGCGCTTAGCTGCTCTTGATCGAGAATACTCACCCAGCCAACGCCAATACCTTCTGCCCGCGCCGCTAGCCAAAGATTTTGCACTGCTAAGCAGGTACTAAACAGGTCGGTATCGACAATGCTATTGCGCCCCAGCACATGCGGGCCGCCCCGGCTTCGGTCACAGGTAATACAGAGATTGAGTGGGCTTTCCAGAATGCCTTGCAGTTTAAGGCTGCGGTAATGCTCCTTGCGCTCGCCTTCAAAGCGCTCGGCGGCCTTCCGGTTCTCCTGCTCGAACATCGCCAGCACGGTTTCCCTGACGTCACGACTTTCAATCACGATGAAATCCCAGGGCTGCATAAACCCTACTGACGGCGCATGGTGTGCAGCTTCTAAAAGACGGGCCAGCACATCAGGGGGAATCCGGTCGGGCAGAAATTGCGAGCGCACGTCGCGCCGTTCGTGTATGGCGCGGTAAAGCCCACGGCGCTCAGCATCGGTAAAACGGTGATTCGAGGTGGTCATGGCGCTTGTCGGACCTTTTGCTGATCTGATTTATAGACGAGTGAAGAGTCTACACGAGGTCAGCCCAGCCTCCATCGCAATGGCGTTGTTTGGCGTAATACGCCGTCCTCGTCCCAGTCATCCCACCCAGCAAATGGGATGGCCAGCTCATTCTCCAGACTCTTCAGCCGAAATATCCAGGCCGCTTTACAAGCCTCCAGGTGACCCGGGAGGTCAGCTTCCGCTTGATAACGAATACCGCCGCCCTGAATGCCGTAGTTCACCTGGGGCGCCAGTACGTCAAAGCCAACGTAGTACAGGGATGAATGAATCGGCCAAAGCCAGTGAACCATGTCGCCTGCACGACCAAAGGGCTGAAATGTCTTTTCAGGCGAGCCCGTGGTCACTGAAAGTATGGCCCTCTTGCCACGATAGTAGCCTTTATCGTAACGCATGCGACTCGTGTAGCGTCCTCCATACACCAGCACCCGATCAAACCAGCCTTTCAAAATGGCAGGCTGGGCGTGCCACCATAAGGGAAACTGGAAGATCACCAAGTCAGCCCACTCCAACCGCGCCAACTCCCGCTGGACGTCCTGCGGCAATGTGTTTTCTTCGTGGTGAGCCCGCTGCTCATTGAGGGGATAGAAGTAGTCCGATGCCACAGCGCTATGCGGATAGTGCCCAGCGCGCTCCACTGGATCAAACTGCTCAGCATAAAGATCATCCACTTCCACTGTGTGACCCTCGCCTATCAGCTGTGCTACCGCTTCATCTACTAGGCCGCCATTAAACGACTTGCATTCAGGATGAGCCAAGACGATCAATACATTCATACTGCGCTTCCCCTATCGATTGGTTCAACGACACACTAACCTGTTCATATATGTTCAAAAATTGGCTAAAAATGAGAACCAGGCTTGCATGAATGAACAACGGATAAGATGGGACGACCTAGAAATTGTGCTAGCGATTGCCGAGGCGGGTTCGCTATCCGGCGCCAGCCGAACGCTGCGGATCAGCCACGCCACTGTTTTCAGGCGCCTGAGCGAGATGGAGAGACGTCTGGGCGTTACTCTTTTTGAGCGCAGCCGTAACGGCTATACGCCGACCATGGCGGGCGACGATTTAACAGCGTCGGCCCGCCGCGTGCAGCATGAGATCAACGGCGCAGAGCGCCGAATCATCGGGCAGGATTTAACGCTTACCGGTAGCCTGCGAATCACCACGACCGACACACTTTTCACGGGCCTGCTCTCCCCGCTGCTGGCAAGCTTTCGACAAACCTATCCGGCTATCACGCTGGAAGTGGTCATCTCCAACCAGCTTCACAGTTTGACGCGACGTGAGGCCGATATCGCGATCCGTCCGACTCGAACACCACCCGAAACCCTAGTAGGTCGCAAGGCAGGCGATATCATCCTGGCAATGTATGGTCAAAAGGCATATTGGCGAAACACGCCGTTGCCATTGGATCCTGCATCCTTGGCAACAGCGAACTGGATAGGCCCGGATGTATACCTAGGCGATACAGCACTTGAACAGTGGATGGTGGGTAAAAACGCGGCCTACCGGCTGGATAGCATGCTGGGGATGCAATTGGCGGTACGCCACGGGGCGGGCATTGCGGTACTGCCTTGCTATCTTGGTGATGCCGATGAAGCGCTACTCAGGCTCAGCGAACCGATTGATGTGTTGACGACTCAGCTCTGGCTACTCACCCATCCAGATTTACGTCATGTGGCCAGAGTGCGCGCGTTTATGGAGGCGATCACTGAAGGGCTGCGCGGAGGGTAACCACAAGCTCTGGTGCCTGATCGATGGATCAAGTGACAGCGCCCCCCTATGGCAAGAGCGATCACTCCTGCTCAAACTCCGCCAGGAACTGCGTCAGCAACTCATCCAGTTGCTGACGTTGTTCGTCAGTCAGCCCACTCACTAGCTGCGCCTGTGTCTCTACATGGGCAGCCACCGCTTCGTCTATCAGATCAAATCCGCGCTGCGAAAGAGAGATCAGAAAACCGCGACCATCATCAGGGTTCTTGACCCGCTCGATCAGTCCTGACTTTTCCAATTGATGGATACGGTGAGTCATGGTGCCTGAGGTCACCATGGTGGATGCCATCAAATCGCTCGGCGATAGCGCATAGGGCGTCCCCTCTCGGCGCAGCGTGGCCAATACGTCAAAGCCCGCATCCGTCAGACCATATTTTGCCCAGGTCTTCTCCATCGCGCGCATCAAGGTGTGGTTCAGCCGTTTGACCCGCCCGATGGTACCCATCGGGGCTACGTCGAGGTCGGGCCGTTCCTGCCGCCACTGTTTGAGTATGTGGTCTACATGATCCATCGGTGTATTTTGCACCCAGTTATCTTGACGTCAAGATTAATCACACATAACTTGATATCAAGATATCAATTAAAACGCCGCTCTCGAGAACTTCGCCAATGCCACCATCCAGCGCCACCCGTACGCCTTCAACCAAACGAGCCTGGCTTGCTCCGCTACTGTACTTGTTGTCAGGGGGTGCTTTGCTGGGTCTATCGACTAATTTGGCTAAATTTGCCAACGATATGCAACTGCCCGCGCTCTCTTTTCTGTATTGGTCAATTTCAGGGGCGGCACTTATTCTGCTTGCGCTCGCCGCCTATCGCCGCAATCTGCCACCGTTGACCGTTCGTAGCGTCGAGTACTACCTGATCTCTGCGCTGCTGGGCGTGGCGGGCGCCAACCTGCTCTTCTTTTCGGCTATCCCCCATGTCGGAGCAGGGTTTGTGGCATTGATCATCACGCTGCCACCGCTGCTCACCTACGTTGGTGCGTTGACGTTAAAAATGGAGCGCTTTCAGCTCTTGCGTGCGGCTGGCGTCATGTCAGCCCTTGCGGGAGCCTTCACCCTGGCTTTCCATAAGCTTTCCGCCCCTGATGCTGACTACCTTTGGATTCTTCTCGCCTTGATTGGCCCTGTGCTGCTGGCCATCGGCAACCTCTATCGAACCCTGCGCTGGCCAGTGGGGGTATCCAGCGATGCGCTGGCGCCAGGGATGCTGATAGCTGCCTCTATTCTGCTGCTGGGGGTGGGCCTACTGCCAGGCTTCTCACTTCACGTGCCCATGGATCGATCTCTGCCGATGTTTTTGATTGCCATCCAGGCGGTGGTTTTCGCGGGTCAGTTTTTACTGCTCTTCCTGCTACAGAAAAGCGGCGGCCCGGTATTTCTGAGCTTGCTGGGCTCTGTCGGTGCCGTGGTGGGTGTGCCGGTCGCCATCCTGTTACAGGGAGAAACCGCCCCCGAAGGCTTGCTGCTTGGCATCTTATTGATTGGTGCCGGTATCGCCCTGCTTAATATTGGTAAAGCGAAGCAGGTGCCTAATAGATCAGCCTAAACGGTGGGCCTAAGTGATGGGGTGATGATCATGGCAGGACGCTGTGGAGAGGGAGTCACAAGAGCCGTTATACCATCCTACTTACTGCTACAGAATGAGACGCTCCATGGAGTGCATTCCTCCTGCGGTTTTCACTATCCTAAACCCCATGCGCTCGTACAAAGCGATGGCTGGATTGATACAAAACACGCGAAGCCGAAGTAAGTGAATGCCCGCGTGCTGGGCAGTTTCACCCGTGAAGCGGATCGCCTCTGCACCCAAGCCTTGGCGCTGCCACGGCGGGGCAATTTGTAGTTCCCGAATATAGTAGGCGTTTTGATCGTGATTGATGCATAGCAGCCCCACGCGTGACGCGTTTATGACTAACGCGTAGCTGTCCAACTCGCCCCACTGTCTATTAAACAGATCGATATCCCATCGCATATCCAACTGCTTATAGTAGCTAGACATATTTTGACGAATTAGTTTTTCCGCGAACGCCTTGTCGTCAGTCGGCCGAATGATAGGCGTCATATCTCGACTCCTGGTGCTTGCTTCAGGTCTATGTGATGGCCCTTCCTTCGCGTTGCATGGACACTATCAATATTGAATCCGCTTACGCTATTCCTACCCCAACTGAAACGGATACACAGGGCCGATCTTGAGCAACTGGGTGAGTTCATCCAGTGCCGCAAGCGACTCCTCCGCCAGCTGTGGGTCGGCGAGATCGTCAGGAGCTAGGCGATCACGGTAGTGGCGCTCCACCCACGCGGTCAGATCGGTGTACAGTGCATCATTGAGCAGCACGCGGCCAGAGAGCGCGGCACGTTCGGCTTCCGTTAGCACCACGCGCAAGCGCAGGCAGGCGGGGCCGCCACCGTTGCGCATGCTCTGCTTGACGTCTTTTACGATCACTTCGCCGATGGGGTTATTGCCCGCCAGGATGAGATCCTGGATCGTCCGCCAGACCGCTTCTCGCTCCTGACATTCGCCGGGTACCACCAGCGTCATGGTGCCGTCCGGGTTGGAGAGCAGTTGGGAGTTGAAGAGATACGATGCGACCGCGTCTTCCATGCTCACCGCCTCGACCGGCACGCGCACGGGAATCAGCGGCGTGTTCATTTTCGCACGCAACGCATCGAGCGTGCCCTCTTCGTCCAGAAAGGCCATTTCGTGGTAGAGCAGCACGGGGCCGTTGCCCACTGCAATGACATCGTTATGGAAC
Source organism: Halomonas sp. HAL1 (assembly GCF_030544485.1). NCBI lineage: Bacteria > Pseudomonadati > Pseudomonadota > Gammaproteobacteria > Oceanospirillales > Halomonadaceae > Halomonas > Halomonas sp. HAL1. The sequence continues at coordinate 2,984,106 of NZ_CP130610.1, forward strand.
ACGCCAGCATCGATGGCATCCGGGTGCTGCTGGGCGAAGACGGTTTGCGCTTCCGTAAGCCCGTGCTGGCGGGCTACCGCTTGGCTGGCTTCCAGGGTCTGCCGGGCAGGATAGCGCTGGGGTTCACGCTCGCCGCTACGCCCGTCACCAAACGCTTGGCGGCCATAGACAAACAGGTGAACGCCTGGCTCACCGTATTCGCCGCCAAGGCGGGTGTGATTGGCCGCGCCTTCATCGGAAAAGGCCGGCGTGGCAGGCAGCACGGGATGATGAGCAAAATGTTGCTCATCATGGAAAATAGCTTGCAGTACCCTTCCGGTGGTTTGCGGCTCCAGGTAGCGGTGAAAGCTTGACTGCAGATTGGCCGGCGTGAAGTGCACCCGGCCATCCGTTGCGTCGACACTGGGAGTAATCGTGCCTGCGTTAGCGGTCCACATGCTGGAGGCCGAACATACCGCCCGCAGCAGCTGCGGTGCCTCGATAGCAGCGCGGGCCAGCACATCGCTATTACTGCCGCTGAAGCCTAGATCACGCAGTGCCCCAACATCAGGCCGCTGCTGTGGGGGTAGCACGCCCTGAGCGTAGCCCGCATCCATCAGTGACTTCATCTTGGCCAGCCCCTGGAGCGCGCCCTCCTTGGGATTGGAGAGCAGGCCACCGTGGCTCATCGAAGCGACGTTACCGACGGCCAGCCCCGAGTAATTATGGGTAGGGCCGACCAAACCGTCGAAATTGACTTCCCTGATATGGCTGAAGGCACTGCCGTTCATAGACTCACTCCTGGTGGCAAGGTTTCAGGCATCTCCAGAGTGTCGGCTTCCATGGAAGCAACCGGATAAGCGCAGTAGTCTGCCGCGTAATAAGCGCTGGGGCGGTGGTTGCCGCTGTCACCTACGCCGCCAAAGGGTGCATCGCCGGAAGCGCCGGTGGTCTGGCGGTTCCAGTTAACGATGCCCGCGCGAATGCGCAGCAGGAAGTCGTCCCAATCCGTCTGCTCACCCCCAATCAGTCCTGCTGAGAGCCCGTAGCGAGTGTTGTTGGCAAGCGAGAGCGCTTCATCCCAATCGCGATAGCGATGGATTTTCAGCAGCGGCCCGAAGTGCTCCTCGTCGGGAACGTCCAGGCCCGTCACGTCGATCAGCGCGGGGCTCAACAGGCTGGTGTTCTCTACCAGGCGACGCATGCGATTGATCACCGTGCCCCCCATGGACTCCAGTTCCTCTTGCGCCTTGAGCAGGCCATCTGCAGCGGCCACGCTCACCAAACCGCCATAGAATGGCGCAGGGTTCTCTTCGAACTGGCCCGCCACGTGCAGCTTAGCGATCGCCTCGGAAAGCGCATCGATCAGCCGGTCGCCCACGGCGCCCTCCGGCACCATCAAACGACGAGCGCAGGTGCAGCGCTGGCCACCGGAGAGAAACGCCGACTGCAGAATGGTGAGTACCGCTGCACGCTCGTCATCAATGTCCTTCACTACCAGCGGGTTATTGCCACCCAGTTCGAGCGCCAGGATTTTATCCAACTGCCCGGCAAACTGCTGATGCAACATGCCGCCCACCTTGGCGCTGCCGGTAAACAGCAGGCCATCAATACCGGGGTTGCCTGCCAGCGCTTGACCAACGGCGACGCCTCCCTGCACCAGATTGATCACCCCAGCAGGCAGCCCGGCTTCCAGCCAGCACTGAAGGGTTAAATCGGCGGTCAGCGGGGTCTGGTCGCTGGGTTTGAAGACGACGGTGTTGCCCGCCAATAGCGCAGGAACCATATGGCCGTTAGGCAGGTGGCCTGGGAAGTTATAGGGGCCGAATACCGCCATCACGCCGTGGGGGCGATGGCGCAATACGGCTTTTGTATTGCCAACGGCTTTTTCACGCTCACCGGTACGCTCGTTATAAGCCTTGACCGATAGTGCGACCTTGCCCACCATCGCACCCGCTTCAGTGCGCGCTTCCCAGAGGGGTTTGCCGGTTTCAGAGGCAATCGCCACGGCTAGCGCCTCCCCTCGGGATTTCAGCACCTCGGCAAAACGCTCGACGAGGGCCTGGCGCTCGGCAAAGGGAGTGCGCGCCCAGCCAGGAAAGGCGCTGCGGGCAGCCTTTACGGCGATCTTGACCTGATCCGCGCTGGCCGTGGTGGCCTGCCAGAGCAGCTGACCGGAAACGGGATCATGCTTGCTCAACGACGCGGCGTCGCCTGCTAGCCAGGCGCCATTGATAAGTTGCTGCTGTTGGGCGTGCATCGTTCTCTCCTTGCCATGTAAATGCGGGCTTATGTACGTACAGGCTTTCGGGCTCAGGTTTCCAACAGGCGAAGGTAATCACCGGTAGCGACACCCAAGCGGCTCGCTTCCTGCTCGTTAAGCACGATAGTGTTGTCGTCGGCGGGCGCGCGACCTATCCAGCTGGCAGTAAAGTTCAGCATATGGGTGGTAGCCGCCAGCCAGCGGCTGACGCTCTCTTCACGGGCAGCGGCAGACACCTCAACCTGACATAGCCTTGAATTACGGATAGCGCGCACATCATCGATGTAAGCTTCCACCGTGGGACCACCGTCGAAAATGTCGATATAGCCTTCCCAGCGCAATCCCTCTTTCTTCAACATTTCCAGTGCTGGGCGGGTGTGGCGATGTACCTGGCCGATACAGGCGCGCGCCTCTTCGGCCATAAAGGTAGTGTAGATCGGGAACTTGGGCATCAACTCACCGATAAAGCTCTTCTGCCCCAAGCCGGTGAGTCGGTCCGCTTCGCTGAAATCCATGGGGAAGAAGTGTTTGCCCAGGCTCTCCCAGAAAGGGCTGGTGTTGTTCTCGTCGAACACACCGCGCATTTCCGCCAACACTTTATTGGGGAATCGATCACGAAACTGGGCGATAAACAGCCAGCGCGCTTTGGAAAGCAGCGCGCCGTTGCGTAAGTGGCGATTTGCTTCACCACGATACTCTGGGCGCAGGAACAGCGAGCACACCTCGGCATCGCCGGTGTGGTCGGAGCTTAAAAACAGCGTGTCGATGGTGCGGTGAAGATCCAATTGAATGGATGAGTGCGCCAAAGTACCCAGCCGATAGTTGTAAAACGGCACTTCGCGCCCTACCTGGCCTTCAATGGCACAACAGCCAGCAAGTTCGCCGCTCTCTTCATCTTCAAGAACAAAAAAGTAGAGCCGGTCATCCACCGGGGTGCGCTCTTCAAAGGCACTGGCGGCGGCTTCTATCTTGCCAGCCAGAAACTCGCGGTTATCCGGCAGCGAGGTAAACCCTACCCCGGCCTGCTGCGCAAGCGCCTGCAGCCCATCCAGGTCATTGCGGGCAATGGGTCGAATGCGCATTACATTTCTCCTTCATCGAGCGCGTCCACCGCGGCGGGTAAGGTAAGCGGTGCGGCCAGCACGGCTCGCCCTTCCGAAACGCCCAGCCGCTCGGCGTGCTCCGCCGACAGCATCAGCTGGCCCGTGGGCGACAACGCATAACGCGCGACGATACAGCGGAAATCACCCAGCTTCTGGTTGGCAATCATCGCCGGTTCGGCATCTGGCAAAGCGTGTTCGGGACGTATGCGCACCGGGTGCCAGGCGGCTCGACGAAAGGTTTCCAGCCGCTCACGCTCGGCTTTGACAATCGGCCCAGCGTCGAAAATATCCACATGGCGCGAACGCACAAAACCCTCTGCCAGCATCTCTTCCAGCGCCTCTTCATGGGCGGGGTGTTCACGACCAATGGCGGCCCTCGCCTGGGGCGTCAACAGCGGCAGGTAGAGCGGGAATTGGGGCATCACTTCGGCGATGAAACTTTTCGAGCGCACCCCCGCAACGTGGTTGATGTCCTGGAAGCTGCGGGCAAAGAAGTGCCTGCCGACGCTTTCCCAAAACGGCGATTCACCGCGAGTATCCAGGTAGCCGGGGAACGCGACCGCCAGGATGCGCGAAAAGCGCTCTGGATATTGGGCAATAAACATCAACCGCGCCCGACGCAGCAGATTCTCGGCACTGGTGCCCTTATAGCGGGGATTCAGCGAAAAAGCGCACAGCAGGGTGGCATCCGAAACTTCGTGGGAAAGTGCCAGTGTCTGAACTTCACGACGCACATTCAACTGCTGCGAGGCGTGAATAAGCGTTTCCTGACGATAGGTATAGTAAGCCTCATTGGCACCTGCCTGGGCACGGATAGTGGCCGTTCCCAACACTTCCTCACGACTATCGTCAGCGAGCACAAAGGTATAGTGCTCGTTTTCTGGAAACTCGACCTCGCCATTGAAAGCCTCCTGGGAGCGCGCGATGCGCTCCTGAAGCCGCTCGCGATTGGCAGGCAAGTTGGTCAACCTGGGCACTGCATGCTCAGCCAACTGTTCGAGCGCCGGGAGATCCGACGCTTTAACGGGTCGCACTACCAGCATCTTCGACGCCCCCTCTGTTAACCCAGTAGGCTGCTCACTCATGCTGAGGCAACTAGCCGCTCAATGGCACGCTCTAGCCGAACCATGCCTTCGGCGATATCCGCCTCGGGAATCACCAGCGAAGGTGCCATGCGCAGTACATTGGGTCCTGCAATCAGGGCCATCAAGCCCTCTTCGATGGCCAGCGGCAGAATGTCCTTGGCGCGACCTTCATAGGCATCCGACATCTGGGCACCCATCAGCAGGCCCATACCACGAATCTCCTTGAACACCCCGTGCTTGCGGTTGATGGTTTCCAGATGCTCGCGGAACAGATCGTGGCGCTTTTTCACCCCATCCAACACTTCAGGGGTATCGATAAACTCGACGGCCGCCAGTGCCACGGCAGACGCCAGCGCATTGCCGCCGTAGGTGGAGCCGTGAGTACCAATGACCAGCGACTTGGCGACGTCATCGGTGGCCAGCATGGCGCCAATGGGGAAACCACCGCCCAGCGACTTGGCGCTGGTCAGGATATCCGGGGTGATGCCGTAGTTCTTGTAAGCGTAGAGCTCACCGCTGCGACCCACGCCGGTTTGCACCTCATCAAAAATCAACAGCGCGTTATGTTCGTCACACAGATCGCGCAAGCCCTGGAGAAATGCTGGTGTTGCGGGCACGATGCCGCCCTCGCCCTGCATGGGCTCGACCATGATCGCGCAGGTGTCGTCGCCCATCAGCGCACGAACGCTTTCCAGGTCGTTGTAGTTGGCGTGATGAATGCCGCCCGGCACCGGGCCAAAGCCCTGGGAATACTTGGGCTGGCCGCCCACGCTGACGGTAAAGAAGGTACGACCGTGGAAAGATTGATAAAACGAGATGATCTTGTCTTTCTGTTCGCCATGGTTATCGACGGCCCAGCGGCGTGCCAGCTTCAGCGCGGCCTCGTTGGCTTCACCGCCTGAAGAGCATAGAAACACTTTATCAGCGAATGTACGCTCGACCAGCGTTTTGGCCAGGTTCAATGCGGGCTCGTTGGTAAACACGTTAGAGAGGTGCCAGAGCTTTTCGCCCTGCTCTTTCAGCGCATTGACCAGCACCGGGTGACAGTGACCCAGGGAGTTGACGGCGATGCCCCCAGCGAAATCGATATATTCCCGCCCCTGCTGATCCCACAAGCGGCTACCTTCACCGCGCACGGGAATGACCTGCTGCGGAGAGTAGTTGGGCGTCATGTAGTGGTCGTAATCTTGACGGCTTGGGGTATGACTCATGGCGCGTTATCTCCGGTGGAGGAAAGGAATGAAAACAGTATAAGGGGCCAACGCGGTTAACCGCTTTCAGCAATGGGACGGCAAATTATGAATAGCGACGCCCATTGAGTCGCGTTAACGCCTTGAAGAACGCTATAAGACCCCCATACTTATTGGCAAGCGATAAAGTCATGCTTGGATAGCGAGGTATCGCGACGTACTGACACTCAGGAAGAGAGGAGTACACCCTATGCAGATTGATCTAAGCGGTAAGCACGCCATCATTACCGGCTCGACGGCGGGTATCGGCTTTGCGATTGCCCAAGGGCTTGCCAACGCTGGCGCCAAGGTTGTCGTCACAGGCCGTTCGCAGGCACGTGTAGAGGAGGCAATAGCCAGCATTAAACAGGATGCCCCGAATGCCCAGGTAGAAGGCGTAGCCGCCGATCTCGGCACCGCTGAAGGCTGCCAAACACTGATCCAGCAGCAACCCAGCGCAGATATCCTGATCAATAATGTGGGAATTTTTGGTCCACAGGACTTCTTCGAGGTTGATGACGCGACCTGGCAACAATTTTTCGACATCAATATCATGAGTGCCGTGCGCCTTTCTCGCCATTATGCCCAAGGCATGCGCGACCGCGACTGGGGCCGCATCCAGTTTATCTCCAGTGAATCGGGCATCAACATCCCGACCGAGATGGTGCATTACGGCATGACGAAATCAGCACTACTATCGGTTTCGCGCGGGCTGGCCAAAGTGCTCAGCGGCACGCAGGTAACTGTCAACGCTATCTTGCCTGGGCCAACGCGCTCTGAAGGCGTGCTCACGATGATTGGTGAAATGGCAGAGAAAGAAGGCATTTCTCAGCAGGAAATGGAGGCACGCTTTGTTAAAGAGAACCGCCCGACTTCTATCATCCAACGCTTAGCAACACCTGAAGAAGTGGCTAGCATGAGCGTCTATGCCGCATCGACCCAAGCGAGCGCCACCACGGGAGCGGCACTGCGCGTGGAAGGCGGCATTGTCGATACCTTAACCTGAATCTTTCTAACCCAGACGCTCTTCTCTGGGTGTCATGCCAAAATGATTTCGGTAGGCGGTGGAAAAATGCGCGCCGGAGGAAAAACCGGTAGCGAAAGCGATATCGCCTACCGGCCGGTCACTTTCACGCAGTTGTTTGCGCGCTTCCTGTAAGCGTAAATCCAGATAGTACCGGCTTGGCACCGCCTGCAGATACTTCTTAAACAGTCGCTCCAGCTGGCGCCGGGAAATCCCCAGGTGCTCGGCCAGCTCAAGGGTCGAGAGCGGCTCCTCGATATTGGCTTCCATCAGCGTGACGGCATCTATCAGGCTTTTGGGCGCATGGCCTAAGCGGGTGCGTAGTGGCACATGCTGGCGCTCGTCCGCCAGCCGAATGCGATCACACACAAACTGTTCCGAGACCTGCTCTGCCAAGCGTGCGCCGTGGTGCTGACCTATCAGCGTTAGCATCAGATCCATTGCCGCCGTGCCACCGGCGCAAGTCAGTCGGTCGCGGTCAATTTCGAACAACTGCTGGGAGAGGGTGACTTGCGGGTAGGCCTGCGCAAACGCCTCAAAGCGCTGCCATGGCAGCGTGGCACGATAGCCTTCCAGCAACCCACAGCGAGCCAGCACTTCCGTCCCTCCGGCCAAACCGCCAAGCGCCACACCGCGCCCCTGGTGGCCGCGCAACCACTCGTTAAGCTTTGCTGGCAATGTATAGGGAAGCGGCGTGGGCGCGCATATCAGTAACAAATCAAGCGGCCCCAGTGCGGTACCCAGCTCATGCTGTGCAATCAGGGAAAGCTGTGCACCGCTGCGCACCGGTTCGTCGCTGAGGCTTAGCGTAACGGTGTGATAAAGCATCTGGCCGCTTAACTGGTTCGCCATTTGCAGCGGCTCCAGCGCGCTGGCGTGGGTCAACAGCGAGAACCCCGGCAGTAGCATAAACGCGACCCGCCGACGGGCTATCGCTGCTTTTGATGCTAAGTGATTGGACTGCATAATTATTGAAGAAACTGCATGAGAACCGCCAACGGCTTGGATAAATAACCATCTTACCCAATTGCGCAAATGAAGGCAGCGCTTGTTACTCATACATAAAAAAAGATGTCGCCGCGTTAATAGCGTTAGCGCAGCTACCAAAAAGGGCAAGGCGTATCCGCCTTGCCCTCTTCATTAGTCACTAACGATTGACTGTATCAAACAGCACCTCTGTTAGTGTTGCTGCGTTACTGTTGCTGCGCCTCAGATAGCGTCATGTTGCCATCCACTTCGCTGTACTCATCTTCTTGGTAATTATTCGATGAAGCTTCAATTTCATCTTCGCCATAGTTTGTGTTGACAACGAGCTGATCATTTTCAAGCTGCATGTCATTGATAGGCAGCGCAATGTCCGTTGCGCCAAAGCCCCAAATACCACCTACCGAAACAATAGCAAACAAATCGCCAGACTCATCGTGCTTTGCAATATGTTGTACTCCACCGATCTCTTCATCTTCCTGATTCATCACTGTCATCCCTTCCAGGTCGCTGACCTGACGTGACATCAGTGAGTTGGACTGGTCATTTTGATCGGCCTGATCATTTTGATCAGTTTGGTCACTCTGCTGATCATTCTGCTGGCGCTCTTGCTCGTCTTCATTGACATTAACCTGGGCGTCTTCCGCTTGCTCAATCGTCACCTCAGGCTCGCCAGTTTGCTCAACGGTGACATTAGGTTCGGCTTCTTCCACGGTCACATTGGGCTCAGGTTGCTCAATAGTGACTTTAGGTTGAGACTGCTCCACCGTGATATCAGGTTTCTCTTGCTCTACTTCTACTTCAGCAGGCTTTTGTTTAACGTTGATGTCCCTAGTTTCGTCGTTGCTACCCTGCCCTTGTGCATTTGTGTCTTGTTGCTGGATCGTTTGATTGCTTCGATCAGTGTCATTCTCGTTCTCTTCCTGAGCAAGAACGCCAGCTGATAAGCCTGCGCAAACCGCACCGATGGCAATTGCTAATGCTGTCCGTTTCATACAATCTCTCCTTGTGTTGGTTTACACTTAAGAAGCTAGTACACCGAAGTGTACTAAATCAAAGCCAAAACGAATTTCTTATAAAAGATTAATAAACATTAACCACTTGCCAACTACATCTATTATTTATGTAGACAAAGTATTCACTACCACTTTTACTATTTAGCCCTTAGCTAATAGAGCGCTAAAAAACACTGTTCAGCTATTTACATACTGAATATTACACCGAGACTGGCTAGCTGATTAATAATACAACTACCCAGGAAAACGCTTACCCGCCTGTTCATCCGACGCATCATAATCCTGAGTATCATCAGGGTCGGAGCCAAGCTCCTCGGCTGTTTTGGCTTCAAAACGCCGTGCAGCGTCAATGGCTTGAGGTTCAGTTTCATGTTGAGAGATTTCCTGAGGCTCACTAGGCTCAGTTACATCTATCACTCGCCAACCCGAAATAATAAGCTTATTGTCTCGCTTTTGACTGATAGGCTCCACGCGTGCTACTCGTGTCATATATCCTCCTGCTTGAAAGGTATTAACTTTTTATAACCTCTTCCTTTCTTAGCAGAACTTTCGTCCTCTGACGAATTTATAGACGAAATTTAACAACTATTGAAAGTAATAAGCCTCTTTCTAAATATTAAACGCTCTTGCCAAAACAAAATTGCCGGGCGCTCGGCCCGGCAATACGTCAGCATGGTGACTCGCTAGTTACCCCGATTAATGATGCCTAGCACAATAATGCTCACCACGATCACACCAAGAATGATAATCACCAGCGGGAGTAACTTATACATCCCGCCGGGGCGCTTCTTGGCTTCAGGCTGAAGATGTGGCTTGGAAGATTCAAAATCCTCAGGCACCCGCTCACCAATGATGTGCTCTTTCTGTTCTTCCGGGGTTTTGCTTTCCTTAGTATCCATAAACACCTCCCGCGTTCCGGTCGAATAGGCGTCACTAACGCCTAGGTGAATGACTTACAGATTGACGACATCGAACGTAACCTCTGGGTTGACGTCAGCATCGTAATCTACGTCGTCACGCTCGAAACCAAACAGCTTCAAGAATTCGTGCTTATAACCAGCATAGTCGGTAATGTCGAACAAGTTATCGGTCGTCACCTCTGACCATAGATCCTGACAAGCTTGTTGAACGTCGTCACGTAGCTCCCAGTCATCCAAACGCAGACGCCCAGCTTCATCTGTCACGAGTTCGCCCCGCTGTCCTTGGGCTGAGTAGAGGTGCTCGCCGAATAGGCGGTTTAATTGATCAATAGTGCCTTCGTGCAGCCCCTGCTCTTTCATGATGCGATAGACCATGGCGATATACAGCGGCATCACCGGAATCGCCGCACTCGCCTGGGTAACGACCGATTTTAGTACAGCAACGTTGGCGCCGCCGCCGCTCGCTTTTAATTTGCTGTCGATTGCCGTGGCAGCACGGTCCAGATCTTCCTTGGCTTTACCTAACGCGCCATGCCAGTAGATCGGCCAGGTGATTTCGGTACCGATATAGCTAAATGCCACACTGCGTGCGCCTTTCGCCAACACACCGGCTTGGTCAAGGGCATCCATCCACAGTTCCCAATCTTCTCCACCCATGACGGTGATGGTGTCGTCGATCTCTTGCTGGGTGGCAGGCTCTACTTCCGCTTCAATGATGGCGTCTTTATTAGTATCGATTGCGGTGGCACGGTAGGTTTCGCCAATCGGCTTCAGGCTGGAACGCTTCAGCTCGCCGCTGTCCGGCAGCTTACGCACGGGCGATGCCAGCGAGTAGACCACCAGATCGATCTCGCCCATGTCCTGCTTGATCAGCTCAATGGCTTTTTCCCGCGCTTCATGGGAGAACGCATCGCCGTTGATCGACTTGCTGTAAAGCCCTTCCTGCTTGGCAAACTTATCGAAAGCCGCACTGTTATACCAACCGGCAGTACCCGGCTTTTTATCGGTGGCGGGCTTTTCAAAGAAGACGCCTAGCGTATCGGCCCCATAGCCAAACGCCGCGGTAATACGTGCGGCCAAGCCATAGCCACTCGAAGCTCCTATCACCAATACTTTTTTCGGGCCAGCCTGCTTATCCAAACCGCGGGCGCGGGTTGCTTCAATCTGCTCGCGAACATTCTGCTCACAGCCAATGGGGTGAGTGGTGGTACAAATAAAGCCGCGCACTTTGGGTTTAATAATCACATTGAACCTCGTTATAGGATTGATTTGGTTACCAACATCGCCTTGCCAAGGCAACATTTTGACTCAGTGGGGCTATTCTAGCTGTCTCCGTGCCGTGTGTCCGCTCTTGAGCTATTGTGTAGCCGTGCGCTATTGTCCGCCCTTGAGCTAGGGGCGCTTTCACGTCACGATAGTTGCCTAAGCACCGACTTCTCCAATGAGGCGACCATGAATGCACAGCAGCTAGTAGATGAACGTGGTGACCTTTGGCTAGCGCTAGCCCCGCTGTGGCTGGATCGTGAACCCAGCGAACGCGATTACGCCCATATGGTAGAGGTCGTGCAGCGCTACGATATGACCCTGAGTGAACTTGAGTGGATGTTTCGCTTGGAAATGGCCCCGGTAATGTCTCGCCACCAACTTTCAATCGCTAGCGAGTGGCGACAATTTGATGATTATAAGCTGATGAAGCAGTTGGTTAATCACAACATGCGCTTGAAGGGCTGGCGACGCAAAAGCTGGGCGCTGTTTTCGGGATTGACCACGATGATGGTTCGCCACCGCTGGAATGCGCTAATGAACCGCGTCGCTGTCGTGCGGGGAGAACAGATTTAGGCTGACTTTTTCAGGCAGTCTCACTCTTGTTTTACAGATTAGCGTTATGGATAGGCTTGATCCAGCGCTTGCTCTAATGCCAGACGCAGCGGGCTCCCATGGTCGCGGGGCCCAAAGCGCGCTATCACTTTGCCATCGCGGCCTATTAAGAATTTGGTGAAATTCCACTTAATCAATTGGGTCCCCATCACACCGGGCGCTTCACGTTTAAGCCAGCAAAACAGAGGATGGGCCTGGCTGCCATTGACGCTAACCTTTTCCATCAGTGGAAAGCTCACCCCAAATTTCTGTTCCCCAAACTGGCAAAAGGCTTGCGCGCTCTCGGGTGACTGGCGGCCAAATTGGTTGCAGGGGAAACCAAGCACGGTAAAGCCACGGTCCCGATAGCGCTGATAAAGTGCTTCCAGCTCACTTAACTGAGGGGTAAAGCCACATTGGCTGGCAACGTTGACCACCAGCAGTACTTGGCCACGCAGCGCGCGTAGGTTAAACGGCAGCCCTTGGTGGGTATAGCAGTCTTGGTCGTAAATTTGCATCACTCGACCCCACAAAACCTCAAACGGCATAGCTATCACCATGCCACGACTCTACTTTTTACACCAGCGGCCCAGCGACCACTCTTAGCGCCAGCGCGATCAGCAGTACCCCGGTAATGCGGTTAATCCAGTGGGCACGCTGTTGCAGCCAAGGCAAAATGCGTGAGTAGGAAAACAGCACAGCCACCAACACGTACCAACCACCATCAATAATCATCGCTGTTAGCACTATAATCGCTTTGGCCAGCGCACTCATGTCCGGGGTTACAAACTGACTTAGCAGGGCGACAAAAAATAGGATCAGCTTAGGGTTACCTAACGCGACGAGCACGCCCTCTTTGGCTGCTTGGCCCCGGGTAGTAGTCATCACTGTCGGCTGTAAGGCGCCCGCTTGACCGGCCCGCAGTGCTTTAATTCCCAGCCATGCTAAGTAGGCGGCACCGCACCAAGTGATCAGTTGAAACAGTAAAGGAAAGCCGGCAATTAATGCCCCCAAGCCCCACACGGTCAATAGCGCGTAAAAACCCACGCCCAGGGCATGAAATATTGCGGCGGTCACGCCAGCAAAGCGGCCGCCGCCTAGTGTGTGGCGTAGTACCAGTGCCAAACTTGGCCCCGGCGACATAGCACCCATGGCGCAGATCGCGGCAAGTGATAGCCACAGCGTCAATGGCATGTGGTTGTCTCCTTGAGAAGTCGATATCACGATATAAGGCGTAAGCGCCAGTATACGCTAAGCCAAGTAACACTTCGGCCAGCTTCTTAAATAACGCTGTTAGCATGGTACGCTGTTGGGTAAAATTTGCTTTTTCGCTCTTTTTCACTCTTTTGAAGACACCCGCCCCGCTGCTCAGTGCGCGGGGCATATAGAAAACTTAAGTCTAGAAAAATTAGGTCTAGAAAACATACATAGGACGGCAACATGGGTAGGGCTTTTCAGAACCGTAAGGAATCCATGGCCAAAACGGCCGATGCAAAGACCAAGGTCTACAGCAAATACGGGCGCGAAATTTACGTTTGCGCTAAAGCTGGTGGTACCGACCCGAACGGTAACTTAGCACTGCGCGGTTTAATGGAGCGTGCCAAGAAAGATCAGGTACCCTCTCACGTCATTGATAAAGCGCTCGACAAAGCCAGCGGTGCCGGTGGGGAAGATTTCTCTGCCGCGCGCTACGAGGGCTTTGGCCCCGGCAATGTGATGGTGATTGTCGACTGTCTAACCGACAACCCCAACCGCACCTTTGGCGATGTACGCGGCTGCTTTACCAAAACCAAGAGCAAAATTGGTACGCCCGGTAGTGTGAGCCATATGTTCGACCACTGCGCTATCTTCTCCTTCGCCGGAAGCGATGAAGACGCCGTACTGGAAGCATTGATGGAAGCCGATGTAGATGTCACCGACATCGAGCAGGAAGGCGAGCGCATTACGGTCTTCGCCCCGCATACCGATTACGCCAAAGCGAAACAGGCGCTGCTGGATGCATTCGGTGAAATTGACTTTGAGGTTGACGAGATTCAGTTTCTACCGCAAACCACCACGCCGGTTGAAGGCGATGACGTGGCAATGTTTGAAAAATTCCTGGGCATGCTCAACGAGCTGGACGACGTGCAAAATGTCTATCACAGCGGTGAGCTGCCCGAGGAAAGCGAGAGCTAATCACTACCTCTTGAGGAAGCCGAGCCCACCGCGTTGCGAGTATCCAAGGCCGCATCCGGTGGCAACATTGCTGACTGTACGCCCGCGGCACTCAGCACTTTTTTGCCGCGTAAGGTGAGATCGGTAATAAACAAAAATTGCTGGCGAGGGTCCACCGGGTAGGCGCGAATGCGATAGTGGGTACCCCAGGGTTTCTCTTCAGCCACGACAATAATTGGCTTATCGAACTTCAGATAGGCGCTGGTTAGCGCCACATCGCGCAATGCTTTGCGCACCCAGCCTGCTTCGTGCTCCGGGTGAAGATAAAAGCTCGCCACGCACTGCAGGCTGGTACCGCCGTTGTTGGCATTATAAACGGCGTGATCCCACAGCTTTAAATGCGGCACATAGACCAAGTCATCGTCAGGGGTTTGGATGTCAACGGTGCGCAAGCCAACGTGCTTGACCTCGCCGTAGGTATCTTCAATCTGCACCCAGTCACCGGGCCGATAAGGCAGCTCTACCGCTGAGACAACGCCCGCTATCAGGCTGCTGACGTAATCTTTCATGGCAAAGCCAATGGCTAAGCCCAGCGCCCCCATCACGGTCACCATGTTGCGTAGCGACGGCTCAATAATAGTCGGTACGATGATGGCGAGCGCAGTAATCAATATCAGCAAGCGTGTCATCGGCACCAAGGCGAAAATACGAAAACGCACTTGGCCGTGCATTCGATTGCCGATCCAGTTCAGCCCGCGTTGGCTGACAATAATCAACACAATGGTTGCTAGCAGCACAACACCTAACGTAATCAGCGTTTGGCTATCGATATCGTTAAACAGTCGCGCGTACTTCTGTTGTTCTTCCATGGAATGCCCTCCGTGGGCCTATCGAGAAGGGCTGCTTAAAGAGGGTCGACCAGATAATTACGCGACGCCAATAACTGACGAACGCTCGCGTAGCTTAGCGGTGTGATCTGCCAGCGCCCTTCGCAACTTGAAATAATGCCTTTGCGTTGCAGGGCTAAACGGGCATTCAGTGCTTCATGGTGTGAGAACGGCAGCACATCTCCTAGAGCGTGGTCATCCAGACCGCCATGAACCAGTAACGCATGCAGTACCAGTGTGGCGATGTCCCCGGTGTCGGCGGAAAGCTCCGCCTCGGCGAGGGCATCCACCAGCCATAGGGCCTCTTCATCTTCTGCTTTTGGCTCACGCAGCCGCTCGCGCCAGTAGTGCCAAGCAAGTCCTATATGACCACGGCAGTGAGCCGCTAAGCGCTGGAGCTCTTTATTAGGCGCTTTACCGTTTTGCTTAGAGGCTGAATCGGACAATACCTGCTTGCCGGTTCGCGTACTGTAGACCGCTGGAGGCTGCCCCTCATGAGTCGCCATCGCCGCAAAGTAGTGTGACAGCTGCTCACCCTCCATCGATTGCAGGGTAAACACCGGCGCGCCATCAATTCCGATCACCTGCTGAAGATACGCATAGGCCCAGCTGTCACAGCCAATCACGCCCTGTCCCAGACGGCCGCTTAAAGCGCGCTCAAGAAACTCACGAATACCCTGAATCCCTTGGGTATGGCGTAAAAAGTGGCGCTCAAGGGCCGGCACTGCCCACTTTTGTTGATTGACACAACGCTCTACCCACTCAGTACCCCCCTTGGTGAGTTCGTTAAGCGTGGGTGGCGGTAAACAGGCAACTTGGTGCTCTTCCGCCCACTGTTTAACCACCGATGTATGGCCGCTATGAGGTGGGGTAATAAAAAAGGTGACCGGTGCTTCGCAGCTTTCAAGCTGTTGCGCTAACGCCTTAGCTGCAAACGACCAATCGATGGGTGGCACTAGATGCGCCAGCCGAACCTCAGGTAGCGCGTGTAGCTCGCTCTCTTCTTTCACTTGCTGCTCGGCAGCGCTCTTGCCTACTAGCCATGTTGACGCCGAGCGTAATGAACGTCTCCACTGGCTGGCCTGGGTCTGCTCGGGGGTATGAAATTGATCAAGCTCAACGACTTCCCACAAAGGTGTGTCGGCTGATGATGGCTGCTCCCCCATGTACCTGTTCCTGTCGCTAGAAATACCAGCACTTTAGCACGGCATTCCTAATGGCTAACCTCATAACCGAACTTATAGTCTAAAATAAAGTCGTTAAAAGCAGTATTTAACGCTCTTATAGGACGGATGTCGTAGGCAACAGCTAAAGGAGAAAGCGATGAGTGTTGTTCAGGTCAGCGAAGAAGAGCTACACGCCAAATTAGAAAAATGCATTGCTGGTGAGCGGCTATTGATCGAGCATGAAGGTAATCGATTTAGTGCCAGAATTCAGCATGTCGGCTTGTTTGGCGTGAAAGTAATTCCAGAAACTGAAATTAAAAACAGCCACCGTACGCCAGGCGATGTGGAAGGGATTACAGTGCCCTACAAAGAAATACTTGAGCTTGAAGCAAAGGGGGTAGTCTATAGCCTATTGCCGGAATAACGTGAATTTGATCTTGCACGCCCACAAGTTCGGCTAGGCGTGCAAGCTTTCTGGCTATAGCGATTGTAGAAATGACTATGCCAACTGGCTTAAAACGTTAGACAAATCTTACCGAAGTGCTGACCAGACTCCTGGTGGTGAAAGGCGTTAGCGATTTCTGTCAGCGGAAATTCCCGGTCAATCACCGGATGCATATCGAACGTTTCGAGTGCACGGATCATTTCGATCTGTTGGCGACGACTGCCGACGATCAAGCCTTTCAAACTCGCCTGCTTGGCCATTAATTTAGCTGTCGGTATCTCACCCTCACGCCCCGTGAGCACGCCTATCAGGGCGATATGACCACCAATTTTTACTGCTTCAATGGACTGCGGTAGCGTACCAGGGCCGCCCACTTCGACAACATGATCAACGCCTTCACCGTTGGTAAGCTCTTTAACTCGCTTACCCCACTCAGACGTCTCTTTATAATTGATGGTGTGCTCGGCGCCCATTTCCCGCAGCCGCGCCAGTTTTTCATTCGACGATGAGGTGGCGATCACACGCGCCCCCATCAGGCGGGCAAACTGCAGTGCAAAAATGGAGACCCCGCCGGTGCCCAGCACCAGCACAGTATCACCCGCTTTAATGTCACCATCGACCACTAAGGCCCGCCAAGCGGTTAAGCCCGCGGTCGTTAACGTCGCTGACTCAGCATGGCTGTAACCCTTGGGCTGATGAGTAAACCACTCCACGGGGCGCACAACCTGCTCACGGGCATAGCCGTCTACGCCGTCGCCCGGCGTAGTGCGAAAATCGCCTACTCTAGCCGGGCCTTCAAGCCAATGCGGGAAGAAGGTGGATACCACGTGGTCGCCCACCGCGAATTCGCTGACATCTTCACCGACCGCCTCTACCACTCCGGCCCCATCAGACATGGGAATGCGCTGGTCTTCCGTTGGAATCATTCCGGCGACCACAGCATAGTCGTGGAAATTCAGCGAGCTGGCGTGTAGACGTACTCGGATTTCACCAGGGCCCGGTTCACCAGGCGCGTCCATATCGACAACGTCCAGCTTGTCCAAACCGCCGGGCTGATTCAGCTTGATCGCTTTCATCGTTACCTCAGTATGTACAGTGATGTATGTATCTACTGTTGGTTGGGGTCGTTGCCATCGATATCAAGCCCCAGGAAGCCACCTGACTGGCGCTGCCAGAGGCTGGCATAAATGCCGTTGTGTGAAAGCAGCTGCTGATGCGTGCCGCTTTCCACCATGCGCCCTTCATCCACCACAATTAACCGATCGAGCATGGCAATGGTCGACAGCCGATGCGCAATGGCAATCACCGTTTTGCCTTCCATCAGCGTATCCAGCTGTTCTTGAATAGCGGCCTCCACTTCCGAGTCCAGCGCCGAGGTGGCCTCGTCCAGAACCAGAATCGGGGCGTTTTTGAGCAGCACCCGGGCGATCGCAATCCGCTGGCGCTGCCCGCCGGAAAGTTTCACTCCGCGCTCGCCCACATGGGCATCCAGTCCGCGACGCCCTTTCGGGTCGACCAGATCATTGATAAAGGTATCTGCATGGGCGCGGCACACCGCGTTCCAAACGTCGTCATCACTGGCGTGGGGGCTGCCGTAACGGATGTTGTCACGCAGTGAGCGGTGCAGCAGCGAGGTGTCCTGGGTAACCATGCCAATCTGGTGGCGCAAGGAGGTTTGAGTCACCTCGGCAATGTTTTGCCCGTCGATCAATATCTGCCCACCTTGCAAGTCATAAAAACGCAGCAGCAGATTGGCCAGGGTAGATTTACCTGCGCCGGAACGGCCGATCAGGCCGATTTTCTCGCCGGGCTTGATGGTCAGGCTGAGTCCATCAAAGACGTTTTTACTCTCCCCTTTCGCCTGGGCGTATTGAAAGCGCAGCGCGTCAAACACAATTTCGCCATGGGGAACCTGAAGCGCTTTCGCATTGGGCGCATCGTTGATCGTTGGCTTCTGAGCGATGGTGTTCATGCCATCTTGAACCGTGCCAATATTTTCAAACAGCCCGGCGACTTCCCACAAAATCCAGTCGGACATAAAGCGGATACGCATGACCAGCGCGATGGCAATCGCCAAAACGCCCAGGGAAATCGCCTCCGTGTACCAGGCGCTGATCGCCATGGCCGCAGTACCCACCAACAGCGCCGTGTTGAGCAGCGTCAATCCCACGCTCATGATCGTTACTAAGCGCATCTGGCGGTGAACGGTGACCATAAAGCCTTCCATCGCGTCTTTGGCGTAGCGCTGCTCGCGCTCGGTATCGGCAAACAGCTTGATGGTTTGGATATTGCTGTAGCTGTCCACCACGCGGCCGGTCATCTGGGCACGAGCGTCCGCCTGATCCATGGAGACATCACGCAGACGCGGTACGAAATAGCGCATGATCGCCAGGTAGCCCACTAGCCATAAGCCCAGCGGAATCAGCAGCAACAGATCCGCCCGGCCCAGCAGGTAGGCCGCGCCAGTGAAATAGACGATGGCATAGACCAATAAATCCATCACCTTGGTGACGGTCTCGCGGATCGCCAGCGCCGTTTGCATCACTTTTTGCGACACCCGCCCGGCAAATTCATCCTGATAAAATGCCAAGCTCTGGCTCAGCATATGGCGGTGGGATAGCCAGCGGCCGATCATTGGGTAGTTGCCGAAAATACTCTGATGGGTGACCAGTGACTGCATCAGCACCAACAGCGGCAAGCCGATCAGCAGCACTAGCCCCAGGCCAGCAAGCCACAGGCCGTTTTCAGCCCAAAAGCCTGCACGTTCAACGTTGCCCAGCCAATCGACTAGTTGACCCATGTAGCTGAAGAAAACCACTTCAGCTGCCGACACCAGCGCCGTGAACAGCGTCATGAGCAGTAACAGCGGCAGCATCGGACGGGAAAAGTGCACAATAAACGGCATTAAGCCCTTAGGCGGCGTTTTGACCTCGCCTTCTGGGTAAGGGTTAACCCGTGTTTCGAAATAACGAAATAGCGGCTGTAAAACACGCGATAGCATGATGTTTCCTTACGTCACTGGCGTTGGTATTGACGGTCTTTAGGTTCTTTATAATTTAACGTTGGATTGTTCGAGTATCAGGCGGCGGAACGGCGCATCAGCCAGCGCGCCCAGAACGGGGCAATGATCATTAGGGTGACCATACGCAGTAAGTGGTGGAAGGCAACAAATACCGGATCGATATTTAGCGCTACCGCTAGGATCGCCATTTCACCAATGCCACCGGGTGCCAGCGCCAGTAGCGCCACATCGCGCCCGACGCCCAACAGCTGGTGGATTAGCTCGGCAAACAGCGCCAGTACCAGCAGTGCTAACAGCGTCGCCACGCCGGACTGCCATAAATAGCGGCCAAAAAGCTTGCGTGTCATGCCTTGAAAGCGCGAACCAATGGCACTGCCCAACACCCATAGCATGAGGTTCATCCCCCACCCTGGCAGAGCGAGACTAGCCATATCACTACCGGATAATAAAGCCGCGACTAGCAGTGGTGCCAGTAATGCGGGGCTGGGAATTCGCAGCCAGCGGCCTAGCGGCAATATTAGCGGGATCATCAATAGCATCCAGCCATGTTCCAAGCCACTGTGAACAGGGCTAATGCTGTCGCCACCGTCCTCGTAGGCCCAGAACAGCGGCGGAAGAAATAGAATCACTAAAATGACCCGCAGAGACTGCGCCACCGCGATGCGTTGCGGGTCCCCGCCACACTTTTCACCCAGCAGGATCATCGCTGTCATGGCACCAGGAGAAGCGCCAAACCAGGCACTGACCGGGTCAAAACCACAGCGGCGATACCAGGCAGCGGCAACGGCGGTGGAAGCTGCCACCCCTAGCAGTAATAGCGCGGCGGAAACAGGCCAGTCCAGTACGCGGTGCGCTAACTGTGGGGTCACCTGGCTACCCAATACCATGCCCATTACCGCTAGAAACACGTTACGCAGCGATTCGGGTACCGCGACCTTCACGCCTTGTGAAGAAGCCAGCAGATTGGCAATCAAGGGGCCTAGCATCCAGGCGAGGGGTAATCCGGTCAGTTGAAACAGCGTACCGCCGACGGCGCCAATGGCTAACGATGTTAATAGCGCTTTTGCACTTCCTGCCGACACTCCCTTTACGCTGCCCCTCACACGCACTCCTCACCTTAGCCATGTTTTCACTGGCAGCCCTGCCAAGAAGCGAGCGGCCAACAACCGTTAACAAGCTAAGGATATCGATTTACGTCAGCTATGGCTATTGACCGGGGCTGTTCTTCAAGGACTATTGCTCAAGGGCTATCAACTGCGCTGATTCAGTAAGGCTGCGGAATCTCGCCGTCGTCATCATCATCGCGCATACGCGCCTGGCGGTCGGCCTCTTCCTCTTTGGCATCGTCGATGACTTCCATCAGCTCATCGACGTTAGCAATATGGGTATCGGCATCGAAGTGGCCGGTGAGCTTGCTATCCGGATGTAGTTCGCCGGTTTCATAAAGCGCCCACATCTCTCTGCCATATTCGGTATTCAGAAGCGCTGGTGCGTACTTACCGAAATAATCTCGCATGTTATCGACATCGCGATAAAGCATGGCCGCTGCGCTGTTATTACTCGCCGCATCGACAGCCTGGGGTAAATCGATAATCACCGGGCCAGAAGCATCGACCAGCACATTAAATTCCGACAAATCGCCGTGAATCAAACCTGCGCACAGCATCCTAACCACGTCTTGAATGACTTTGGCGTAGTAGGTCTCAGCCTGCTCTGGCGTTAGCGTCACTTCGTCCAGGCGCGGCGCCACATTGCCTTCGGCATCGCTGATCATTTCCATCAGCAGCACACCGTCGACAAAACCGTGGGGCTCGGGCACCCGTACGCCTGCAGAGGCAAGGCGATAAAGCGCATCGACTTCGGCGTTGAGCCATGCCTGCTCCTGCTCTTTTTGGCCGTAACGGGTTTTTTTGGCCATTGCCCGGGAACGGCGGCTGTTGCGCTCTTTACGCCCTTCTTGGTACTGAACAGCCTGTTTAAAGCTGCGCTGTTTGGCCTCTTTAAACACTTTGGCACAGCGCACTTCTTCACCGCAGCGCACCACGTAGACCTGCGCCTCTTTACCGCTCATTAACTGCACCAGCACCTCGTCGATCATTCCATCATCGACCAGCGGCTGTAATCGCTTAGGGATTTTCATGGTTAGCTGCGTCGGCTCCTCTTTGGTACGCGTTCAATAACGGATACGGCGAACACGGAAAGCCCGCCCTTTTAATTTATCACGCTCAAGTTTGGCCTGGGCCTGCTGAACCACATCGCGCTCAACGGCCACATAGGCACTGCGCGCCAGCACTTTAATCTTGCCCACTTGGTTACCACGCAACCCGCCTTCGCTGGTCAGGGCGCCAAGAATGTCACCGGGGCGCAGTTTATCTTTCTTACCACCGGCTAATTGTAACGTCGCCATTAGCGGCTCAAACGGCACTGAGTGCTGGGGTTTAGGCAAAGGTTCGGTGGCAATAGGTTGCTCCAGCAAACCTTCTAGCCTCTCCAGCCGGTAACTCTCTTTAGGGGTCACTAGCGTACAGGCAATACCGCTAGCCCCGGCACGCCCTGTGCGCCCTACCCGGTGAACGTGAACATCTAGCTCGCGGGCGATCTGGTAATTGAACACGGCGTCCAGTTGGGCAATATCCAAGCCGCGGGCGGCCACATCGGTGGCCACCAGAATAGAAGCACTCTGGTTAGCAAACAGAATCAATATACGGTCGCGATCTTTCTGCTCCAAATCGCCATTCAGCGCCACGGCGCTAAAGCCGACATCCGTTAGCTGCTCAGCCACTGCCTGGGTTTCGCGTTTGGTGTTGCAAAACACCACACTGGTGGCAGGCCGGTAGACCAGCAGTAGTTGACGCAGGGCGTCAAATCGAGCGTCTTCATCGGCGATGCTATAAAAGTGCTGCTGAATCGTCGTGGCATCGTGCACTTCGGCGATTTTAACCATCACAGGCTCACGCATTACGCCGCGGGTCATCACCGTTAGGCCGCCCGATGACTGCTCATCGGGGAACGTCGCGCTGAACAGTAGCGTTTGGCGGTCAGTCGGGGTGTCAGCAATGATGTCATCGATGGTGGCCTGAAACCCCATATCCAGCATGCGGTCGGCTTCATCCAGCACCAGTATCGAGAGCGAATCGAGGGTCAGCGATCCTTTGCGCAGATGCTCGTCAATACGCCCAGGTGTACCCACAACAATGTGCGCGCCATGCTCTAAAGAGCCGAGCTGGGGCCCAAACGGTGCTCCCCCGCAAAGGGTGAGTATCTTTATATTCGCCATGCCACGAGCCAAACGGCGCAGCTCTTCTGCCACTTGGTCAGCGAGCTCACGAGTGGGGCACAGTACTAAGCCTTGCACCGCAAAGCTCTCTACTTTCAATTTAGCCAGCAGCGCTAAGCCAAAGGCCGCCGTTTTACCTGAGCCGGTTTTCGCCTGCGCCAGCACATCGCGTCCGGCCAGCATAGGCGGCAGGCTTTCAGCTTGCACTGGCGACATTTCATGGTAGCCAAGGGACGCAAGGTTGCTCAGCAAAGCTTGTGGCAACGCTAACGAGGAGAAAGAGGAGTCAGACACGATATTACCTTGCTTGGGCCACACGTGGGCGGCCATCGGAAACACAGCGTGCGCCCCCTGGAGGGCAAGTGACGCACAAACGTAACGGCACCATACCAGAAAGTGCTTCGGCCTGCGCCGCCATCACATCGACATTACGTTGCCAACGGTACAAAAGTGGCCTGGCTCAAGGTGGCGAGATCCCGTGGCGAGAGCTCAATCTCGAGCCCTCGGCGCCCGGCACTGACATAAATGTTGGGAAAGCTTTCTGCGGAGTTATCGATAAACGTCGCCAGCCGCCTCTTTTGCCCCAGCGGGCTCACGCCTCCCAATACATAACCGGTAGTGCGTTCTACCTCGTCGGGTTGCGCCATCGTTGCTTTCTTCGCCCCAGCAGCCTGGGCGATCTGCTTCAAGCCTAACTGGCAATTCACCGGCACAATGCCCACTGCCAGCTGCTTACCGTCCAGCTTCACAACTAACGTTTTAAATACCTGCTCAACCGCTACGCCCAGCTTTTCCGCCGCTTCCAACCCATAGGAGTGCGCGGAGGCATCGTGCTCATACTCATGAAGCTGAAAGGCAAAGCCTGCGTGTTTTGCGCTATTAATAGCCGGTGTCATGTCGCTCTCTTGGTTAACAGCGTTGATGCTAAGGATTTTACTGTCAGGCGCATTTCGCCCTTTAGGTTAATAGCGCGACAGGTAAAAGAAAGTCAACCGATTAGAACAGGTGGAAGGTCTGATTGATGCTTCTGGAAAGCTGCGCCCCAGCTACTATGCTCAACAGTGCAGTGTTTAATAGTTCAGTGCTCAACAGTGCAGTCGATAAAAGGAAGCTAACCGAAAGGAGTCCAGCAATGCCAGCAACCTCTAAAGCACAACAGAAAGCGGCGGGCGCCGCACTTTCCGCTAAGCGCGGAGAAACCAAGCCCAGTGAACTTTATGGTTCGTCTAAAGAGATGTATGACTCGATGAGCGAGGAGGAACTAGAAGAGTTCGCGAGTACAAAGCGTGAAGGTAAGCCGCAAAAGAAAGACGATTAATCAACCGCTTGCTGATCAACAAAAACGCCAGCTTCGTTAAGCTGGCGTTTTTTTGGCACTGCCTGATTAGCGGCTACTGCTTGCAAGGCACCACTTTACGCAGGGTGTCTTTTGCCCATAGCGTTTGGTCATCGGGCGTACGACCATGCTCGTTCCAGCGTTCTGCAGTTTCCAGGCAGAACGATCCAGCGCTTTCTACCGTCGCATCGCGATTGGCTGGGCGCTCTCCGCCAATCCGCATGACATCTGGATTGCTGGAGGTATAGCTTGGGGCAATGGTAGAACTTGCACAGCCAGCGACCATAACGGTCAGCAGCAGTACGGGTAAACAGCGGCGCAATGGCATGTTTTTACAACCCTCAACGTATCAATAGTAAGCCGACACCTATTGTCGGTAGCGCTAAATAGCATTGCCTTAAACAGAACGTCAATCTTTTTCGTACACCTTAGCCAGCGACCAGCGTCAGACTGGTGACTGGGCGCAGATTTAGCCGCTTACAACGCTGCTCGACACTATCAACAATCTCTTGGGCGTCGTTGAACTGCTGCTTGTCGAGCTGAATATCCACCATCAGAAAACTGCCTACCTGGGCAAGCCTCACATCGTCGGCGGTGACATCAAAATCAGCGACATCTTCCACCACGTTCTGGCGCACGCTGCTGCATGAGCCGCCAAACATAAGCTCACGTAATGCCCCCTTCACCATGCGAATAGGCATAGGCAAGAAATAGCCTGCAATGATCAGCACCATCACCGGGTCGGCAAAGCGCGCATAGCTGGCCCAGGGCGATTGGGTCAACACCCAGGTAAGCCCAAATCCGAGCATGACAGCAGCACTCAGCCAGGTATCCATCTGCCACTGTCGCAACTCGGCGGCTAACAGCGAGGAGCGCGCAACCCGGGCGTAGCGCGCCAGCCACCACCAGGTTAATAAACAGCCTGTTAC
The DNA here is from genome assembly GCF_030544485.1 of Halomonas sp. HAL1. NCBI lineage: Bacteria > Pseudomonadati > Pseudomonadota > Gammaproteobacteria > Oceanospirillales > Halomonadaceae > Halomonas > Halomonas sp. HAL1. Next base: position 3,008,782 of record NZ_CP130610.1, read on the forward strand.
GTTGGCGACGCCAAACATCAGCGCCAAATCCAGCGTCACCAGACGGCCACCCTCAAGCAGGCTCCACATAGCGGACACCAGCGACACAATACACACCATAGCGATCACTACGCCTTTGAGCAGCACCGCAAGCGGCTCCACCGTCAGCCGCCCAAAGGGGTAGTGATCATCCGCTGGTTTGCGCGCCTGCTTGAGGGCATATAGCGACAGCGATGCCAGCACTAAGCTTAAGAGCGAATAGCCACTATCAAACAAGATCGTTATTGAACCACTGGTAAGCCCTAGCGCTAACCCGGTAAACGCAAACAGGCTAGCTGAAATGGCTGAGAATTTTAGCGCACGGCGCTCGGCAACAAAGGGGGTCACGCGGATAACTCCATAGCATTAGACGATTTGTGGGCCATAATAGAAGGGAGTGATGACAATCACGAATCGCTCAGCGCCAAGTTAAATGGCGCTCAATGTATCCAGCGGAACGATTATGCGTGCGGAACAGGTTCAAGCCTTTATTGATGTTACCGAACATGGCTCTTTTGCCGCCGCAGCGCGGCATACTGGCCTCAAGCGGAGCACCCTAAGTGCTGCGGTTAATGCGTTAGAGGACAGCCTGGGTGTGGCGTTATTTGAGCGCTCTGGCAATAGCCTTACGCTGACCGCCGTGGGCGATAGTGTGCTGCCCGACTGCTACCGGTTACTGACCAGCGCCAGCCGGATCAAAAAGCACTGCCACCAACATTTGCAGGGCGTTGAAAGCCAACTCTGCATTGCCCGCGATGACGCTTTGCCTGAAGTGTTTTGGCGCCAGGTGATGCATGACTTAAAACAGCAATTCCCGCTCACCGCGATTTCGGTGTATTTAGTGCCTCCCCAGGAGCATACCCAGTTTGTGCAGCGCCAAACGGTGGATATTGCCTTCGGCCTGTATACCGCCGAAGGCATTGACGCCAACGCAGCCAATCTTGCTCCCGTCAGTATGCGTTTAGTGGCCGCGCCTAAACACCCGCTGAGTCGCTTGCCTAGCGTAAACCGCGACGACTTAGCCCAGTACACCCAAGTGTGTTTGACCCACGTACAGGATGACAAGCTGATCAGCGAAGCGCTGTTTTCAGGCAATTATCTTGGGCTAACGATGTTTGAGGTCATTCGCGATGCCGTTATCAACGCTACCGGTTGGGCGCTGCTGCCTTACCCACTGGTAAAAGACGCCCTGGAGGCTGGCACCCTGGGCATACTAAATCATGACCTCGCGCTAGATAGCCACTACTACCGCTATGTGGAGAGCGATAATCGCGGCGTGGTTGCCACTGCCTTATTGACGAAGGTGGCGCACTTCTTAGCCTCCCAGAACTGATACACAGAACTAGTACACAGAACCGGCTGACATATCGTTGAAATCTTTTTTGTGGCGAAAAACACCAAAGCCTTCCACGCTATTAAAAATAGCTAAATAAGGAGCCGCCAGGACACGCCACGTGAGGGAGACACAGGCAAGTGTCATCTAGGCGTAATACGCACCTGCCAGTGTCGAAGTTGCCGTCAACCAAGGAGTGATTCCAACGATGGTACGACTCGATAAGAAAGCCACTCGGCTATATGTGTTGGACACCAATGTCCTCATTCATGACCCCACCGCGCTTTATCACTTTGATGAGCACGATGTTGTTATCCCCATGACAGTGCTGGAGGAACTTGATAAGCACAAAAACGGTGTTCGTGAAATCGCTCGCACGGCTCGCCAAATCAGCCGTACGCTCTCTGACCTTACTAGCCAAGTCACTTTTGACGAGATTCAACGCGGCATTCCCATTCCTCGAATCAGCGGCGAAACAGGACGCCTGCACTTCTTATGCTATAACGACTTAAAGCTCTTTGACTCACTCGATGATAGCCCTGACAACCGCATACTGGCGGAGACCTGCCGCCTACGCGAAGAGCGCCCTGACGCCTCCGTCATCCTAATCACCAAAGACATTAATCTTCGTGTTAAAGCCGCCGCATTGAAGGTGCCGGTCGAGGATTACCTTAACGACCGTGCTTTCTCCGACAGCGACGCCATGATCGAGGGTGCCCAGGTCTACGCTTCAGCGGGCCATGATGGCGCGTCACTCTGGGAAACGCTGAATGTTGACGTGACCGTTGAGCGTGTTGGCCATCACACGTTCTATCAGCTCACTGGCAACATGCCCCGCCAGTGGCACGTTGGCATGCTGGTCTCGGATAGCGAAAACGGCGCCGAATTTGAGGCGATCATTCGTGAACTGGGGCCTTCCTCGGCTCGTCTGCAACTGCTAACTAATTACCGCCATCACGCGGGCGTCTGGGGTGTGCATGCCCACGACAGCCGGCAAAATTTCACCTTAAACCTCCTGATGGACCCCGATATTGATCTGGTGACCATTGCAGGTAATGCCGGTACCGGCAAAACCTTCATGACCCTGGCCGCCGCCTTTCAACAGACACTGGATGCCAAGCTGTTTGAGCGTATTGTGTTTACCCGCGCGCCTATCCCAATGGGTGAAGATATTGGCTTTCTACCCGGCACGGAGGAGGAGAAGATGTCGCCGTGGATGGGGGCCTTCCACGACAATATGGACAACCTGTTGCGCAACGAGGAGGGGGAATCAAGCTGGGACAACGGCGCCACACGGCAGTTAATTGGATCGCGTGTTCAAATACGCTCACCGAGCTTTATGCGCGGCCGCACCTTAAACGACACTTTCTTAATCATTGACGAGGCACAAAACTTCACCCCCAAACAGCTCAAATCGCTAGTTACCCGGGCGGGGCGCAATACTAAAATTGTCTGCTTGGGCAACGTCGGGCAAATCGATACGCCGTATCTGACGGCTAACACCTGCGGCATGGCGGCGGTGGTGGAACGCTTCCGCGATTGGCCCCACGCAGGGCACATCACACTGAAAAGCGTTGAGCGCTCACGCTTGGCACTGGCGGCAGAAGAGCTGCTTTAACCCAACTGCCTCCCGCCGCTGGTATGGGGCGGGAGGCAAGGTGCCATCAAAAAGCCTTATGATTACGCTGACTTACTCACTATCGGCGTCTCTATCTACGTCCTTCCACGGCCGAGGAGTACCAATAGTATCCGCGGCAAATGCCTCGCGCTCGCCTAGCGGGCGCGCCTCGCCAATCGTGGTGTCGTTGTAAGTTTGACGCTCCATTTCGCAGTTCACTTCCGCACCGAACAGCACCACAAAGGCGGAAAGCCAAAACCATAGCATTAGCGCCACTACCGCCCCTAACGACCCATAAAGCTCGCTAAAGGTAGAGAAATAGCGCACATAGAGCGAAAGACCGCCGGAGCCTAACAGCCACATCACCGTCGCCAGCAGCGTGCCATAACTTAGCCAGCTCCACTGCGCGGACCGTCGATAGGGCGCGTAGCGGTACAGCAGCGCAATAAGAAAACTCATAATCACCAGTAGCGCAGGCCAACGCAGCCACTGCAAAATTTTGTTTAACGGCGGGTCGATCGCCAGACTATTGACCACAGCGGGCACAATCGCAATAAAACCCAGTGAAATCAGGGTCATAATAATCAGGCCAAAGGTCAGCGATACCAGTACGGTGCTACGGTGCAAAAGGCTGCGCTTTTCAGTTTCGCCATACACCACGTTAAGCCCGATCACCAATACCCCTACCCCCTTGGAGGCAATAAACATCGCAATCAACAGCCCCACCAGGGCACCCAGAAAGTTACCTGACTCCGCGCTCTCCACCACCTGCTGCGCCTGTTGATCAATGAGCTCGGCAGCATCCGGCGGCATAAAGCGGCTGATCTCATAGAGCTGTTGGCCTGCCTCGTAGGGGTCAAAGAGCAATCCCCAGAGTGAGATCACCGCCGCGATGGTCGGAAACAGCGCCAATAAGGCATAGAAAGCCACCCCAGCGGCCAGCATGGTAATACGATTACGGCGCGCGGCGCGCACCACACGCCAAGCAATATCGTGCCAACCACGCTGCGGGATATCGCCAGGCACAAGAGCGCGGCGGCCGCGCGCAAGTTTACCCACAGAGTGCTCCTAATAAGCGCCTGCTTGAGTACGTTCCAGACACCCTTTTTTCTAACAGACGTATCATCGCTGGCCTTCCCACATCAGTAGCGCCGCAAGTAGTACGGCAAGCATCATCATTAAACCGCTAGTATGGTGACGCAACCAGGACTCCCCCGACAATAGCCGAGTTAAATGGCCCATCAACGTCTCTTCCGCTTTTTGAGCGGTTACCACGCTTGCCGATTTAAGCCGGCCGCAGCAGTGACCGAAAGCTCGGATAGGCACCAGCACCGCGCCAACGACAAAAGCATAGAGCCACCATAGATCGCCCGCGGGAAGCGTTTTACCCGTCAACGGACGCGTTAGGAACCAACCCAGCGCGGCGAACAGTACCCCTACCGGAAATGGCCACATAATTCCCAGCCACTCTTTCAGCGGCGGCATCTCGATGCTGCCAGCAGGCAGGGGAAGCCAAAGCGGCGTCAACAGCGCGGCGATGACGGCCACTAACCAAGCGCTCCACTGCTCTCGGTTGCTGCCCCCTTGATGGCGCTGCTGCCACTGTCGCCAAAGCGCAGCGCTCACCAGTGCAGCGGTACCAACAGCAGCCCAACTGAGCAGCTTGATCAATGATTCATGATGCATTTCATAGAGCGGGGCTTTCACTCCCCATTTACTGACCATGCCCGCGCCGATAGCACCTGCTAGCGAGATACCTGGCAATGCCAACAAGCCCCACACCAGCGGCGGCGGCCAGCGCGGGAGATGTTCGCTGATGCTGGTCCCCATGAACAGCGAGCCTTTTGCCAGCGCATGATGAGCAGCAAACAGTACTAACCCTGGCCACAGCAGCGGCCAAACATCTGGCGCTACCAATCCCATGGCCACCAATGCGGTCATCATGCCCATCTGGCTGATACTGGAGTAAGCCAACACGGCTTTTGGATGGCGCTGAAAAACCCCATACACAGCAGCTGCAAAGGCGGCTGCAAGCCCTGCCACTAACATCCAATGACCAAACTGGGCTAAAGCGCCTGAAACCTGAGCGTGGCCTAGCGGCAGCACACTGATCCACCCCAGTAAGCCCGCCTTAATCATCACTCCACTCAGTACTGCGCTGGCAGGTGCTGGCGCCGCCGGATGCGCCAATGGCAACCATACGTGCAAGCCAATCACACCCGCTTTGACACCAAAGCCAAGGCACAGCAAAGCAGCCATCCACACGCCGTGTTCGGCGCTTACAATGCTTTCGCGCACCCCCTGCAGCATCAGCGTGTCGGCGGCTCCCGCCGACCATAAGAAACCGCCTAAAATTAGCCCTTCGCCCAGCACCGCTAATATCAAATATGCCTTGGCGCCCAAGCGTGCCTCTTGCGTTCCTGTGTGCACTACCAGGGCGTAGGCGGCAAAAGTCATCACTGCAAAGCCTAAATAGAAACTGGCGATATCCTGGGCAATGATGAGCAGCACATTACCCAGTAATGTTAACGGCCATAGCAGCGCCAGCCGCAGCAGGCGTCGCTGTGCGTCTTGATCCCCTCGCTGTGCTTGCGCCTGCTCCGCTGCAAAATATCCCCTCGCGTGTACCGCTGCCAAACTCCAGAGCAGTGTGGTGAATGCTAGCCATGGGCGGCTCAGCGAGTTTAATTCCCACTCCCCACCTAGCATCCAGGCATCCATTGTCCACTGCGCTTCCCCAACGTAAGCCAATAACAGCGCTGGCCAAGCGGCGCTTAGCCATAGCACTGTAAAGTAGTCACGCTGTGCCTCGGGCGTGCGGTAGGCAAGCCACACCGCATGACCCATGACGCCAAAAGGCCACAGCAGTGCCAGCGTAAGCAGTAGCGTTATCATGGCAGGTACTCCCCGTTTGCTACCCGGGCTGCCCAATCCAAGGGACTATACGGGAGCCCTGCAAACAGTCCGGCCCCAAGGCTTATCAGCGCAGTGAACACCATGGGCCACAGCAGCCAGCCATGGGTTTCTAAACGCCCTAAGCGCTGCTCATGAGGCCAACTGCCTTTGCCGTGGGAAGGCCCTGGGCGAAACCAAAGACGATGCAAAATCGGCAAAAAGTACATGGCATTGAGTGTGCTGCTAGCCACCAACACAGCGACCACCCAATACATTTCAGCCTGTATCGCACCAACGCCGAGATACCATTTGGTAATAAATCCAGCGACGGGTGGAAGTCCAATCATGCCTAACGCGCCGATGGTAAACGCCATACTGGTCAACGGCATTCGTTTACCGGCACCGTCCATTTCATCAATGCGATGAATGCCCAGCTCTTCGGCGTAGTTGCCCGCACAGAAGAATAACGTAACCTTCATTAAACCTTGGTGAAGCAAGTGCGCCAATGCCCCGACCGTACCAAAAGGGCCGAATATGCCTATTCCCAGAATGACGTAAGAGACTTGGCTGACCGTAGAAAATGCCAGGAGTGGCTTCAGCTCTTGCTGAGCAATGGCTCTGAGCGAGCCATAAATAATCGTAATAGACGCCGCCACCGCTAGCCCGGTAATAACGCCCAACTCCACGCTAAGTTCAATCCCATACAGATCGTAAACGACCCGTAGAATCCCGAAGGCACCTGCCTTCACCACCGCGACCGCGTGCAGTAGCGCACTGACCGGGGCGGGTGCCACCATCGCCCTAGGCAGCCAGCCATGCAGCGGCACCATGGCAGCCTTAACCGCCAGCCCACTGACTAGCAGGATAAATATTAGCGTTAGCAGGCCACGATGATCATTTAAGTAGTCGCCCAAGCCCTCTTCAGAAGAGAACGATTGATCACCCGTTAAGTTATTCAGCAGTACTGCGCCCAGCAGCAATACCACTCCCGCGCTTAGCGTGTAGCGCAAATAGACGCGTCCCGCATTGAGCGCTTGCTCCGTCCCCCGGTGAACCACCAGTGGATAAGTGGAGAGCGTCAACATTTCGTAGAAAATCAAAAAGGTAAATAGATTATCAGCCAGCGCAATGCCGATAGTGCTCGCCACGCAAAGACTAAAAAAGCCAAAGAAGCGCTTTCGATTGGCAGAGCCTTCCAAGTAACCAATGGCGTAAATCGTGGTACAGAGCCAAAGCAGTGACGATAACCCCGCAAACATCACGCCCAAGGCATCAATGCGCAGCACAAAATCAAGGCCGCCTATCACCTGGAAACTAAAAATGTCTTCATGCCCGGCGGCCACTCGCCTGACCATCAGGGTGACCAGAATAATCTTCACCACCGCCGCGCCAATGTTAATTGTCGTGCGTAGCCGCCTGGCCTCTTCCGGCAGGGCGAAAATAGTCACGGCCACCAGCAGGGAGGTGGCCAAAGCGGTTAACGGTAACCATGCGGCGTTCATGGGCTGCCTCCGTGCATCAATTCCAGCGGGAAATGAGCCAATAGCCCAAGTGCGAAAGCCGTTAAGGCGAGCAACATGGCAATTAAATCCATGCCTGGCGCGAGCGGTTGATAACGATGGCGCGGCGCCGTCTCATCAAAAGAGTAGCGAAACATGCGAAATACATAAGCCGCCGTCAGCAGCGTACCGGTTAATAGTGCCGCCACCGCCCACCACTGCTGGGTGATGATCATGGCCTCAAGCAACATCCATTTAGCGGTGAAGCCAGAACTGGGCGGTAGGCCCATCAAGGTAATCGAAGCAATGCCAAACACGAGTAACGAAAGTGGCAAACGGCGGCTGGTGCCTGCCAATCCTTTAAGGGTGTGCTCCCCAGTGGCCAATATCAGATTGCCAGCCGCCATAAACATGGCCGCTTTGGCAAAGGCGTGCCCCACCAGTTGCAGCCAAAAACCTTCCCAAGCCAAGGCACGCGGTAACGGCGCAATATCCGGCCCCAGTAACAGCGGGAAAGCCACCATCAGATAGCCCAGCTGCGCGACCGTAGACGAAGCAACCAAGGTTTTAAGCGAGTCGGTACGCCACGCCAGGAGCCCACCCCACACAATCGCCAGCAAGCCTAACCAGGCAATGATGCGAGGAGCATAGAACGTATCCGGAAGAAGGATGCTCCATAGCTGTAGCAGCATGAACAGAGAGGCTTTGATGACCAGCCCGGCATGCAGCGCGCTCACCGGCGTCCAAGCATTTTCGTGAACGGGGGTCAGCCAAGCGTGCAAGGGAAACAGCGCCGCTTTCAAAGCCAACCCAGCGCCTATGAGCGCAGCGGCGAACCAAGCCACCGGGCCCGGCTCTATGACCTCAGCCAAGCCCTGCAGATCCAAACGCCCCCAGTGGCCCAAAATCAGTGCGATTCCCAGTAGATATGTTAGCGACCCGACTAACGCCAACAGCAAATAGCGCATACCCGCCAGCAGCGCAGGCGCCTTTCCGGACAGCATTAGCATGCCTACCGCGGCTAGACCCATTAATTCCAACGCTATATACAGAGTGAGTAAATCGGTGGCTAACCAAATTAATGACAGCGCGCTCAGCACCAAGCCCATTAATGGCCACAGCCAACGTGCCAGCGGCCCGGTTTCGCTTAGACGCAAATAGCCAGGCGTGTAGAGCGCTGCGGCAACGCCGATACACTGAGTGGTCAGCAGTAACAGTACGCTCAACCCGTTTAAGCGCAGCGACAGGATAAGACCGGCGATTTCCCACTGCCAACTCAGCAATCCCGACTGGTCAAAGGCAGATAGCAGCATCACCCCAGACGCCAATACGGGCAGGCTAGCCAGCGCTACGGGAAAGGCACGCTTGGGTGGAAGTAAAGCCCCCAACACTCCCAGCAGTAGCGGAAAAACAAGGGCTACCAATAGCGCCCAGTGGGTAGTGGCAAGCGGCGCAAACGTGCTATCGAAAAGACCAAAGCGCCAACTCATGTCGTACTCTCTTTGGGCTCGCCGTCACGCCCTAGCGCCTCGACTCCCTCTAGGTGCATTAACTGTCGGATGAGTAAGGCCCCGAGCATCGAACCCAACCAAGCAACCAGCAGCCCCACACTTATTAACGCTTGGGCAGCTGCTGAGCTGCCTGCCACACCAGACAACAGTATAAATACACCCGAACCAAGCAGGTTAAATGCCAACAGGCGCCTGAATAGATGGCGGTGTAGAGCAAACGCAGCCAAGGCAGTAGCGGCAATGAGCACCCCGGCCAGCAACAGTGGATGCTCGGCAGGTGAATACACCATGTCGGCGATAACGAAGCGAATGGCCGCACCCACCATGACAAACCAGGCCAGCGCCAACGCCACGCGCATGGCCACTCGAGACCAAGGCTCGCTAAATTGATCACGCTTAAGAGGCGCTGAAGCGCCTGGGGAAAGATGGCCCAGCGCATAAAAAAAGCACGGACTGGTCAGCAATACACCCAGCAACAGCTCGGCCGCTGCCAGCCAGGGCGCGCCAAGTTGCCACCAAGCCAGCACCATCGAGATTGCAAACACGACAAAGAAACAACAGGCGCGAATCAGATGGCGATCAAACAGGCACACAAATGCCGACCCCGTTAAGCACAGCGCCAGCAGCACTTCTATTGCATCAAAGGAAGCTATCATTCGTTTTCGCTACATCCTTGCATCGGTCACGAATAAGCGCTCAGCTTAGGCGAGTACTTAGCCACTTTCCAATATCGTTAACCTGCTGCGGGCAGAGTGCATGCGCCATGGGGTATTGGCGATAATTGACCGCATAGCCCATCGCTTTTAAGCGATCGGCACCGCTGCGGCCCAGGCTCTCGGGTACAATCGGATCAAAATTCCCGTGCTGAACTTCGATCGGGATCTGGCGATTGGCTTCCGCTAGCTCAATATTGTCGGCCGTCGCAAAGTAGGTCGACATCGCCAACAGCCCGCCCAGCGGCGCGGGGAAAGTAAGCGCTGCGTGATAGGCAACAGCGCCCCCTTGTGAAAAGCCCGCCACAATAATGCGCTGGCTGTTGATACCCTGGTCGATCTGCTCTTGGATCAGCGCCTGGATGCGTTCAGCGGATTTCTTAAGCTGGCTCTCATCTACCCGGCGCCCCAAATCCATGGCAAGAATATCGTACCAAGCGGGCATGACCATACCGCCATTGATGGTCACCGGCAGGCGTGGCGCATGGGGCATAATAAAGCGCACATGTGAATCTTTAGGTAGCGCTAATGCGGGTACCAGCGGCTCAAAATCATGCCCGTCCGCACCTAAGCCGTGAATAATAAACACACACGCATCGGCGGGTTGACCATCTTTCGGTTCAATAATCAGTTCGCCAGGAGCAGTCATAACATCGTATTCCTTATCCAAAAGGCGTCACCCTAGCGCAAACCTGCGTTAACAGCGAGCAGGCCAGCGCTTTAAATGACCATCGTCTCTTAAAAAGGACGTACATCGCTTAAAAGGGCCACACCAAAGGGATCAAGAGTAGCGCTATCGCCCCGGTCAGTATATTCAAACCACTCCCCAAGCGCAGAAAATCGCTCACCCGATAGCCCCCGGGGCCATATACCATCAGGTTGGTTTGATACCCAATGGGCGTTAAAAAGCTGGCTGAGGCAGCAAACATCACCGCCACCACATAAGGCATCGGGCTAACGCCCAGGCTTTCTGACGCGCTCATCACCACCGGAAAAATAATCACTGCGGCGGCGTTATTGGTCACCAACTCAGTGAGCAGCGCAACCACACAGTAAGTGCCGATCAGCAGTAGCAAAGGGTTACCCGCCACTAAGGTAAGCAAACTACCGGCAATGACCTCAGCGGCGCCGGAGCTTTGCAGCGCGGCTCCCACGCCAAAGGAAGCGGCAATGGTTAACAACACTTGGGTATCAAGACCACGTTTGGCCGCCCCCACCGAGCAACATCCCGTCAACAGCGCTAATGCCGCCCCCAACATCGCGGCGTTCAACATACTCAGCACGCCCAGGGCGGCGAGCAACACAGCCCCTAACAAAAGACCCCAGGCGAGTGGCGCTTTTTCGTGTATCGGCCGGGCGGCACCATTCAGCTCGCTAATCAATAAGAAGTCGCGTGACTGACGATGACGCTCAATAAACGGTGGTCGTGCTTCCAGCAGCAGAACGTCTGCAGGCTGTAACTGCACTTGGCCCAGGTTGCCTTTCACGCGCTCGCCACCTCGGCAGATCGCCAGCACCGCCGCGCCATATAAGGTTCTGAAGTGGCCGTCGCGAATACGCTGACCGATAAACTGGCACTGATTAGAAACCACCGCTTCGACTAAGCGTCGCTCCTTGAACTCTTTCTCCAGACTGGAGGTTTCATCGCGAGAAGGTATCAGGCCACGAATCTGCTGCAATTCCACCGCGGCATCGGAAGTGCCCGCAAACACTAGTCGGTCGCCGCCTTTTAACTGCTCGCCGGGACCCACCACGCTCACCACGTTGCCTGCGCGCTCTATTTCAACCAGAAATAGCTCCTGCAAATGGCGCAGCCCGGCTTCTTCAACACTGCGGTCAACCAATACGCCCGCCGGGTCGACCTCCATTTCAATGGTGAACTCGCGAGGGTTGGCAAACGCATTGTCCACTCCTTCCCGGGAAGGCAGTAAACGCGGCCCAAGTACGATCAGATAAACGAGCCCTACCACTGCCACAGGAATACCCACCCAGGCTAAATCTAACAGCCCCATTCCCAGTTCGGGGTAACGTTCCAGCAGCAGCCCATGCACCACTAAGTTAGTGCTGGTACCAAATAGAGTAATGGTGCCGCCTAGAATAGACGCAAAACTGAGTGGCATCAGCAACCGCTGTGGAGATAAACGCAGCCTTCGGCTCCAGCTCATTACGGCCGGAATATAGGTAGCGACCACAGGCGTGTTATTAACGAAGGCGCTGAGTGCTGCTACGGGCAGCAAGAGGCGTACCAGCGCGCCGCTTTCTTTATGGGGGCGGCCAAGCACATAGCGGATAATAAGATCGATACCACCGGTTTCGCGAATGCTGGCTACCAGCACGTACATGAAGGCAACGGTAAACAGACCGCTGTTTGAAAAGCCCCCCAGCGCCTGCTGCGGATCGATCACGCCCAGCGTCATCAACACGATCACCGCACCCAGCAGAATAATATCCGGGCCTAGGCGGGAGAACGCCATTAGCGGGAAAATAGTCAGCACCACTCCTACGGCAATCCAAGCATCCAGCGACATCACCACCACATCCTAATAAATAAGCTGGGTAGTATTGTGAGGCCAGCCTTATATTCTAAAAAGTTATTTTTAGAAACATTTAAAGATCAAAATGGAATATGCGGGTGTGAGGTGTGAGGTGTGAGATGTGAGGTGTGAGGTAAGTATTTTTGTTATAGATACAAAAAACCCCGCACTGGGCGGGGTCCTTTGGTCAATCAACGCTAGGCGGTGATTGCTAACATCTCAATGCTTAAGAATTAACTTAAACAACTTTGATGTTAGAAGCCTGAAGGCCTTTTTTACCCTGGGTGACGTCGAAGGAAACCTTCTGGCCGTCTTGCAGAGATTTGAAACCTTCAGACTGAATTTCAGAGAAATGCGCGAACAGGTCGTCGCCATTGTCGTCAGGAGAAATGAAGCCGAAGCCTTTAGTGTCGTTAAACCACTTAACTGTGCCAGTTGCCATGATCGAAATCCTCGATTTAGCTAATTAAATCCGGGAAATACCCGAAGTGCAGTGGGTAGAACAAGAAACCTTCACCAGATTTAACGCTTGAGGCGCTTCTATGCTGCTGACAACGTTCGACTTGCTAACCAACTGACGTCATTTTGCGCCTAACCTGTGTGCGCGTCAACACACTTATAATCACGGCTATGCTGGCTCGTGTGGCGGGGTGTTGGCCGATCATTGACCGCGCTCAGCAAGGAGCCAACCGGCTGCTTTCTCCGCAATCATCAGCGTGGGTGAGTTGGTATTGCCACTGGTAATCGTCGGCATAATACTCGCATCAGCCACGCGTAGCCCGCTAATGCCATGTACTCGCAGCCGACTATCGACTACCGCCATGGCGTCATCTTCACGGCCCATTTTGGCAGTGCCAACGGGGTGAAAAATCGTCGTGCCTATATCACCCGCCAACCGGGTTAGCTCGTCATCGGTTTGGTACTCAACGCCGGGCTTCACTTCTTCTGGAGCGTACTTGGCAAACGCGGTCTGCTCGGCGATCCGCCGGGTGACACGCAGAGAATCCGCGGCCACCTTGCGATCCTCTGCCGTGCTCAGGTAATTGGGCGAAATAGCCGGTGCCTGTCGGGGGTCGCTGCTTTTTAGCCGCACCGTGCCACGACTGGTCGGATTCAAGTTACACACGCTAGCGGTAATCGCCGGGTACGGATGCAGCGGTTGGCCAAAAGCTTCCAGGCTCAGCGGTTGCACATGGTATTGAATATTGGGGTAGGTTTTCTCCTCAGAGCTGCGGGTAAATGCGCCCAACTGCGAAGGCGCCATACTCATTGGCCCAGAGCGTTTAAGCAGGTACTCCAAGCCAATCCCCGCTTTACCTAACAGGGTACTGGCCACGGCATTCAGGGTTTTGCCATTGGTGATTTTATATATCAAGCGAATCTGCAGATGATCCTGCAGGTTCTCCCCCACCCCGGGCAATTCATGCACTAACTCAACGCCATGTTCGTCTAGCAATCCCCTCGACCCTATGCCGGAAAGCTGAAGTAGATGCGGCGTACCAATAGCGCCTGCGCACAGCACCACCTCGCCGCTCACCATGGCACGCTGCACCTGACCATTCCGCTCCACCTCCACACCTGCGCAGCGCAGCGCCTCCCCACGCTTTTCAAATAGCAGTCGATTGACCTGAGTGGAGTGCCAGAGCGTTAAGTTGTCGCGCTTCAGCGCGGGGCGCAAAAACGCCTTGGCGGTATTCCAGCGCCAGCCCGAGCGCTGGTTGACCTCAAAGTAGGCCACGCCTTCGTTAGAGCCGCGGTTAAAGTCCTCGGTACGCGGAATGCCTGCCTGGACGGCAGCCTCGGCAAAATCATCCAGCACCTGCCATTTGAGGCGCTGCTTTTCGATCCGCCATTCGCCACCGTGACCGTGGAAATCTCGATGCTTCGCATCGGCATCACCGCCGCCGTCAAGACGATAGTGATCTTCGTGCTTGATGAAATCGGGTAAGCAGTTCTCCCACCTCCAGGCATCGTCGCCCGCCACCTCAGCCCAGTGGTCGTAATCCCGGGCCTGCCCACGCATGTAAATCATGCCATTGATGCTGGAACAGCCGCCCAGCGTCTTGCCCCGCGGATAGATCAACGAGCGGCCGTTAAGGCCTTTGTCGGGTTCAGTCCGAAACAGCCAGTCGGTACGTGGGTTATTAATGCAGTACAGGTAGCCCACCGGAATATGAATCCAGTGGTAATTATCGCGCCCGCCCGCCTCTATCAGCAGTACACGGTGGTTGGGGTTGGCGCTCAGCCGGTTCGCTAGCAAGCACCCGGCGGTGCCTGCTCCCACCACGATATAGTCAAACTCTAAACCCGCATTCGGCGCTGCTTGTGATTGTTGTTGAGCCATTATTGTTATCTCCGCTGAGCTTACTTCGCGGTCGGCATGACGAACTCAGCACCCGCATCAATTGAGTCCGACCAGCGCTGCATAATTGATTTCTGCTTGGTGTAAAAACGCACGCCCTCTTCACCGTAGGCATGAGTATCGCCAAACAAGGAGCGCTTCCAGCCGCCAAAGCCGTGCCACGCCATCGGCACCGGGATAGGCACATTGATCCCCACCATGCCGACCTGAATACGGCGGCCAAACTCCCGCGCCACCGTACCGCTTTCAGTGAAGCAGCTGACGCCGTTGCCAAACTCGTGATCGTTAATCAACTGGATCGCGGTGGCGATATCCGGCACTCGCACACAGACCAGCACCGGGCCAAAAATCTCCTCCTTATAGATCGTCATCTCGGGGGTGACGTTGTCGAACAGCGTACCGCCCATCCAGAAGCCTTCGGCACAGCTCTCACCCGCCGCTGAGGCCTCAAAGGCACGGCCATCGACGACCAGTTCAGCACCTTCCGCCACGCCTTTTTCGATATAGCCAGTAATACGCTGGTGGGCTTGGCGGGTCACAATGGGGCCCATTTCCGCATCAAGCTGCATACCGTCTTTTACTTTTAGCGCTTTAGCCCGCTCAGCCAGTGCCGGGACGACCTTATCCGCCACGTCGCCGACCAACACCGCCACGCTAATCGCCATGCAACGCTCACCGGCAGAGCCGTAGGCGGCGCCGATCAGTGCATCGACTGCTTTATCAAGATGGGCATCCGGCATCACCACCATGTGATTTTTAGCCCCGCCTAGTGCTTGAATACGCTTGCCATTCCGCGCGCCGCGCTCGTAGATCAAATTGGCAATCGGCGTAGAACCCACAAACGACAGCGCCTTAACGTGGGGATGGTCGAGCAGCGCTTCCACCGAATCCTTGTCGCCCTGGACGACGTTGAAAACGCCATCGGGCAGACCCGCCTGCTTTAGCAGATCGGCCATCAACAGTGAGGCGCTTGGGTCAAGCGGGCTTGGCTTCAAGATAAACGTATTACCCGCCGCAATGGCGAGTGGGAACATCCACATCGGCACCATGGCCGGGAAATTAAATGGCGTTATACCCGCGACCACGCCTAGGGGCTGGCGCATCGTCCAGTTATCGATGCCGGTACTTACCTGCTCGGTATAGTCACCCTTGAGCAACTGGGGAATTCCGCACGCGAACTCGACAATATCAATACCGCGTGCCACTTCACCCTGGGCATCGGTAAATACTTTACCGTGCTCTTTGGTAATCGCTTCGGCTAGCTCGTCTTTGTGAACATTTAACAGCTCTAGAAACTTGAACATCACACGGGCACGGCGAATGGGCGGTGTGTCGGCCCAGGCCGGAAAGGCAGCTTGAGCCGCTTCGACGGCGGTGTTCACATCTTTTGATGAAGCGAGCGATACACGGCCAGTCACGCTACCGGTGGCGGGGTTAAAAACGTCCTGCGAGTTTGAAGACTCGCCAGCGGTGACCTGGCCATTAATAAAGTGCTGAATCGCTGTTGTTGTCATGGGAGTACCTGTTTTAAGAGCGTATGTTAAAGCCTGCGTTTAGCCTAGCCTACTGGGCGCTGGGAACAGATCAATTGAGTTATTTAAAAGCCAGTTATAAGCTTTGCTAATATCACCGGCATGCGTTGAGGCCTATCATGCAAGACTACGCGACACTCCGCGCCTTCGTGGCCGTTGCAAGAACGGGCAGCGTATCGCGCGCCGCTGAACAGTTACATTTGACGCAACCTGCGATCAGCCTCAAGTTGAAGCAGTTACAGGCCAATTTAGGTCTCACGCTGTTTAGTCGTCGCCCCCAGGGGCTAGCGCTGACATCCGATGGTCATGCCCTGCTCCCCGCCGCTGAAAAAGCTCTGGCCAGCGCCCAGGCGTTTGAGCAAACCGCTGGAACGCTGCACAGCACGCTACGCGGCAAACTCTCCATCGGCACCATCGTTGACCCAGAATTTCTTCGCTTAGGCGCCTTTTTAAGCCGCCTGATGGCACGAGCACCTCAATTAGAAACCGAACTGCACCATGGAATGAGCGGCAGCGTGCTAAACCGCATCGCACAGGGTGACCTGGATGTCGGCTTTTATCTGGCACCACCTGGTGAAGGCCCTGGATTGAACCAGGGATATAAGGCACTGGCTTGGCGCGAACTGACGCACTTTGATTATCATGTGATTGCCCCTGCAGGCTGGGAAAACCGACTTATTGATACCCGTTGGGAGCACTTAGCCACGCTGCCCTGGATTGTGACGCCACAGGATTCCGCCCACCACCGGCTGCTGAAGCAAGCACTCGCCAAGAGCGGCGCAGTGCCTAACCGGGTAGCCCAGGTTGACCAAGAAGCCTGTATGTTGGATTTGGTCCGCGCAGGCGTTGGCTTAAGCCTGGCCCGCGACGCCCTGGCAATGACTGAGCGCCAAGAGAGTGGCCTGGCAGTTGCAGACAACATCCGCCTGCCCTGCGCATTAAGCTTTGTATGGCGACACGACAGCACTGCCGAATCGACCGTGAACGCGGCACTCAACACGCTAGACGAAGTATGGCCACATCGCTTGGGCTAGGTTGCCAGAAAAGGGTGGTAAAGAAAGGGAACGCTAAGCCACCAATCGACTCAACATAAACGATGACTCGCCACCGCCACTGGAGTGCTTGCAATGACCCGATTGCCCCTTCTTCGTCCATTCACGCTTAGCGTGTTGGCTGCCGCTGGTCTCGCCAGCACTTCGCTTCAAGCTCAGGCCACTCAAGCGGAGGCCACGTTTGCAGGCGGCTGCTTCTGGTGTATGGAACCCCCTTACGACAACCAACCCGGTGTTAACGCCACCATCTCCGGCTATATCGGCGGCGAACTCGAGAACCCCACTTACGAGGATATCTCCAGGGGTGGTACGGGGCATGCGGAGGTTGTGCAAATCGAATATGACTCAGAGCAGATCAGCTACGAGCAATTGTTGGATATTTTCTGGCGCAACATCGACCCCTTCGCGGTAGATCGTCAGTTTTGCGATGTGGGCGATCAATACCGCTCGGCAATCTTCTATCACGACGAAAGCCAGCGTGAACTCGCCGAAGCCTCCAAAGCGGAAATGGAAGAACGCTTTGACCGAGAAATCGCCACCCAAATAGTACCTGCCACCACCTTCTGGGCGGCCGAGGAGTACCACCAGGATTATTATCAAAAGAACCCCGTTCGCTATAAATTCTATCGCTTCAGCTGTGGGCGCGATGGACGCCTGGAAGAGGTGTGGGGCGAAGAAGCCGGTGGACCAACGTTTTAATAAAAAGCCTTAATAGTGAACTGATTGATTAAATCAATGCCCGAGACTGAGTACCTCTATTATGCAGGGGCACTCAGTTTGTACTAAAGTGGTACTGCATTAGAAATAGACCGGTCGATTAAGCGCCCAGGAGCTGGACGTCATGACCCACACGTTGATCTATAGATAGGAGATCTTATGAGCAACAGCATCACGACGATTAACCCGACTAACGGTGAAGCGCTCGATACTTACGCACTGATGAGTAGTGCTGAAGCCAAGCAGGTAGTCGATGCCTGCTACGATGCTTTTCTCGATTGGCGCCTTGAGTCACTCGAAAGCCGCGCCAAAACGGTGAAGGCGATTGGCCAAGCGATGCAAGCGCACAAAGAAGAGCTTGCTGACCTGATGGTCAAAGAGATGGGCAAACTACCTGAACAAGCGCGCCAGGAAGTCGATCTGTGTACCGCTATTTGTGACTACACCGCGGAACACGGTCCTAAGAAGCTAGCCGATGAAGAGCGTCAGCCGGGCAATGGCGAGCGTGGCTTTGTGACTTATTCACCCATGGGCGTCATTTACGGCATTCAGCCCTGGAACTTCCCCGCTTATCAAGTAGTTCGCTACTCTATTGCCAATATTATGGCGGGTAACGGCGTCCTGTTGAAGCACGCTGAAAACGTGACGGGTAGCGGACTGCTGTTGGAAAAAATCTATCGTGAAGCGGGACTTCCCGAGAACGTTTTCCGCACGCTCGTGATCTCTCATGACACTTCCGACGAAGTAATTGCTCACTCTGCAGTTCGCGGCGTCACTCTGACAGGCAGCGACGCCGCGGGTCGTAAAGTGGCCGTTAAAGCCGCTGAGCACCTCAAAAAGACCGTGCTTGAGCTGGGATCTAACGATGCTTATCTGGTGCTTGATGATGCCGACATGGATGTGGCGATCGACACCTGCGTTCAGGGGCGTGTCTACAACGGCGGTCAAACCTGTGTAGCGGCCAAGCGTTTTGTAGTGACTGAAAAGAACTATGAAGCGTTCAAAGAGCGCTACGTAGAACGCATGCAGTCGCTAAAGGCGGGTGATCCGACCCAAGAAGGTAGCGACCTTGGCCCCATGGCCCGCGTTGACCTGCGCGACGGTCTTCACGACCAAGTAGAAGAGAGCGTGCGTAAAGGCGCGAAGATCCTCTGCGGTGGCGAGAAACCATCCGGTAAAGGCGCATTTTACCCGGTCACCGTGCTGGATAACGTGACCCCTGGTCAGCCAGCATACGACGACGAACTATTTGGTCCGGTTGCCGCGCTGATTCGCGCCAAAGATGATGAAGATGCGATGCGTATCGCCAACGACAGCCGGTACGGCCTGGGCGGCGGCATCATCTCTAAAGACGTTAAGCGCGCTACCGAGCTTGCCAGCAAGTACTTCGATACTGGCATGGTGTTTATCAACGGCTTTGGTGTCGCTACACCGGAAATGCCCTTCGGCGGGGTGAAAAACTCCGGTTATGGGCGTGAACACGGCGGCTTTGGCATGCTTGAGTTCGTTAATGCCAAATCAGTCATCGTCGTACAAGAGTAATACGGTGAGCAACCTCAACAACATGTTGTGAGTTGTAAAAAACTAGCGCCGCAGGCCTTCATCAGGCCTGCGGCGTTTTTGTTGTGCGTATGATTAAGAGCTTAGATTAAGAGCTTAAATGTTGTTCAGACGCTCGGCGCTGCCATAGCTTTATGCCTATCGCCATAATCACCCACGTTATCAACGCTGCGACAACATCGTCTAAAACAATACCGAAACCGCCATGCACAAACTCAGTTAGATGAATCGGCGGTGGTTTTAACGCATCAAAGAAGCGGTAAACACCAAGCCCGAGCGCGATTACCAAGGGATGGCGCGCTGCCGCTAAACCAATAACCGCAAGCGGAAAGGCTACATACTCGTCGGCGACAATACTGCCATGATCCAACCCATCATAATGCCAGGCGGCAACGTGGCAAACCAGCACTGCCAGCACCAACAGAACCGCCATAACGATCCCTTGCTGGCCCAATGGGCGGCTCAATAACCACCACGCCAAGGGAATCCCCAACAGAGAGCCAAACGTACCGGGTGCAATCGGCGCTAGCCCTAGTCCAAAGCCCGTCGCTAACCAAAAATTAAACGTATCCAGCATTAACCCGCCTGCTCAGCTTGACGCTCAAGTTCGGCCGTCATCTCTTTGGGTAAGTTAAGGGCACTGGCCAACTGGTCCAGCCAAGCGCGTTCCATAGGGTTTTGATCGTCGGTCACTGCCACACTAATCAGGTACATCTCGCGTGCCGCCTGAGGGGAATCTGCCTCACGAGCCAGCGCCTGTGCATCCAGCGGTGCTTTTAACTGCTGCTCTACCCAGTTATGCATCTCTTGATCGGCACCTAAGGCATCGATCTGCTCGGTGATCAACGCCTGTTCCTGCTCATCAATATGACCGTCGGCACGTGCCGCCATAATCATTGCCTGCAGTAGCTCCAGGCTGCGACGCTCTTGGTTCTCACCGCTGAGGACTTCAACCCGTTCGCCCTCTGACGCATGTTGGGCAGTATTTTGCCCACTGTCAGTTTTTGCCGCCTGAGAGCTTTGCCATGCTTTCCACGCCAGCATGCCTACCCCGGCAATCGCGCCATATTTTAGCGCTTTGCCACCCATGCTACGACCACGCTTAGAACCGACCAACATACCCATGGCACCGCCACCAAGCAGGCTTTTAACATCAAAACCACCGGATGAGCTGCTTCCTTGGCCACTACTACCGCCGCCTAATTGCTTAGAAAGCCCACTCAGGATGCCTTTAACATCGACACCGCTGCTGCTACCGCCCTTCTGGCTGCCGCCGGCTTGCTGCATCAGCTGCTGTAAAATCTTGCTCGCGTTCATCCTTGTACTCCTAAGTCGGTATTATCTTTAGAGCGATTGAGTCGATTCGTTCTCTTTATAAAACATTCTGTATGAACGCAGCATGAACTAACGCTGCTTTAGTCTTTAAATGTATTAAGCATTAAAGCAGTGCGCCCTTTACTTCAACCGAGCTCCCATGGCGGCTCGCGCGTACCTCTATACGGATGGGCATTTGCTCTTTGAGCTCGCTGACATGGGAAATCACCCCAATCATGCGCCCGCCCATTTGCAGTTCGCTAAGCATGGCAATGGCTTGATCCAGGGCATCCTGATCGAGGCTACCAAACCCTTCATCGATAAATAGCGTATCCAGTTGAATACCGCCAGCGTAAGCCTGCACCACATCCGAAAGGCCCAGCGCTAACGACAGCGCTGCCATGAAAGACTCCCCGCCGGAAAGTGTCGCTACCGAACGGTTCTTGCCAGTGTAGGTGTCCGCCACATCCAGCTCGAGGCCTGACGCTTTATTGCCCTTAGTGGGGTCCTCGCGGCGCACCAACTGATAACGCCCGCGGCTCATGCGTACCAGCCGTTCAGACGCTTGAATCAGAACGTCATCCAGCAGCACCCCCAGCACAAAGCGCTGCAGGCTAATGCGGTGCCCAGTGCGGCCGTTAGCGACCTCGCTCAACGTGCCCCACACCTGATACTGGGCTTCAAGTTCAGCCTGAGCCGTGTGCGCCTTGGCCAGTTTTTGGCGGATGCCATGCAGTGTGGTTAAGCGTCCATCCAGCGTCCGCCACGCCTCCAACTGGATATTTTCTTCCGCTTGGGCGGCCTCGGTTTGACTAGAAAGCGTAGCCCAATCCGGGGACGTTTTTTCAGCCAGTTGAGCGTGGTAATTCTGCAGCGCCCCTTCTAATTCGGCCAAACGGCGCTGGTACGTTTCTACCTGATGAATGAGCTCCTGACGCTGAGCGTCATCCAGTTGGGCTGCCTGAAAGGCGGCCTCACCCTCAAAGGGGCTGGCCTGAAGCACTGCCTGCCACTCTGCTTGGGTCTGTTCAAGTGTTTGTTTAGCCTGCTCGACTCGCTCGCTGGCTCCCCTTAGCTGCTCTTCCGCTCGCGCCAGTTGGGTTTGGCTGCTCGTCAGCGCCTGCTGAGCACTATCCCAGGCTTGTTCAATTTGGGTAACTTGGCGCTCGAGTTCCGTGAGCGTTTTTTGCATTGCGGCAGGATCACGAGCGTCGTCAGGCAGCGACTGACTCAACTGATCGCGCTGGCTTTCTAGCCTCAACGCGTCCTCTTTGGCTTTTTCAACCGCGGGCCGCTGGGCTTTAAGCTGTTTATCCAGTGCGCCCCACTCACGCCTTAACGCATCACGGACAGTGATTTGTTGGCTAATCTCGCGCTCAACGCTTGCCTGCCGAGAGACCTGGCGATGCAACTCATCGCAGGTTTTTTGTAGCTCATTCAGCGGTTGGCTAGCCCACTCGCCTAATTGCTGATTGAGTCGCTGTACTTGCTCGCTGTGGTAGCTTATCTGCTGCGCTAGCCGTTGGTGATGGCGTTCAGCTCCCTGGAAAGATTGACGGGCCTGCGCCTGGGCTGAGCGCGCGTCTTCCACCTGCTCTTTGGTGACGATATCTGCGTTATTAACGGCCGGGGTCGGATGCGCCAGGCTGCCGCAGACAGGGCAAGGGGCATCGTCCTCAAGCGTGAGCGCTAACAGCGCAGCCTGCCCTTGATGCCACCGCATCTCCTGCTCGGTAGCGAAGCGTTCCGCCTGTTCTGACTCACTGCGCCGCTGGTCTAGTGCTGCCGCCGCCTGCTGTTGCTGCGTGGTGAGCTCGCGTCCCTGGTCGGTTAGCGCATCCAGTTCTTTACCTTGAGTTAGCAGCGTTTCATAGCGGCTTAGCTCGACAGGGGCGCTGGCCAGCTGCTGGCGTTCCGCCTGTAACCGTTCGAGATTAACGCCTGCCGCCTCGCCCTGTTGGCGAATGGTGTCCAGTTGCTCCTCATCGCGCTTGAGGGCACCGTCAGCTTGTTGCCAAGCGGCCTGTGCCGTTTGGAATCGCGCCTGTAGTTCGCTTAATTGTTGGCCTTTTTGAATAAACTCGCTCAACTGGCGATGACGCTCGCGCAGCTCAGGGAGCCCTGTCTGACGCTCGCGGGCCGCCTCAAATGCACGCTGCGCCTGCTCCGCGCTAGTGCGCTGGCTGCTCAGTGCGGCGTCTGCCTGCTGCTGTTCCGCGTGCGCGGTGCTTAGCGCCTGCTGCGCTTGGGTTAACGCCGTACGCTGGGGGCGCAACGCCTGTGCGTGTTCACTTTGGGTCAAATGGTCTTGAATGCTGACGACCTGGCCCTGCTGTTCAAGATGACGCGTTTTTTCAGCCGCCAAGCTCTCCCGCGCTTCAAACTGACGCTGAAGTGCCTGGGCATCATCACGCTGTTTTTCGGCTTTACGTCGCTGCAGTTGGGCGGTTTCGAAGTCCTTTCGCGCTTGCTCAACCTGGGGCGTCAACGCTTCCAGCTCTTGCTCTAAAGCAGCTTC
Organism: Halomonas sp. HAL1; assembly: GCF_030544485.1. Lineage (NCBI taxonomy): Bacteria > Pseudomonadati > Pseudomonadota > Gammaproteobacteria > Oceanospirillales > Halomonadaceae > Halomonas > Halomonas sp. HAL1. The sequence goes on from NZ_CP130610.1 coordinate 3,031,958, forward strand.
ACTCTCCAGCTCACCACCGGCGAGAATGCCACTGATATGTTGGCGATGCTCTTTCACTTCTCGTTCTATCTGATTGGCCTGAAGGCGCAAACGCTCTTCAATACGCTGAAAGATTTGCGTTTGAAACAGCTGGGAAAAAATCTCCTCGCGCTTTTTGGAGTCAGCGATCAGCAATTCGCGAAACTTGCCTTGGGGCAGCACCATCACTTGGCGAAACTGGTTGGCATCCAGGCCTATCAAGGTTTGCAGCTCAGCGGTGGCATCGTTGACTTTGCGCGCCACCAAGCAGGTCTCTACCTCGCCCTCCGCGTTTAAGCGCCATAGCTGCGCTTCCGCGTTATGAGTAGTGGTGCCTTCGCCACGTGCCTTGGGGCGCTCCTGTTGAGGTACGCGGCGCACTCGGTAATCCGCCCCGCGCAAGCGAAAATCAAGCGTAACTTCCGTTAGCAGCGTGGCGTTCGCTTGGTCACAGCGCATCTGAGAAGGTTCACGCTCATTACCCGTCGTTTGGCCATAGAGCGCAAAACATAACGCATCGAGAATCGAGCTCTTGCCCGCCCCGGTGGGCCCGTTAATCAAAAACAACGGGCTTCTACCAAGCGCGGTGAAATCAATAGTTTCCGTACCAGCGAAAGGGCCAAAGGCCTGCATGGTAAGGGTTAACGGCGTCATTCTTGGGCCTCATCGCGCTGCAGCTGGCTAATCAACTCGGCCATGGCACTAGCCTGCTTATCGCTCATGGCATCACCGCTGGTCTGAGTAAAGAAGTCACTAAACATATCTAGGGCATCAAAGCGTAACCGCTCGCGATCAAGTTGCTGAGTGCCTCGTGCTTCCAGCATGCCGGGCTTTTCCAGATGCAGCACATTGGGATACACCTCACGCAGCTTGCCCATAGGGTCGAGAATGGCGTGGCGATCGGTCAACCGCACTAGCAAGTAGTCATCTGCTTGTGCGTCCGTTCTTCCCTGGGCGATTAGCGTATCAATCTCACCCTCTAATACGCGCACTTCACGGCTGGGTATTAGCGGAATCTGTTCAATGTGCTTTATCCCGCTCGCGCCTACTTCCACCAGCGTGACGCCTTTGCTCTGACTGGCTTCTGAGAAGCTGTATTTGAGCAAGGAGCCGCTATAGCGAATATGTTCACCGCCGCGATACTGGGGGCCGTGCAGGTGACCAAGCGCCACGTAATCAAAGTGCCGCATAGGCTCCCAGGCCACGCTTTCGGCACCGCCTAACGTTAGCGGGCGCTCCGAATCAGACGCGCTGCCGCCATCTACAAAGCAGTGGCTCATCAGTAGGCAGGGGCGTGTTGCATGGCGGCGCTCGCTAATCTGTTCAACCAGGTAGCGATGGGCAGCGTCAAAGTCGCGCACTTCCACGTTAAACAGGCTGCGCACATGCTCAGGGTCGGCGTAAGGTATCCCGAATACATCCACCTCTACGCCGTCAATGGTCAGCGTGACGGGCGTGGCGAACTCAGCTAAATCGGAGAGAATATGCAGCCCCGCTTGGCGCAGGTGGCGCGCGCCAAAGCGCAACCGTTCGGCGCCATCGTGGTTGCCCGAAATCATGATGACCGGCAGCTTGCGCACCTCGCATAGCGCATGTAGCACCTCGTCGAGCAGCGTTACCGCCGCCGAAGGCGGAACCGAGCGGTCGTATATGTCGCCCGCAATCAGCACCGCATCGACGTTTTCCCGGTCGATTATCTCGATGAGCTGGTTAAGCACATGGCGCTGGTCTTCCAGCAACGAAAGGTTGTGAAATAGCCGACCCAGGTGCCAATCAGCGGTGTGGAGTAAACGCATAACAAGCTCAACAGCCAATAGTGTCGCGGCATCATAGCAACCTATTGGCGCTGCGTTTAGCGCTGACGTTGAGCTTGTAAAAAATGCCGCTACGGCATTCTGGGGAGCTGGCGTTTATGATCGGTGCGTTGATAGGTGTTGGTAATGGTGGTGTAGGCCTGTTCGCTAACCTGCTGACCGGTAAGAAAGGCATCGATTTCGGTGTAAGTGACGCCTAATGCCTCTTCGTCAGCCAATTGAGGTTTAAGCGACTCTAAATCTGCAGTGGGCTGTTTCTCTACCAGTATAGCGGGCGCACCTAACGCAGCACCGACCTCTCTCACCTGTCCTTTGGTAAGTCCTGTCAGCGGCACCAGATCGCAGGCGCCATCACCATACTTGGTGAAAAAGCCCATCAATGCTTCTGCTGCTTGGTCGGTCCCCACCACTAAACCCGACTTGGCGCCAGCAACCGCGTACTGCGCCACCATTCGTTGACGCGCCTTAATATTGCCTAATACAAAGTCGCGTTGGGCGGCATCTTGAAACGTTAATCCACCCTCCTCCAAGGACGCTAGCAAGGCGTCACTGGCTGGCTTCACATTGATATCAAGCACTTCATCAGGGGTAATAAACATTAGTGCCTGTTGAGCATGGTCCTCATCTTTCTGCTCGCCGTAAGGCAGCCGGATGGCATAAAAGCGTGCCTCAACCCCTTTATCGCGGGCCTTTTCGACGGCCAGTTGAGCTAAACGACCAGCAACGGTGGAGTCCACCCCGCCGCTAATACCCAACACAAGCGCGTGCTGCCCTGTCTCTATCATCTGGCTGCACAGAAAATCGACGCGAGCCTCGATTTCATACTGCGGCTCAATCGATGCTTTTACCTGCAAATCTGCCTGGATACGCTGCTGAGTTACTTGGTCAGTCATGTGGCTTCCTGCCTCCGGGTTACGGATAGAGATTTCATCATTAAGATTCATCAACGCGGGGCGCTTTGCCTGCCAATACATCACCATGATGCTTTGGCACCATTTCTAGCGCATAGTGCGCGGCGGCGAGCCGTACCTCATTACGATCACCTGAAAAGCGTTTCGTCTCCACTATTATGTATACCTCTTGGGCATGTCGAAACGCCCAGGCAAAGCAAACGGTTCCCACCGGTATATCAGCATGGGGCTTCGGGCCCGCAATACCGGTGTTCGCTATGGCAACATTGGCATCGTTATTGTTTAAAGCGCCTAACGCCATTTCGCGCGAGGTGACTTCGCTAGTTAGGCCATACGTATCAATGGTGTCAAAACTGACGGATAAATAGCGATTTTTGGCCTCGGGCGAGTAAACAGCCAATCCACAATCGATCGATTGCCCGCTACCAGGTATGCCCGCTAGCTCTGAAACAATCAACCCCGCCGTGCACGATTCCGCCGTAGCCATTTTGAGCTCGTGCTTTTTTAGATATTCACTAATATTTTCAAGCAGTTCCATTGCTTATCTCCTTATAACGCCATACCTCTGACTCCATTTACTCCTTTGAGGCACTATAGTTAAGCACCGTTATTTGTCTAAAGCCTGTCGCCATTATTAACATTGTTTATGTGTATGAATTAACGGCAAAACAGCTATAAAAAAGCCCCGCCCGAAGGCGAGGCTATGCTTTGCTAATGGTTATATTAGCGCCGAAATGCATCGGGATAGTTGGTTAGATCCACGTTCCATAGCACCGGCAGTAAGAAATAAACCGCCGCGACGATGAGTAGCATGGCAATAATGTTGATCCAAAAACCGGTGCGCACCATCTCAATGATTTTGAGTTTGCCGGTGGCGAAGATTATCGCGTTTGGCGGCGTGCCCACTGGGAGCATAAAGGCACAATTGGCGGCCATGGCGGCGGGCACCATCAGTACAAAGGGATGAATATCCAGTGCTAGGGCCAACGACGCTAGCACCGGCAAAATCATCGTGGCCGTGGCGGTATTTGAGGTAATTTCGGTTAAGAACAACACCATGCCGGTCGCTATCAGGATAACCAGCAAGAAGTTAACGCCTTCCAGCACGCTCATTTGCCCACCGATCCACTCGGCCAGGCCCGAAGAGCCAAACCCTGCGGCAATCGCTAAACCACCGCCGAACAGTAGCAAAATACCCCAGGGTACGTCTTTGGCAACGTCCCAACCCAACAGGCAGCCGCCCTTATTTTTGGAAGGGATCAAAAACAGCAGCAGGGCCGCGACCACCGCAATCATGGTGTCATTGATGCCGGGGATATTGATGATCTGGCCTTGCCATAAAAACGAGCGGGTAATCCACATAAAGGCCGCAAACAGGAAGACCACCAGCACCGCTTTCTCTTCAAAGCTGGTTTTACCCAGAGCCTCTTTTTCATTGTGAATTAGCTCCCGCCCACC